>NZ_JCALDW010000040.1:0-1120 GCF_059813065.1 Mycobacterium sp. NGS24
GCCTAGATGTGATGTCCAGGGAGGTTGGTCAGTCTGGTGACTGGTGGGCGGCCTCCGATGGCGGAGTGGGCTCGGTGGTGATTGTAGAAGTGCAGCCAGCCCGGTAGCGCGGTGTTGCGTTGGTCGGTGGATTCGTAGAACCGTGCGTAGGCCCATCCGTCGCCCAGCGTGCGGTGGAATCGTTCGATTTTGCCGTTGGTTTGTGGCCGATACGGGCGGGTGCGCTTCGGGGTGATGTTCAGTTCGGCGCAGGCGTCGCGCCAGGCGTAGGACACGTAGGCCGACCCGTTGTCAGACAAGACTCGTTCGACGGTGACGCCACGCTCAGCGAACCACGCCACCGCGCGGCGCAGGACACCGATTGCGGTGACGGCTTTCTCGTCGGACTGAATCTCGGCGTAGGCCATCCGGGAATGATCGTCAATGACTGTGTGCAGGAATGCAATTCCGATCCGGGGTCGCCAATTCCCCGCGCGTTCGCCGGTTCGATGCGCGGTCCGCTGTCTGTTGCGTCTGCCGTGCTCGCGGCTTAAGAACCGATGTCCGCCGCCGTCGGGGATGTTGGCGAACTTGGTGACGTCGACGTGGATCAGCGAGCCGGGATAGTCGTGTTCGTAGCGCCGCAGGGGTTCCCCGGTGACCCGGTCAATGTAGGACAGCCGGTTGATCCGGCACCGGGTCAGCACCGCGTGCACCGTGGAAGCCGGCACGCCAAGGCGCCCGGCGATCTGCACCGGACCCAACCGCTTGCGCCACCGCACGTCAACGATTCGTCGCATCACCTGCTGGCTGGTCTTGTTCGGACTGTGGCGCGGCCGAGAACTGCGGTCGACCATCCCCGCAGCGCCTTCGGCGCGGAAGCGGTCCGCCCATTTCTTGGCGGTTCGTGGGGAGACCATGAACATCTTGGCCGCTGCGGCGTAGGTCCAGCCCTCCTCGACGACGAACTGAGCGAGCCTCAAACGTGCACGAGGGGTCAAAGCAGCGTTAGCGTGGGACACGAAGGCCTCCTGGTTGATGAAGCGGTTCCTAGACAGCTCCACTTCACAACCGGAGGCCTTCTCTGTCACACAGACTCACCGATACGAATCGGGACAACCTCCCTGGACATCACACCTAG
>NZ_JCALDW010000041.1:0-1016 GCF_059813065.1 Mycobacterium sp. NGS24
TATCCTAACCAGCCAGCCGCGTCAACGGCGCCAACAAGTACCTGCGACCTGCCCCGTACCCAGCTCACGGCTGGATCGTAAGTCAGACCGCACCGATAAGTTCGGGCTTTCACCAAATGAGCTGACGTTTTGGTTGTCGGACACCGAATCGACTTTGCTTCCAACTGAGTATATTCCACGTTCGAACATGCCACGGGCGCGAATTGCGCACCCGTCCAGATGCGTGTCCGCGCCCGTGATCGGCACCTGGCCGAGGCTTGCGACTATCCGACTCCGGTCCGCGGGATCACGCTGGGCCGGTTCTGCACCACGTGCGGACTCGCGCCGCCGCGGCCCATCATGCCGCCGGGCATGCCTCCCGCCCCGGCGCCGCCGCCCATCGGCATCGGCATCGGCATCATTCCCGTGCCGGCACCGGCAGCCATCCCGGCGGGGTTGGGCATGGCGCCCAGACCCGTCATCGCCGAACTGGTCAGCGCCTTAGGTACCGACCCCTGCCAGGTTGGGGGCACCGACATCGCACCCACCAGGCGCGCATTGCCCAGGCCGGCCGCCATCCCGGAACCGAGTCCGCCGCCGCCGGCACCCAAGCCGTTGAGCGCCGGGGCGGTGTCGCCGACGAACTTGGGAAGGTCGGCCAGCCCTTCGGTGGCTCCGGCCAGTCCGGCAGCACCGGCGTTGGCGGTCTGCCCTAGCTGCATCATCGGACCGATCAACATGCTGGCCGGCATCGCTCCCGCCTGAACCGCCGACATCACGGTCGCCACCGGCACCGCGGCCGCCGCCGACTGGACGCCGGCCACCACCGACGACGCGCCCGCGGCGACCCCTTCGGCCACCGGGCTCAGCGCCGCCGAGACCGAGGTCGCCGCCCCCACGACGTGGGCGTTGACCGTCGTGGCCAGTCCGGCCAAGTCAAGCGGCGGCGCACTGAACGGGGTCAAGCTGGCAGCCACCGCCGTCGCACCCGAGTGATACCCCAGCATCGCAGCCACATCCTGGGCCCACATCTCCAA
>NZ_JCALDW010000042.1:0-688 GCF_059813065.1 Mycobacterium sp. NGS24
GGGAGGTTGGCGTGGACGGGACGCCGTTTGGTCGTTACCGGTTGATCGAGTTGCTGGGTCGCGGTGGGATGGGCGAGGTGTGGCGGGCTTTTGATACCGGCACTGAGCGGGTGGTGGCGTTGAAGGTGTTGCCGGCGCAGTTGGCTGATGATGAGACCTATCAGCAGCGGTTTCGTCGGGAGGCGCGGTCGGCGGCGGGGTTGGATGAGCCGCATGTGGTGCCGATTTATGACTTCGGGGAGATCGAGGGGCGGTTGTTTGTCACGATGCGCCTGATTGTGGGTCGTGATCTGCAGAGCATGTTGCGGGAGGGTCCGTTGGATCCGGCGCGGGCGGTGCACATCATCGATCAGGTGGCGTCGGCGTTGAATGCGGCGCATCGGATCGATTTGGTGCATCGCGATGTCAAGCCGTCCAACATTTTGGTGGCTGAGGATGATTTTGCGTATCTGATCGATTTCGGGATCGCCCGTAGTGCGGGGGAGACGTCGTTGACCAGTACGGGCAATGTGATCGGGAGTTGGGCGTATCTGGCTCCGGAGCGGATGACGCGGGACAGTACCGATCATCGGGCTGATATCTATGCGTTGACGTGTGTGATGCATGAGTGTTTGACGGGCAGTCAGCCGTTTCCGGGGGACAGTCTCGAGCAGCAGTTGGGTGGGCATCTGACCCAGCCGCCGCCGCG
>NZ_JCALDW010000043.1:0-684 GCF_059813065.1 Mycobacterium sp. NGS24
CGGCGGTGCCGGTGGTGTGGGTATCGACAACACCGGTGGCGGTAACGGCGGCCAGGGCGGTATCGGCGGGACCGGCGGCCAGGGCAGCAACGGCGGCAACAACACCGGCGCTGGTGGTGGTGCGGGCGCCGTCGGCGGCAAGGGTGGCACCGGCGGTGACGCCGGAGCCGCCGGGACCGGCACCCACGGCGGCGCCGACGGTGCCATCGGTACCGGCGGCCAGGGCGGTAACGGCGGCCATGGCGGCAACGGGGCCAACGGAATCACCGCCACCTCCGGGACCTCGCCCACCGACGGCGGCAACGGCGGCAACGGCGGTCAAGGCGGCGCCGGCGGTGACGGCGGCGCCGGGATCGGCCAAACCGGCGGCGGCAACGGCGGCAACGGCGGTCAAGGCGGCAACGGCGGTGACGGTAGGAACGGCGGTGACAACACCGGCACCACCGGAGGCGCCGGCGCTCGCGGCGGCAACGGCGGTAACGGCGGCGGCGCCGGCGCTGCCGGCACCGGAACCGACGGCGGCACCAACGGCGCCATCGGCGCCGGCGGCAACGGCGGCAACGGCGCCAACGGCGGCAAGGGAGCCACCGGCACCACCGGCGCCTCCAGCGCCACACCCGAGGCCGGCGGCCAGGGCGGCCAGGGCGGTGCCGGCGGCCAAGGCGGTGCCGCAGGAGCCGGAAT
>NZ_JCALDW010000044.1:0-588 GCF_059813065.1 Mycobacterium sp. NGS24
CCGGGGTTTGCATCACCGGTGTTGAAGCTGCCCGCGTTGAAACTGCCCGTGTTGTTGCTGCCGGTGTTACCCACGCCGGTGTTGTAGCTGCCGGTGTTACCGATCCCGGTGTTCGCGATGCTGGTGTTGCCGATACCGGTGTTGTAATCACCGGCGTTACCGATCCCGGTGTTACCGGTACCGGAGTTGAAGAACCCGACGTTGTTGTTCCCGGAGTTGAACAGCCCGATATTGCCGCTGCCCGCGTTCAAGCCACCGACGCCGACGTTACCGCTGCCCAACCAGCCGATACCGGAGTTGTGATCACCCCAGTTGGCCAACCCGAAATTACCGTTACCGCTGTTGCCGAACCCGATATTGCCGCTACCGGTATTCCCGAACCCGATATTGCCGCTACCGGAGTTACCGAACCCGATATTGCCGTCACCGAGGTTGCCGAACCCGAAGTTGTTGCTGCCCAGATCACCGAAACCGAAGTTGAAGTCACCGAGGTTACCGCCACCGAAGTTGCTGCCACCCACGTTGCCCAACCCGAAGTTCAGGTCACCGACATTGCCGCCACCCACATTCAGGCCACCCTGATTGCCC
>NZ_JCALDW010000045.1:0-579 GCF_059813065.1 Mycobacterium sp. NGS24
ATGAGTTTGTTGGATGCTCATATTCCGCAGTTGGTGTCGTCGCAGTCGGCGTTCGGTGCCAAGGCGGGGTTGATGCGGCACACGATTGGTCAGGCGGAGCAGGCGGCGATGTCGGCGCAGGCGTTTCACCAGGGTGAGTCCTCGGCGGCGTTTCAGGCTGCGCATGCCCGGTTTGTGGAGATGGCGGCGCGGGTGAACACGTTGCTGGACATCGCGCAGGCCAACCTGGGTGAGGCTGCGGGTACTTATGTGGCTGCCGATGCCGCGGCCGCGTCGACCTACACCGGTTTCTGAGCCGGTTCCTTCGAGTTTTAAGGACTTGTGATGTCGCAGATCATGTACAACTACCCGGCGATGCTGGCGCACGCGGGGGATATGTCGGGCTATGCCGGGACCATGTCGGGGCTGGGTGCGGATATCTCTGCTGAGCAGGCTGCGTTGCAGAATGCCTGGCAGGGTGACACCGGGGTGACCTATCAGGCGTGGCAGGTGCAGTGGAACCAGGCCATGACCGATCTGGTGCGGGCCTATCAGTCGATGGCCAGCACCCATGAGGCCAACACCATGGCCATGCTGGCC
>NZ_JCALDW010000046.1:0-430 GCF_059813065.1 Mycobacterium sp. NGS24
GATCGTGAGGTTGATTCGGCCCAGCAGCGTCATGTCGATGGGAATCTGCACGTCCGCACCGAACACGACGTCCAGCAGGACGATCGGGTTGATGACGATCGGCTCCACTATTGCGGAGGGGACGATCCCACTGATGGTGGCCAGACCGAGTCCTGTCACGTTGACCGGGACGTTGACAATGATGGGGTAAATGGTGATCGGGTCGAACTGACCGGAGATGGGGATGGCCACGTTGGTGCCCGCCACCAGATCGATCGGAATCGCCGGCAGATTGAGGGAAATGGTGATGCCGTCGAGCACTTGGCTGTCGGCGAGCATGAATGAGCCGAGGTTCATGCTGCCGGTGTTGAAGGAACCGGTGTTGAGGTCGCCTGCGTTGGCGAAGCCGGTGTTGATGCTGCCGACGTTGAAGCTGCCGGTGTTGCGATCG
>NZ_JCALDW010000047.1:0-429 GCF_059813065.1 Mycobacterium sp. NGS24
GTAATCGAACTCGTTGGCGAAAATCGCCGGCGTATTCAACCCCAGGAAATTCGTCGCAATCAACGTCATCAACGAGACCCGGTTCGCCTCCACCGCCAACGGATGCACCGTGGCCGTCAACGCCCCCTCAAACGACGACGCCGCCGCCCGCGCCTGGGACGCAGCCGCCTGAGCCTGCGCCGCCGCAGCCCCCAACCAGCCCACATACGGCGTCGCCGCAGCCGCCATCGACACCGACGCCGGACCCGCCCACGGACCACTGGCCAAACCCACGATCACCGAATCGAACGAATTCGCCGCCGCCGACAAATCCGCGGCCAAACTCTCCCAAGCCGCCGCGGCCACATGCAACGGACCCGACCCGGCACCGGCAAAAATCCGCGCCGAGTTGATCTCCGGCGGCAACCACGCGAAATCCAAGAACATCGC
>NZ_JCALDW010000048.1:0-415 GCF_059813065.1 Mycobacterium sp. NGS24
CCGGGGGTGGTTGGTATTGGGAACTCTGTGGGGTCGTTGGCGTCGGGTTTCTTCAACGGCAGTTCCAGTGGTACGTCCGGGTTCTTCAATTCGAACAGTTTGAGTTCGGGTTTTGCTAATGCCAACGGGGCGTTGACGTCGGGTTGGTATAACGCCGGTTCGTTGTTGTCGGGTTGGCAGAACCTGGGTGAGGCGATGTCGGGCATCGCCAACACCAGCGATGTGGCCGGGGCCGCGTTGATGTCTGGCGTCGGCAACATCGGCAGCCAGGTCTCCGGTTTCTTGCACGGTCAGATGAGTGCGTTGCAGGCGGCGCTGGCGGACTGGGTGGCTGGCTGATGACGTACTTCTCTGCTGCGGGCGGCCGATCGTCCTTGTGCAGCATCTATCCCCAGCAAGCTTTCCTGCTATGTGA
>NZ_JCALDW010000049.1:0-341 GCF_059813065.1 Mycobacterium sp. NGS24
GGCCAATGCTGAAAGTGGTGAAGTCAGTCACCGCATTGTGGAACAACCCCGAGACCTGACTACCGACATTGCCGACACCAGAGACCACCGCCGCCTGCGCCGCATCCAACGAACTCACGTTGAACCAACCCGAGATACTGTTGCCCAGGTTGCGCATACCGGACTGCAGATCACCCACATTGCCCACACCCGAGGCACCCAGCGTCGCCAGGTTCTGCAATCCAGAACTGCCCGCACCCATATTGAAAAAGCCCGAAGAACTACCCGAACCGCTATTGAAGAACCCCGACGACGGGGTCACCGAGGTATTACCGAACCCCGGCCCCCCCGGAATCGAGAAC
>NZ_JCALDW010000005.1:0-289294 GCF_059813065.1 Mycobacterium sp. NGS24
CCGTGTCCCAGCCAGCGGCGGACCGGCCCAACCAACAGGTTGGCCGGGGCAACTGTTAGGGTTCCTGTGCTGGACCTACTCTTAAGACGGATCCACACCCTCTCCGAACAGGAAGTTCACATGTCCGAAGAAGCCTTCATCTACGAGGCCATCCGTACACCGCGCGGCAAGCAACGCAACGGTTCGCTGAACGAAGTCAAGCCATTGAGCCTGGTCGTCGGCCTGATCGAGGAGCTGCGCAAGCGCCACCCCGACCTCGACGAAAACCTGATCAGCGACGTCATCCTGGGCTGCGTCTCCCCGGTCGGCGACCAGGGTGGCGACATCGCCCGCACCGCCGTGCTGGCCGCCGGCATGCCCGACACAGTCGGTGGCTTCCAGCTGAACCGGTTCTGCGCGTCCGGCCTGGAGGCCGTCAACACCGCGGCGCAGAAGGTCCGTTCCGGCTGGGACGATCTGGTGCTCGCCGGCGGCGTCGAATCGATGAGCCGCGTTCCGATGGGGTCGGACGGCGGCGCGATGATGGCCGACCCGGCCACCAGCTACGACGCCTACATCGTCCCCCAGGGCATCGGTGCCGACCTGATCGCCACCATCGAGGGTTTCTCGCGTGACGACGTCGACGCCTACGCGTTGCGCAGCCAGAAGCTGGCCGCCGAGGCGTGGTCGGGTGGGTACTTCGCCAAGTCGATCGTGCCGGTCGTCGACATGAACGGCCTGCTCATCCTCGATCATGACGAGCACATGCGCCCCGACACCACCGCCGAGGGCCTGGGCAAGCTGAAGCCCGCCTTCGAGGGCCTGGCCGCAATGGCCGGATTCGACGACGTGGCGCGTCAGCGTTACCACTGGGTCGAGAAGATCAACCACGTGCACACCGGCGGTAACTCGTCCGGAATCGTCGACGGCGCCGCGCTGGTGATGGTCGGTTCCGAGGCGGCCGGCAAGTCGCAGGGCCTGACCCCGCGGGCGCGCATCGTCGCTACCGCCACCACCGGTGCGGACGCGACGATCATGCTCACCGGACCCACCCCGGCCACCCAGAAGGTGCTGGACCGGGCCGGGCTGACCGTCGACGACATCGACCTGTTCGAGCTGAACGAGGCGTTCGCCTCCGTGGTGCTGAAGTTCCAGAAGGACCTGAACATCCCGGACGAGAAGCTCAACGTCAACGGTGGCGCCATCGCCATGGGACACCCGCTGGGAGCAACCGGCGCGATGATCACCGGCACCATGGTCGACGAACTGGAGCGGCGCAACGCCCGACGCGCGTTGATAACGCTGTGTATTGGCGGCGGCATGGGTGTCGCGACGATCATCGAGAGGGTTTAAGTACATGGCCGACAACGCAATTCAGTGGGACAAGGACGCCGACGGCATCGTCACACTGACGCTGGACGACCCGTCGGGTTCGGCCAACGTGATGAACGAGAACTACATCGAGTCGATGGGCAAGACGGTGGATCGTCTTGTCGCCGAGAAAGACTCGATCACCGGCGTGGTGATCACCAGCGCGAAGAAGACCTTCTTCGCCGGTGGTGACGTCAAGAGCATGATCCAGATCGGCCCGGAAAACGCCGGCGAGGCATTCGATCTCGTCGAGAACGTGAAGAAGCAGCTGCGCACCCTCGAGACGCTGGGCAAGCCCGTCGTCGCCGCCCTCAACGGCGCGGCGCTCGGCGGCGGGCTGGAGATCGCCTTGGCGTGCCACCACCGCATCGCGGCCGACGTCAAGGGGTCGCAGTTCGGCTTCCCCGAGGCGACGCTGGGCCTGCTGCCCGGTGCCGGCGGCGTCACCCGCTCGGTACGGATGTTCGGGATCCAGAACGCTTTCATGAACATCCTGTCGCAGGGCACCCGGTTCAAGCCGGCCAAGGCCAAGGAAATCGGACTGGTCGACGAGCTGGTCGGTTCGGTCGACGAGGTGGTGCCGGCCGCCAAGGCCTGGATCAAGGCCAACCCCGAATCGCACACCCAGCCGTGGGACGTCAAGGGTTACAAGATCCCCGGCGGTACCCCGTCATCGCCGTCGCTGGCCGCCATCCTGCCGTCCTTCCCTTCCCTGCTGCGCTCGCAGCTCAAGGGTGCGAATATGCCTGCGCCGCGGGCGATCCTGGCAGCAGCCGTGGAGGGCACGCAGGTCGACTTCGACACCGCCAGCCGCATCGAGAGCCGCTATTTCACCTCGCTGGTCACCGGCCAGGTCGCCAAGAACATGATCCAGGCGTTCTTCTTCGACCTGCAGACGATCAACAACGGCGGGTCGCGGCCAGACGGCATCGAGCCGGTCAAGATCAACAAGATCGGCGTGCTCGGCGCCGGCATGATGGGCGCGGGCATCGCTTACGTCTCGGCCAAGGCCGGTTACGACGTGGTGCTCAAGGACGTCAGCATCGAGGCCGCCCAGAAGGGCAAGGGTTACTCGGAGAAACTCGAAGCCAAGGCGCTCGAGCGGGGCAGGACAACGGAGGAGAAGTCCAGTGCGCTCCTCGGGCGCATCACCCCGACCGCCGACCCAGCCGACCTCAAGGGCGTGGACTTCGTCATCGAAGCCGTCTTCGAGAACCAGGACCTCAAGCACCAGGTGTTCCAGGAGATCGAAGACATCGTCGAGCCGAACGCGCTGCTCGGGTCGAACACCTCGACGCTGCCGATCACCGGTCTGGCGACGGGGGTGAAGCGGCAGGAGGACTTCGTCGGGATCCACTTCTTCTCACCGGTCGACAAGATGCCGTTGGTGGAAATCATCAAGGGCGAGAAGACTTCTGACGAAGCGCTGGCCCGGGTCTTCGACTACACCCTGGCCATCGGCAAGACCCCGATCGTGGTCAACGACAGCCGCGGCTTCTTCACCTCCCGGGTGATCGGCACCTTCGTCAACGAGGCGCTGGCAATGCTCGGCGAAGGCGTGGAGCCGGCCAGCATCGAGCAGGCGGGTTCGCAGGCGGGTTACCCCGCGCCGCCGCTGCAACTGTCCGACGAGCTCAACCTGGAGCTGATGCACAAGATCGCCGCGGCTACCCGCAAGGGTGTCGAGGACAGTGGCGGCCAGTACGAACCGCACCCCGCAGAAGCTGTGGTGGAGAAGATGATCGAGCTGGGCCGCTCCGGCCGACTCAAAGGCGCCGGCTTCTACGAATACCCCGACGGCAAGCGCTCCGGATTGTGGCCGGGCCTGCGGGAGACCTTCAAGTCGGGGGCTTCGACGCCGCCGCTGCAGGACATGATCGACCGGATGCTGTTCGCCGAGGCGCTGGAAACCCAGAAGTGCCTCGACGAGAACGTGCTGACCTCCACGGCCGACGCCAACATCGGGTCGATCATGGGCATCGGATTCCCGCCGTGGACCGGTGGTAGCGCGCAGTACATCGTCGGCTACGAAGGTCCGCACGGCCGGGGCAAGGAGGCCTTCGTGGCGCGGGCCCGCGAACTGGCCGAGAAGTACGGCGACCGCTTCTTGCCGCCGGACTCGCTGACCTGACGACCAGCCGCAAAAGCCCCCGAAACAGCGTTGTTTCGGGGGCTCTTGCGTCGTCGCGGCTAAGCGGCGCGCTGCAGAACGTAGTAGCGGCCCGGGTTCTTGCCGTTGTGGTCCAGCGACGGCTCGTCGCCCGAGTCCACCAGCGTCCAGGCCGGGGTGAATCGCCGCTGGATCTCGGGCAGGTCGATGCCGCGCACCCCGGGTGAACCACCGGGGATCATCGCCATGATGAGCAGGCGCCCGTCGGTCGCCGCAACGCGCGTGACCTCACGAACGTAGGCGTCGCGGTCGTCGTCGTTCATGCCGTGTAGGCACCCGTTGTCGACGATCAACGAGAAATCCCGGCCCACGTTCGCCGAACTGAGCCGGGTGACGTCAGCAATCCGGAACTCGACGCTTTCGGTGCGGACCTTGGCCCGTGCCTTCTGCAGCGCCCGGGCGACGTAGTCCACTCCGGTCACCCGCCAGCCGTGCTCAGCCAGATAGCTACAGTTGTCGCCGGTGCCGCAGCCGATGTCGAGTGCCGCACCGGGCGCAATTGCACTGTCTTCGACCAACTCTCGTAGCTTGACCCCGATCGGGTGGCCGTCCCACGGAACGAAACCCAGCCGGTAGAGCGTCCGGTACTGCAGACGTTTGAGCCGATGGCCGAGTGCCACAGCTACGTAGCGGCAACAGCCGCGGCCAGGCGGCGCCATTGCTCGCGGGGGAATGCCCGCGGGTCGGCGGTGAGTATCTGGACGCAGACGTGGTCGGCACCGGCCGACTGATGGTCGGCGACTCGGCGCAGGATTGCTTCCTCGTCGCCCCACACGATGAGTGCATCGAAGAGGCGATCGCTGATCTGCGTGACATCGTCTTCGGAGAACCCGCTGCGCAGCATGTTGTTGGCGTAGTTCGGCATCGCCAAATAGCCACGCAGCCAATCGGTTCCAATCCTGCGCGCCTCGTCCGCATCGTCGGTCAGGATCGCGGACTGCTCGGGCAGCAGCCACGGGCCCTGCCCCAGCGTCGCACGGGCCGAAGCGGTGTGCTCGGGGGTGACGAGGTAGGGGTGGGCGCCGCGGGCGCGGGTCGCCGACAGCTCCAGCATCCTGGGGCCGAGCGCGGCCAGCACCCGCCCGTCGACGGGCACCGGCGGCGACGCCGCATCCAGACCGTCCAGGAACGATGCCGTCGCTGCGAGCGGTTTGCGGTACCGGCCGGGGTTTCCCGCGTCGATCAGCGGCGCGTGGCTGACTCCGATCCCGAGCAGGAAACGGTCGGGATGCTTGCTGCTCAACGCGGCGTAGGACTCGGCGACGTCGGCGGGGGAGTGCATCCACAGATTGAGGATGCCGGTGGCTATCACCGTCCGCGCGGTCGCCGCCAGCAGACGAGCGACCGCGTCGAGCACCGGTCCGCCGACGTCGGGAATCCACAATGCGGTGAACCCGAGCTCGTCCAATTCCGCTGCAGCGTCGGCGGCTTCGGATTCGTCACCGTAGCGCAGTTGACTGCTCCATACTCCTACCCCGGCCAGGTCCATTCCGCTCATTCCTCTCGTCCGCGTCCTGGCTTCCATGTTGCCAAACGGGCCATCCGGGTGGTGCGGGGCGTCGAAAGGTCGCACCCGACGCGCTGGGTGTCGAGCCCCGTGGTGCCGGGGCTAGAGTCCGGTTATGCGCTTCGGTCTCTTCATCCCGCAAGGCTGGCGGATGGACCTCGTCGGCATCGAACCGGAGCGGCACTGGGCGGTGATGCGTGATCTGGCCACCTACGCCGACGGTGGTGCCTGGGACTCGCTGTGGGTGTACGACCACTTCCACACCGTCCCGTTGCCGACCGACGAGGCCACCCACGAGGCCTGGTCGCTGATGGCGGCTTATGCCGCGGTCACTTCGCGGATCAAGCTGGGTCAGATGTGCACCGCGATGAGTTACCGTAATCCCGTCTACCTGGCGAAGGTGGCGGCCACCACCGACATCATCTCCGGTGGACGCGTCCAGATGGGTATCGGCGGTGGCTGGTACGAACACGAATGGCGCGCTTACGGTTACGGTTTTCCGTCCGCGGGGGTTCGGTTGGCCAGGCTGGACGAGGGCGTGCAGATCATGCGGGATGCCTGGCGGGACGGAAAAGTCAGCTTCGACGGCAGGCACTATCAGGTCGACGGTGCGATCGTTGCCCCGAAGCCGTTGCAGGACAATGGTATTCCGCTGTGGATCGCCGGCGGTGGTGAGAAGAAGACGCTGCGGATCGCCGCGCAGTACGCGCAGTACACCAATTTCACCCCGGAACTGGAAGCGTTTGCGCACAAATCGGAGGTGCTGGCCGAGCACTGCCGGAACCTGGGTACCGATTTCGACGCCATCGTCCGCTCGGCCAATTTCACCGCGGTGCTCGGCTCGTCCGAGTCCGAGGTCAACGAGCGGCAGCAGCGGATTCGCGACCGGCTGGCCGCGTATGTGCCGGACGCTCTGGCGGATTCGATGTCCTCCGGGATTCCGGACTCGGCCACCGGCACGCCGGAACAGGTCATTGAGCGATTGACGAGGGTTCGCGACCTGGGATGCGAATACGCCATCTGCTACTTCCCCGAGGCGGCCTACGACCGGTCCGGCATCGAGCTGTTCGAACGGGAAGTCATCCCCGCGCTGAGCTGATCGCCGCTGCGGGGGAACGGTGGCTCCGCAACCTTTTCAATTGCGAGAACCAGATTTCCATTTTCGCGGAACGCTGTTGTACGGTCTGGGTTAGTCGCGTTTTTTTCGTGTCCACGGAGGACTGACGATGCAGAAGGCATTAGCCCCTGAAATCTCGACCTGGCCCGACGAGAACCCCCAGCTGATCGGCAGTCGCTGCGGAGATTGTGGTGCCACCACCTTCCCCGTCCAGGAACGCTGCCCCCGCTGCAGTCTCGGACAGATGAACGAGGTGTTGTTGCCGCGCCGCGGCAGCCTGATCGCCTGGACCACCCAGGGCTTCCCGCCCGGCGCGCCGTATGCCGGCCCGACCGGCAAGGAATTCGTGCCGTTCGGGGTGGGTCTGGTGCAACTCGGTGACGTGATCCGCGTCGAAGGACGGCTGACCGAGAACGATCCGGCCAAGCTGCAGTTCGGCCAACAGGTCGAGCTGACGTTTGTGCCGTTGACCACCGACGACGACGGCGACGAGGTTCTCACCTTCGCGTTCGAGCCGGTGTCGGGAGGCCGCAATGACTAACGACGTCGCGATCATCGGCGTGGGTCTGCACCCGTTCGGCAGGTTCGACAAGACCGCGATGCAGATGGGTGCCGAGGCCATTCAGTCAGCGCTGTCCGACGCCGGTGTGAGCTGGAAAGACATCCAGTTCGGGTTCGGCGGCAGCCACGAGGTGTCCAATCCCGACGCGGTGACCCGGCTGGTCGGGCTGACCGGCATCACGTTCACCAACGTGTTCAACGCGTGCGCGACCGCCGCCAGCGCCATTCAGCAGACCGCCGACACCATCCGGCTGGGCAAGTACGACATCGGCATCGCCATCGGCCTGGACAAGCATCCGCGCGGTGCTTTCACCGACGACCCCGCCAAGCTGGCGCTACCCCAGTGGTACGCGCAGAACGGGCAGTTCGTAACGACCAAGTTCTTCGGGATGAAGGCCAACAAGTATCTGCACGACCACAACATCTCTCAGGCCACCCTGGCCAAGGTGGCCAACAAGAACTTCCGCAACGGGGCGCTGAACCCGAACGCGTTCCGTCGCAAGCCGATCTCGGAGGAGGAGATCCTCAACTCCGCGGTCCTGAACTATCCCCTCACGCAATACATGTTCTGTGCGCCCGACGAGGGCGCCGCCGCGGTGGTGATGTGCCGCGCCGACATCGCGCACAAGTACACGGACAAGCCGGTATATGTGCGCGCTTGCGAGATTCGCACCCGCACGTACGGCGCCTATGAGGTGCATGCCACCTTCGCGCCGCTCGACGAGGACGTCTCGCCGACGGTGTACGCGTCCCGAGCGGCCTACGAGGCTGCCGGGATCGGGCCGGAGGACGTCGATGTGGCCCAACTGCAGGACACCGACGCCGGCAACGAAGTCATCCATATGGCCGAGACGGGTCTGTGCGCGGACGGCGAGCAGGAGAAGTTGCTGGCCGACGGCGCTACCGAGATCCACGGGTCGATGCCGGTCAACACCGACGGCGGGCTGATCGCCAACGGCGAGCCGATCGGAGCCTCGGGGCTGCGCCAAATGCACGAACTGGTTCGGCAGCTGCGCGGCGAGGCCGGCGAACGGCAGGTGCCAGGGAATCCGCGGGTGGGGCTGGCGCAGGTGTACGGCGCGCCGGGCACCGCGTCGGCGACGATCCTGTCGCTCTAGTTACTGCGAACAGACACAGAATCGCGTCCAGCACACGCGATGCATGCGAGTCTGCGTCTGCTCGCGGAGTCAGATGGCCGGGCCGAGCAGGTCGTCGGCGTCGCGGATGATGTAGCCGTAGCCCTGTTCGGCCAGGAAACGCTGCCGGTGTGCGGCGTACTCGGCGTCGAGACTGTCGCGCGCCACCACCGAATAGAAGACGGCCCCACCGCCGCCGGACTTGGGTCGCAGCAGCCGGCCCAGCCGCTGGGCCTCTTCCTGGCGCGACCCGAACGTCCCCGAAACCTGAACGGCCACTGAGGCTTCGGGCAGGTCGATGGAGAAGTTCGCGACCTTGGAGACCACCAGCGTGGCGATCTCACCGGTGCGGAACTTGTCGAACAATTCCTCGCGTTCGCGTGTTTTCGTCGATCCCTGGATCACCGGGGCGTCCAGCTCCGCACCGAGTTCGTCGAGCTGGTCGAGGTAGGCGCCGATCACCAGGGTCTGCTCACCGGGGTGATTCTTCAGAATCGACTTGACCACAGCGATCTTGGTGTGCACCGTCGAGCACAGCTTGTAACGTTCCTCGGGTTCGGCGGTGGCGTACATCATCCGTTCGTTGTCGGTCATCGTGACCCGCACTTCCACGCATTCCGCCGGCGCGATCCAGCCCTGGGCCTCGATGTCCTTCCACGGCGCGTCGTAGCGTTTCGGGCCGATCAGCGAGAACACATCCCCCTCGCGGCCGTCCTCGCGAATCAGCGTGGCGGTCAGGCCCAGCCGGCGCCGGGACTGCAGATCGGCGGTCATCCGGAACACCGGCGCCGGCAGCAGGTGCACTTCGTCGTAGATGATCAGGCCCCAGTCACGGCTGTCGAAGAGCTCCAGATGCCGGTATTCGCCTTTGCTGCGGCGGGTGACCATCTGATACGTGGAGATGGTGACGGGCCGAATTTCCTTGCGCTCGCCGGAGTATTCGCCGATCTCCTCCTCGGTGAGCGAAGTGCGTGCGACCAGCTCACGCTTCCACTGCCGGGCCGCGACGATGTTGGTGACCAGGATCAGCGTGGTGGCCTGGGCTTTGGCCATGGCCGCCGCGCCGACCAATGTCTTGCCGGCGCCGCACGGCAACACCACCACGCCGGACCCGCCCGCCCAGAACGAATCGGTGGCCAGCTGCTGATAATCGCGCAACTCCCACCCGTGCGGCTCCAGGCTGATCGGATGCGCCTCGCCGTCCACGTAACCGGCGAAATCTTCGGCGGGCCAACCGATTTTGAGCAGCATCTGCTTGACCCGGCCACGCTCGCTGGGATGCACGATCACGGTGTCGTCATCAATGCGCGCACCCAGCATCGGGGCGATCTTCTTGTTGCGCAGCACCTCCTCGAGCACCGCACGATCCAGGCTCACCAGGGTCAGGCCGTGTGCGGGGTGTTTGACCAGTTGCAGCCGGCCGTAACGGGCCATGGTGTCGACGATGTCGACCAACAGGGGCTGCGGCACCGCGTAACGGGAGAAGCTGACCAGCGCGTCGACCACCTGTTCGGCATCGTGGCCGGCGGCGCGCGCGTTCCACAGCGCCAGCGGGGTGACGCGATAGGTGTGCACGTGCTCGGGAGCGCGTTCCAGCTCGGCGAAGGGCGCGATGGCGGCGCGCGCGGCCCCGGCCAGCTCGTGGTCCACTTCGAGCAGCACCGTCTTGTCGGACTGGACGATCAGGGGTCCGTCAGTCATTTAGCGCCACTCCTCCTTCACTCCGTGCTGCATCGTCGTCGGCGCGCATCAGTCCATTATCGTCGGCGCACCGACAGCTATCGTTCATCGGACGACAGCACCGAGGTGATGCGGTGGATGGCGAAGTCGCGCAGCCGTCCGGACGCGGAATCGAACGCCACCAGTTGCCCACCCTTGACCACGATCGGCGCCACCACCCGTTGGGTGGCGACCCCCGCCGCGTCGAGGTAGCCGATCAGTACCTTCTCCTGGTCCTGGGCGGCTCGTTGCAGCAGTGACATCGCGACGGCAGGGTCGACGCGCAGGTTGCCGAACGGCGCGGCTGTCACCGTGCGCAGCACCGCGACGATCGCGTGCAGGGTGTCGCCGCTGGGCCGGGGGGGCGGCCGGTACGGTCGGCGCTGCTGCGGGCTGGGCACCCGGGCACCGCGGGCACGCACATCGACGATGGCACCGGTGGAGTCCTCGGCTGCCGGGGCAAACCCTGCCGCACGCAGCGCAGCCAGCACGTCGGCGATCGAAGCTGATGACACCGCGACCGTCGGCGCCAGCGCCCGCAGCTGCAGGTCTTCGGCGGCCGGCGCGGCGATGGCCTGAGCCAGCAGCGCGGGATCTTCGCAGCGCACGAATGACGCCGCCATGCCGATGCGAAGTTGCCCGTGCCGGCGCGCGACGTCATCGATGAGATACGTGAGCCCTTGCGGCACCGTCGTTTTCGAATGCCCGGCGAAAAAGGAGTGCATCCAGTCGCGGGTCTTGCCGATATCCAAGGCATGCCGGATGGACTGCTCGCTGACCCGGTAAACCATTGCCGCACCGGCGGATTCGACGGTGGCGACCGTAGCGAGCTCGTCCGCCAGGTCGCGCTCCAACGGACCCGGCACCACGACCGTCAGGTCTGCCTGAACCAGGAAGTGGTCGATTGGTTTGGGCAGCGCGCGTGACATCGCACCGAGCACCGCACCCGGGTCGTCGTCCTGCTCCAGCAGGATCCGGCCGGGCGTGCTGATGGCACCGCGACCCACCAGGCCCAGCGCGTGACCCTCGGAGAGCAGATCGGCGACCGGTCCCGGTTGCAGCCGGCGGGCCCAGCGCGGCCGGCGCCAGATCAACGCGGCCGACCCGGTCTTCGCGTCGACCCCGGCGCCGGGCGGCAACTCGGCAAGCATGTCCAGCAGCAGCCGTCGATCCAGTGGGGCAGCCGTCGAGAACAGCGAGTCAGACAGGGCGCCATAGGTTTTGCCGTCCGGGCCGCGATTTCCGATCAGCGCCGGTCGGGCCGGCAGGTGCAGCCAGGTGTCGGCCAGCAGGAACCACCGGTCGGCGGCACTGAGCGTGCCGTACCGGTCGGCCGCGGTGGTGGGTGCCCAATAGGGTGCCTCGCCGTAGGCCGGTTCGGGGTCGGGGGTGCCGTTGCCGATCAGCCCGGCCGCCGCCGACAGCTCGAGTATCAAACCCAGGCGCGGCTCCTCGATCCCGGTGGTCTTGGCCAGTCGTTTGATGTCGCGAATCCCCAGCCCCCCGCTGCGCAGCTCGGCGACCGGAGCGGCGCTGAGGTTTTCCAGCAAGACATCCACGTGACGCAGCAGGTCGATGACGGCCCCGGCGGCCGCGGCGTCGGCCGCGGCGGGATCGACGGTCGAGACCACCGGGTCGGGCGCGGCCAGCTGGGTCGGGCCGGGGTTCTCCCCGCGCAACACCTGACCCACGTGCCGGGGCAGGATCACGGTCTCGGCATCGACGCGGCGCAGTAGACCCACGGCGAGCAGCTGCGGCACCGGCCGGTCCAGCGCAGCGCCGGGCGCCGCATCGCGGGTGCGCCCCATCGGGGACCCGTCGAGCAACCTGTCCAGGACGTCGCGCTGCGGCGCGTCGAGCCCGTCGATCAGGGCGGCGATCTGATCCCCGGAAAGGGAGCGGTCCTCCAGGGTGACCTGACCCGGTAGCCACGGCAACGCGGAGGCGGCGTCGGCGGCCACCCGCACCGCCGTGTCACCCCACGCCAGGGCGCGCTGCCGCAGGTCGTCCAAGGCCGTCAGCACCTCGTCCCGGGGGGCGCCGTCCCCGATCAGAGCCGTCAATTCGGCGACCGGCACCGGTTCGATGTCGGCGTGCAGCACCAGCAGCGCGTCGAGCACCGCGAGCCGCAGAAAGTCCAGGTCGTCGGTGGCGGCCTTGACCGACTGGCGCGCCTGGGCGCGGGCGGCCAGCGCGGCGATGCTGCCGGGCGGGGGCTGGGCAAGGTCGGGTCGCAACGCCAACAGCAGGATCAACCGCTCGTCGGGTAGGTCGGCCAGCCAGGACCCCAGCGGGATATCCGGGGTGTGTTCGGTCATCGAAGATCAAGCCTAGGCCCGACCTGCGGGCTACCGTCGCGGACTGCTTACGGACCTGTCAGAATGGAGCGCGTGGCTGATGCACGCAAGGCAAAGTACGTGGACAACGGCTGGCCCACTACGGACCCGGATGACCACGCGGTGAGCGAACTCGTGACCGACCGCACCGGCGCACTCTCGCCTTTCGGCGAAGTGGTGTTCCCGGTGCCTGCCGACGAGTTGCCCTACGTCCACCCGGTGACAGTCGCCACCTGGTAATCGCCACCATGACCGGGGCCGGGGCCGCACCGAGGGCCGCTGCACGGGCCGCCGAGGTGCCCGCCCTGTCGCATCTGGACGAGCGGGGCGCCGCGCACATGGTCGACGTCACCGAGAAGGGGGCCACGCGACGCACTGCCGTCGCCGCCGGTGTCCTGCGCACCTCCGCGGACGTGGTGGGGTTGGTCTCCCGCGGCGGGCTGCCCAAGGGTGACGCGCTGGCGACCGCGCGGGTGGCCGGCATCCTGGCCGCCAAACGCACCAGCGACCTGATCCCGTTGTGCCATCAGCTGGCGCTCACCGGTGTCGATGTCGACTTCATTGTCGGCGAGTCCGAGATCGAGATCCATGCGACGGTGCGCAGCACCGACCGAACGGGGGTGGAGATGGAGGCGTTGACCGCCGTCAGTGTGGCGGCGCTGACCCTGTACGACATGATCAAGGCGGTCGACCCGGCCGCGCGCATCGACGCTATCCGGGTGCTCAGCAAAGAGGGCGGCCGTAGCGGAAGTTGGGTGAGGCAGTGAATCGATCCGCGCGCGTGGTCGTCGCATCCACCCGGGCAGCCTCCGGTTCCTATGCCGACGAGTGTGGGCCGATTATCTCTGAATGGCTTGAGCAGCAGGGTTTTTCGCCTGCTGAGGTGCGAGTGGTCGCCGATGGAAATCCGGTGGGCGAGGCGCTCAACGATGCGCTCGACGACGAGGTCGACGTCATCATCACATCCGGCGGCACCGGGATCTCGCCTACCGACAGCACGCCCGAGCAAACGGTCGCGGTGCTGGACTTCATCATCCCCGGGTTGGCCGACGCGATCCGGCAGGCCGGCTTGCCGAAGGTGCCGACGTCGGTGCTCTCGCGCGGCGTGTGCGGGGTGGCCGGCAAGACGCTGATCGTCAACCTGCCCGGCTCACCGGGCGGGGTACGAGACGGCCTCGGGGTGCTGGCCGGGGTGCTCGACCACGCGCTGGCGCAACTCGCCGGCGAAGATCACCAACGATGACGTTGGTCGTACGCGCTGTAGTGACCGACCAGTCGATCTGTCTCGCCGAGCACGAGGCGTTGGTGAGCCATCAGTCGGCCGGTGCCGTCGTCGGGTTCGTCGGGATGATCCGCGACCACGACAACGGACGCCGAGTGGTGCGCCTGGAATACTCCGCGCACCCGTCGGCTTCGCAGGTCTTTGCTGACGTGGTGGCAGAGGTGGCCGGGCAGGCCGCCGGGGTACGGGCCGTCGCAGCCAGTCACCGCATCGGCGTATTGCACATCGGTGAGGCCGCTCTGGTGGCCGCCGTAGCGGCCGACCACCGTCAAGCGGCCTTTGCTACCTGTGCTCAGTTGGTAGACGCCATCAAGGCGCGGCTACCAGTGTGGAAGCACCAGTTCTTCGACGACGGTTCCGAAGAATGGGTGGGTTCGGCCTGAGCCCGGTCAGCTGACCGGGCCCGCCGCGAGCGCGTCGAGCGCGTCGTTGCCGGCGATGTCGTGGCCGACAATCGACTGCCACAGCTGCTGGGTGTAGCCCACCGTGGACACCTGGTGGACCCCCGCGGGGGTGCCGGCGTCGACCGGAGGCGCCGCCTCACCGGGCTGGAAGCCGGCGTCGATGGTCGGCGGAGCCGGGGGCAGGTCCGCCGGCGCGGGAGGCAGGTCGGCGGGAGCCGGCGGCAGGTCGCCCGGGGCGGGAGCCAGGTCGGCGGGAGCCGGGGGCAGGTCGGCCGGTGCCGGGGGCAGGTCGGCCGGTGCCGGGGGCAGGTCGGCGGGAGCCGGAGCAAGCTCGGCCGGAGCCGGCGCGAGCTCGTTTCCGACGAGCTGGGCCGGGGCCTCCTCGACCGGAGCCGGCAGCTCTGCTGGTGGGGGAAGTTCGGTATTAGGCGCGGGTGCCTCGGCGGGCTGGTCCCACGGGAAAGCGGCCGGCTGGGGCACGACATTGCGTGGCGACGGTCCGGACAACGCGGTGCCACACACCGGCCAGGCGCCCCGGCCCTGCGTCGCCAACACGCGCTCGGCGACGGCGATCTGCTGGTCCTTGCTGGCCATTTGGGCGGACGGCGCGAACTCGCCGCCACCGTGCGACGACCAGGTGCCGGCGGCGAACTGCACGCCACCGTAGAAGCCGTTGCCGGTGTTGATCGCCCAGTTGCCGCCGGATTCGCAGCGGGCTACCTGGTCCCACTCGGCGTCAGTGGCCGCAGCCGCCTGGCCGGCCATGGCGATGGCGCCGCCACCGAGGACCGTGCCGGTGAAGGCGATCTTGGCGACGCTCACGCTCGAGTTAGTGGGCTTACGATGCCGTCCACTCATACGCTCAGAAATTCCTCTCGTATACACGCCTGCGAGGTCAGCTGTCGGGTTCGGGTGGAAGAGGTCACCCGGCCGTCGTCGTTCACCGTTGATACGACGTCGGCTTCACCCCAAGGAGCCGCGATTGGCCCCGGTCCGAAACTCGGCGGACCTGGTGGGTCCCCCGCCTCCATCCGCGGGTCGGAATCCCTCACCTAACGGATGGAGCTGGGCGCGATCTAGGTGAAGGAGGGTTCGTCGCTCGGGTTGGGTGACGAACCACCCGGAACGGTAGCGGTTCGCGGCGTTCCCGTCACGTTAAGGAAATGTCGGCGTTTTGGTCACACGCGGGCCGCAAAACGCCAGGAACGGTTCGCGTTTGTGCAGGTCAGAGTGGCCGAAATCGGAGCGTGGCCGGGCCGTTATCGTTCCGTTACGTGATGTATTTCACAGTTTCAACCGCCGGCGAAGGGCGGAAGTACGTCAACCGTGTCGCCGGTGGATAACGCCGTGGCCTCATCTCGGACGGCAATTCCGTCCCGCAGGTAAGAGCATCGGCTCAATATTGTCGCCAGGTGGGTACCCCGATCGGCGAGCAGCTCAACCAAGCGGGCCACCGTCGCTCCGGCCGGCAACGCGACGGTCTCGGACTCCGCGCCGGAAGCTGCCCGGGCGGCGGCGAAGTAGCGGACCGTGACCTGAATGTCGGCACGATAAGGCGCGGTGTCAGCCACCGATGGCGCTCATCGGCCGTGCTGGCTGAGTGAAGCCCGGGTCGTTGATGCCGTGGCCGGCGGGTTTGCTCCACATCGCAGCGCGCCAAGCGGCCTCGACGGCGTGGTCGTCGGCACCCCCGCGCAGCAGTGCACGCAGATCGGTTTCCGTGGTGGAGAACAGGCAGCTGCGGATCTGGCCGTCGGCGGTCAGCCGGGTGCGGTCACACGTGGCGCAGAAGGCCTGCGACACCGACGCGATGATCCCGAATTTTCCGGTCGGCGTATCGGAGCCGGAGTCGACGAGCCAGAGTTGAGCCGGCGCCGAACCGCGGGGCGCCGGGTCGGGTTCCAGGCGGAAGTGCGGCCGCAGCGCCGCCAGCACGTCATCGGCGCTGAGCGCGGCGTGCCGACGCCACTGATGGCCCGCGTCCAGCGGCATCTGCTCGATGACTCGCAGCTGGTACCCGCGCTCCAGGCAATACCGCAGCAGATCCACGACGTCGCGCGCGCCGGTCTCGGGGTCGAGCACGGCGTTCACCTTGATCGGGTCGAGCCCGGCGCGCCGTGCGGCGGACAGGCCGGCCAGCACGTCCTTGAGGCGATCCCGCCGGGTGATCGCGGCGAAGTGCGCGGGATCCACACTGTCCAGGGACACGTTGACGCGGTCCAGCCCGGCGTCGGCCAGCGCGTCGACCCGCCGCGCGAGACCGACGCCATTGGTCGTCAGAGATATCTCCGGGCGCGGCGTGAGCCCGGCAGCAGCGGCGACAACCTCTTCGAGGTGGCGCGCCAGCAGCGGCTCGCCCCCGGTGAACCGCACCCCGGTGACGCCCAGGCGGGTGACCGCGATGCGCATCAGCCTGGCCAGCTCGTCGGAACGCAACAGCGTCTCGCCCGGCAGCCAGTTGAGACCTGCGGCCGGCATGCAGTAGGTGCATCGCAGATTGCAGCGATCGGTGAGCGAGATCCGCAGATCGGTGGCGGCGCGGCCATAGGTGTCGAGTAGCGGGCCGGTGCGCGGTGCCTGGCCTTGTTTGCTGGCGCCGGGGACCGTCGGCACTCCCAGGGTGGTCAGCGTCATGCCGGCATGCGCGCGGGCCGGTCGACGGGGACGATCTCCTTGCCCAACGGAACCAGCGAGACCGGGATCAGCTTCAGGTTTGCCAGCGCCAGCGGGATCCCGACGATGGTGGCCGCCATCGCGATGGCGGTGGTCAGGTGGCCGAGCGCCAGCCACAGCCCGAACAGCAGCACCCAGATGACATTGCCGACCACGGAGCCGGCCCCGGCCCCCGGCTTCTCCACGATGGTCCGGCCGAACGGCCACAGCGCATAGGACGCGATGCGCAGCGCAGCAAAACCGAACGGGATGGTGACGATCAGCAGGAAACAGACCAACGCGGCCAGCAGGTATCCCAGTGCGAGCACGAGCCCACCGAAAACCAGCCAGATGACATTCAGGATCAGGCGCATATCTCCTCCAGCGGTATCGCCAGCCTACCGAGTGCCGGGTAAACCGGATGCTGAGCGGATGATCAGCCGAGTAGGATCTGTGATCGTCAGCGCGTCCTGCGCATGCGGGACGCGTCTTTATGTTGTGTAGCCAATGATCCATCAGACAAGCAGGATCCATCAGACAAGCAGGTGAATGCAGTGCCGACCGGCAAAGTGAAGTGGTACGACTCCGAGAAGGGGTTCGGCTTCCTGTCGCAGGAGGACGGCGAGGACGTCTACGTCCGCTCGTCGGCGTTGCCCGCGGGTGTCGAGGGGCTCAAAGCGGGCCAGAAGGTGGAGTTCGGCATCGCTTCGGGGCGGCGCGGTCCGCAGGCGCTCAGTCTGAAGCTGCTCGATCCGCCGCCCAGCCTGTCCAGGACGCGCCGGGAAGCCTCGCGCCGGGATGCGCCGGCCGAGCACAAGCACAGCCCCGACGAGTTGCACGGCATGGTCGAGGACATGATCACGCTGCTGGAAAGCACCGTGCAACCGGAACTGCGTAAAGGCCGCTACCCGGACCGCAAGACGGCACGTCAGATCTCCGAGGTGGTCAAGGCGGTGGCGCGCGAGTTCGAGGCCTAGGGGGCTCTCGACCCGGCGTAGCCACGCCCGAAGCGGGTATCCACCTCTCGTCGTGATGGCGTCAACGAGGAGGCGGCGATGGCACAGCAAGCGCAGGTCAGCGAAGAACAAGCCCGGGCTGTCGCCGAAGAATCCCGCGAAAGCGGATGGGAAAAGCCGTCTTTCGCCAAGGAGCTGTTCCTGGGCCGGTTTCCGCTGGAGCTCATCCACCCTTTCCCCAAGCCGGCGGAGGCGGACGAGGCGCGCGCCGAGGAGTTCCTGGCGAAGCTACGCGGATTCCTGGTCGACGTGGACGGCAGCGTCATCGAGCGAGACGCCCGGATTCCCGACGAATACATCACCGGTCTAGCCGAATTGGGCTGCTTCGGGATGAAGATTCCGACGGAGTACGGCGGTCTGGGTATGTCCCAAGTGGCGTACAACCGCGCGCTGATGCTGGTCACCACCGTGCACCCCAGCCTCGGCGCGTTGCTGTCCGCACACCAGTCGATCGGGGTGCCCGAGCCACTCAAGCTCGCCGGCTCCGCGGAGCAGAAACAGAAGTTCCTGCCGAGGTGTGCCGCGGGCGCCATCTCGGCCTTCCTGCTCACCGAGCCCGACGTCGGGTCCGATCCGGCACGGTTGGGTGCCACGGCAACACCGGTCGACGACGGCGCGGCCTACGAACTCGAAGGCGTGAAGCTGTGGACCACCAACGGGGTGATCGCCGAGCTGCTGGTGGTAATGGCCCGCGTGCCCAAGAGTGAGGGGCACCGCGGCGGCATCAGTGCCTTCGTGGTGGAGGCGGATTCGCCCGGAATCACCGTGGAGCGGCGCAACCAGTTCATGGGGCTGCGCGGCATCGAGAACGGCCTGACCCGGATGCACCGCGTGCGAGTACCCGCGGAGAACTTGATCGGCCGGGAAGGCGACGGTCTGCGGATCGCGCTGACCACCCTCAACGTCGGGCGCCTGGCGCTGCCCGCGATGGTGACCGGCTCGGCGAAATGGTCGTTGAAGATCGCGCGGGAATGGTCGCGCGAGCGGGTGCAGTGGGGCAAGCCGATCGGCAAACACGAAGCAGTCGCCCGTCAGATCTCGTTCATGGCCGCGACCGTGTACGCCCTCGATGCAGTGGTCGAGTTGTCGGGTCAGATGGCAGACGAAGACCGCAACGACATCCGGATCGAAGCCGCGCTGGCCAAGCTGTGGTGCAGTGAGATGGCGTGCGTCATCGCCGACGATCTGATGCAGATCCGGGGCGGCCGGGGTTACGAGACGGCCGAGTCGCTGGCCGCGCGCGGGGAGCGGGCCGCGCCGGTGGAGCAGTCGTTGCGGGATCTGCGGATCAACCGCATCTTCGAGGGATCCAGCGAGATCATGCGGCTGCTCATCGCGCGGGAAGCCGTCGACGCGCACCTCAGTGCTGCCGGTGATCTCGCCAAGGCCGATGCCGACCTGCGACAGAAGGCGGCGGCCGCGGTCGGGGCGAGCGGCTTCTACGCAAAGTGGTTGCCCAAACTGGTCTTTGGCGAGGGACAACGACCGACCGCCTACCACGAATTCGGTCAGCTGGCCGCTCACCTACGCTTCGTCGAACGGTCCAGCCGCAAGCTGGCCCGCAACACCTTCTACGGGATGGCGCGCTGGCAGGCGAAACTGGAGCAGAAGCAAGGATTCCTGGGCCGGATCGTGGACATCGGCGCGGAGCTTTTCGCGATGGCTGCGGTGTGCGTGCGAGCCGAAGCCCAGCGCGGGTCCGACCCGGCACTCGGGAAGCAAGCTCATGAACTTGCCGAAATATTCTGTCAGCAAGCAACTTTGCGGGTGGAGGCACTGTTCGACGCACTGTGGACCAACACCGACAGCAGCGACGTGCGGGTGACCAACGATGTGTTGGACGGGCGTTACACCTGGCTGGAGAACGGCATTCTGGACCAGTCCGAAGGCACCGGCCCGTGGATTGCGCCCTGGGAGCCAGGCCCGTCCAGTGCCGAGAATCTGGCTCGCAAAGTCGTGCCCCACCCGACCGAAGCAAAGGTCTAGGGTGCGACGATGGCCGAGTATGTCGCCGGAACAGGCGAATTCAACCGGGACACCACGTACCTCACCACGCGCATCACCGCGGACGGACGCGATGGCTATTCGGTCGAGCCGGGCAGATACCGGTTAGTGGTCGCCCGGGCCTGTCCCTGGGCCAACCGCACGATCATCGTTCGGCGACTGCTCGGCCTGGAACCGGTTCTGTCCATTGGATTTTGCGGTCCCACCCATGACGAGCGCAGCTGGACCTTCGATCTCGATCCGGGCGGGGTGGACCCGGTGCTGAAGATCCCGCGGCTGCAGGATGCCTACTTCAAGCGCGACCCGGACTACGCCAAAGGGATCACCGTCCCCGCCATCGTCGATATCCCCACCGGCGCGGTGGTCACCAATGACTTCGCGCAGATCACGCTCGACTTCTCCACGGAATGGACGGCATACCACCGTGAGGGGGCGCCCCAGCTCTACCCTGAACGGTTGCGCGATGAGATCGACGAGGTGAGCACGCGGATCTACACCGAGATCAACAACGGCGTGTACCGATGCGGGTTCGCCGGGTCGCAGGACGCCTACGAAGCCGCCTACGACCGGTTGTTCACCGCCCTGGACTGGGTGAGCGATCGGCTCGAGAATCAGCGATATCTGGTGGGAGACACCATCACCGAAGCCGACGTGCGACTCTTCACCACGCTGGCCCGCTTCGACCCGGTCTACCACGGTCACTTCAAGTGCAACCGCGGCAAATTGTCCGAGATGCCGGTGCTGTGGGCCTATGCCCGAGATCTGTTCCAGACGCCGGGTTTCGGTGACACCACCGATTTCGTCCAGATCAAGCAGCACTACTACATCGTGCACTCAGACATCAACCCCACCGGCATCGTGCCCAAGGGTCCCGACCTCACCAACTGGCTTTCCCCACACGGACGTGAAGCGTTGGGCGGCAGGCCATTCGGGGACGGTACCCCGCCCGGCCCGGTGGCCGACGGCGAGCGGGTACCGACCGGCCACGGTGCGGATCAGGCTGAGCCGTCCTGATCGACCGGTGCCGGGTCTTGGTCACCGGTTCGGCGGTGATGTCCGGCTTGGTTGCCGCCCTTGCCCTTTGCGCTGTACATCGCCGCGTCGGCCAGCGACACCAGATCGGCCAACACAGTATCGATATCGGCCTGGGGCGTAGCGCCTTCCACCCGGAAGGTGGTCGTGCCGATGCTGGCGGTGATCCCGAACGGCAATTCGGCTATCGCGGTGCACAATCGCTGCGCCCGTTCGGCTACTTCGCCGGGCGGCCACTCGTCGGCGAAGGCGAACTCCTCGCCGCCGAGTCGACCGATCACCGCCTTCTCGCCGGTACCGTCCCGCAACGTCTGCGCCACGGACACCAGTGCCGCGTCCCCGGTTGCGTGGCCGTACCTGTCGTTGAGTTGCTTGAACCGGTCGAGGTCGATGACCGCGATCACCAGATCGGTGGCACGGCCGGCACACTCTTGCAAAATGCGTTGCGAATGCAGATAGAAAGCTCGCCGGTTGAACAGACCGGTCAGCGAATCACGATCGGCCCGATACGCGTCCGGCCCGAGGATCTGACCCGCAACATAGAGCGCGAGTGGCGCGGAGATATTGAGCAACACCACCAACCAGAACGCGACAAGAGCACCGGCCAGGCCGAATTGGGCGACCAGCCCAACCGTCTTCACCGACGCCACGACCAGGGCGCAGCAGAAGTTGTACGCAATGACGCGAGCGGAGTGGAACAGCGACTGATGGATGGCCAGGCCCGTGAACGTCGTGCAGCCCAACATGGCCGCGGCGGGATTGCTCTGCGCCAGCACCACCAGCGCGATCCCGGTGCTCGATGCGATGGCGAACCCGGTCGCCTGGCGGCGGGTCGGCCACCGAAGTGCCCACAACAGGGCGTTGGCAGCGGCGCAGACGCCGGCGATCAGCGCCAGCGCGATCGGCACGGTCCCGTGCGGCCCGACCGGACTCCAAATCGATCCGATCGCCACCAGGCTCAGCGATCCCGCTATGAACGAGACGCGGGCGCGAATCGCGCGGGTCATTCCGCGCGCCTCGAGGTGCGAACTCAGCTGGTCGAAATGATCACCCTCGCGCCACCACTGGAGCAGCAACCCGCTCATCTGCCGCACGGCGACCGCACCGTCGTACCGACGCAACTGTGCTCGAACATGCGCGCGCGACGGCGCAAAAGGCATGCAGCGCAACGTGTTGGAGACATCGATCCCAAACTGCCTCAGGAGACCAGGCGGATGGACCATTCCGCATGCGGGGCCTCCCGCAGTTCCCCGTTGTCCACTACCAGCGTCAGCAGCTGCACGACCACCCCGGTCAGTTTGCCGCGCTGCGGGTCGACGGTGGGGATGGTCAGCGCCAGTCGGGTGTCGGGGCGGAACAGTGTGGTGGTGGTGTTCGTGGGGTCCTCATAGATGCGCAGCAGGCGCCAGGGTGCGCGGGAAATGGCTTCGGGCACCGACAGCTGCACCGGAAGTCGCTCGCTCACCCGCAGTTCGCCCTGGGTCTGCGGCGACTGGCAGTCGTCCAGGTTGAGCACATTGCAATACATATACGGCCCGACCCGAGTCAGGTGTCCGTTCGAATAGGCGCTGACGGTGGGGAAGTGGGGGCCCTGACGGCGCATCAGCAGAAACGTTCCGACACCTGCCCCGGCGGCCAGCATGGCCACGATTGCCAGCACTGCGACGACCCGGGGCTTCACTGCGGCATCCCTGCCGCGCCGTGACGCGTCCCTTCCTGCATCACCATCACCGGCCGGTTACCCCCGAGGCCGGGGATCAGCGAACGTCCCCGGAAACTGACGATGGTTTGCGCCAGCCCCGGAATCAGCAGGGCGCTGACCGCGGTGAACCCTACCCAGAGCTCGGTGTACACCAGCACCCCGACCGCCCCGCCCAGCACCCAGGCCAGCTGCAGGGTGGACTCCGAGCGCCCGAATCCCGATGCGCGCGACTCCTCGGGTAGATCGTGCTGCAGCGACGCGTCCAACGATGCCTTCGCGATGGCGCTCGACCCGGAGGTGACCAGGGTGGCGACGGCGGCCAGGACCAGGTTCCCGGCCACCGCGGCCACCAGCGCGAACGCGGTGACCACCACAGTGCAGCGGACCACCAGCACGGCCGGGCGGCCCAGTTCCAATCGTGCGCTGGCGAAGTTGCCGGCGAAGTTGCCCAGGGCGGCCGCAGCGCCGATCAGCCCCAGCATTCCCAGCTGCACCCATCCGTCGGCGTCGTGCGCCTTGGCGACGAACGCTGGATACAGGAACAGGAAACCGACCATCACCTTGATGGTGCAATTGCCCCACAGCGAAGTGATGATGTTGCGGCCCAACGGTTGTCGGAGTTTTCCGCCGGGCTTCTTCGCGGCTTCGGGCCAGCTGCGCCGCGCGGTGTCGCTGTCGCGGTGATAACTCAGCGTGGCGGGGACCTCACCGGCGGTCACCTCGACCCAGCTGGGGATCCGCATCGAGAGCAGCGCGCCGGCGATCGTGATCCCGACGACCACGAACAGCGCGCCGGGCAGCTTCAACAGGTGCGTACCCGCGAACTCGACGCCGGCGGCGATGGCACCGCCGGCAATGGTGCCGCCCAGCAGGCCGAATACGGTCAGGCGGGAATTGACCCGCACCAGGTCGATCGTCGGCGGCATCACCCGGGGTGTCACTGCACTGCGCAGCACGCTGAATGATTTGGAGAACACCATCATGGCCAGTGCGCAGGGGTAGAGCACCCAGGACGGGAAGCTGCCGGTGGCGCCGTCGTAGTTCATGATCAGCACCAGCGCCAGAGCGGTCCGCAGCGCGAACGACATCGCCAGCGCGACGCGCCGGCCGTGCTGCAGCTTGTCCAACGCCGGTCCGATCAGTGGTGCGATGACGGCGAACGGCGCGATGGTGATCAACAGGTACAGCGCGACTTTCGACTTGCTTTCGCCGGTGGCTGCCGCGAAGAACAAGGTGTTGGCCAGCGCTACCGCCATGGCGGAGTCGACGGCGAAGTTCGCCATCACCGGCCAGGTGAGCGCGGTCAGACCGGATTTGTCGGCGCCGTCCGCGGTGGCCGCCCGCTGCACCATCCAGTACATCCGGGACCCCATTTCGCGGCTGCGCATCGCCGCGGCACGGGTGACGGTGATGCGCTCACCGTTGGTGAAACCGCGCGACGGTTCGGGCGGGATGTCGCGTCCGGGTGGTGGTTCGGCGCCCAGCGGCGGCAGATAACGGTTGGAGCTGGGCATCGGTGGTGGGCGGCGGGGGCGGCGGGGGTCGACATCGCCCGCCGGGTAGTTCGCCATGCCGGGATGTTGCCCAGCGCCGCCCGGGTCGCTGTGGGTCCGGCGGCCCGGAGGTGGGGCCACCCGGCCCGGATGATCACGCCGCCGTCCAGACACGGTTCAATTCTGTCCTATGCGGACTGCTGGTGTAGCCAACCGGTGTGGCTGGCCGGACGTGTCTTCCGGCAGTATTAGGGCTGTGTCGCAGAGAGGGGAGAGTGTGACCGGACCCATTGAGGAGACCGGGCAAGGTGCCGGTGCCGTGACCGTGGCGGCATGGCCGGAGGACCTTGCCGGGGTGCTCACGGGTGCCGTCGATCAGGCGCGCGCCGCCGTTGCCGAGTTCAGTGGGTCAACGGCTGTCGGCGAGTACCTGGGTGTCAGCTACGAGGATCCGAACACCGCAACGCACAGCTTCCTGGCCCATCTGCCCGGCTACCAGGGCTGGCAGTGGGCTGTCGTCGTCGCCAGCTATCCCGGAGCCGACCATGCCACGATCAGCGAGGTGGTGCTGATCCCGGGACCGTCGGCGCTGCTGGCGCCGGAGTGGGTGCCGTGGGAACAACGGGTGCGACCCGGCGATCTGGGTCCGGGTGACCTGCTTGCGCCGGTCAACGACGACCCGCGACTGGTGCCCGGCTACACCGCCACCGGTGACCCGCAGTTGGACGAGGTTGCCGTCGAGCTCGGGCTGGGCAGACGCTGGTTGATGAGCCCGTGGGGTCGCGCGGATGCCGCTGAACGCTGGCATGAGGGTGACTACGGACCCGACTCGGCGATGTCGCGGTCCACCAAGCGGGTGTGCCGTGACTGCGGTTTCTTCCTGCCGTTGGCCGGGTCGCTGGGCTCGATGTTCGGCGTGTGCGGCAACGAACTGTCCGCTGACGGGCACGTCGTGGACAAGCTCTACGGGTGTGGCGCCCACTCGGACACGCCGACCCCGGCGGGCACCGGTTCGCCGCTGTACGAGCCGTTCGACGACGGCGTCCTCGAGGTATCGGAGCAGCCGGTGACCGAGCCCGCCAGCGTTGCGGCCGAGCCGGTCGTCGCCGAAGAGCCCGCCGACGCCGAGGAGCCCGTCGTGCCGCAGGAGTCAGTGCCGGACGAGCCGGTCGTACCGGAGGAGCCTGCCGGCGCTGCTGAGCCCGGTGCTGACCCGCCTGCCGCTACCGGCGACCAATCCGACTAACTTTTCTCGGCGGCGGCCTTGATCTTGGCCAGCGAGGTGTTCATACCCTCGACCAATTCCCGTTCGAAGCTGGTGTTGCCGCCGAGCAGGGCTTTGACGGTCATGCTCGAGAACGCAGATACGCCGTTCTCGGCGTGCCGACTCTCGGTGAGGCGGGTGCCCTGGCCCTGCGGCTCGAGTTCGTAGCTCCAGATGGTCCGGTTGGCATCGACCCGGAATGCCAGCCGCTGCTCCGGGACGACGTCGACGACCGTGCTGGTGGTGGGCCAGAACAACCGGTTGCGGCGATTGATGTTCAGGGTGCGGGTGCCGACGCGCAGCGGTCCGAACGGCCGCATCCACCGGCACTGGGGGCTCCACTCCGGCATCCGCCGGAAATCTGAGATCAGCTCCCATACCTTCGCCGGCGGCGCGTCGATGTCGATCTGTGCCTGCAAGAGCGGGCTGGCCATTTGTCCTCCGAGGGTGTGTCTTATTTCGGCTCGAGATACTTCTCGAGCCCGGTCTGGGCGCCGCGAGCGCCGCGTCGGGCAGCTGCCACCTGCCACACGAAGATGCTGGTGCCCAGTACTCCCACTGCCAGGCCGGCCACGGTGATCGGTCGCCAACTCGCTACGCCGGGCACCGCGAAAGCCACACCCGCGGCAATGGCCCAGGCCAGAGCACCGGCCAGGATGACCGGCCAGACCTCGAGCAGTGCCGGTGGCAACGGCGGCGGCTGCGGATCGGTCTCGGTGCTCATCGCGTCTCAACATAACGCGTCGGGCAATCCGGACCCTGTCGAGGGTGTGGGGTCCGTCAGCGCCGGGTTCGTCGTTTCTCGTTCACGTTTCCCGGGTTCCGTTGTAACCTCGCGCTGTGCCTGACAGGGATGCGCGGTTGGCTGCCGACTTGTCGTTGGCAGTCATGCGGTTGTCACGCCAACTTCGTTTCCGGAATCCGTCGTCGCCGGTGTCGCTGTCCCAGTTGTCGGCGCTGACGACGCTGGCCAACGAGGGTGCGATGACCCCCGGTGCGCTGGCGATTCGCGAACGCGTGCGGCCCCCGTCGATGACCCGGGTTATCGCTTCGCTGGCCGACGAGGGGCTGGTGGATCGGGCCCCGCACCCGGTCGACGGTCGCCAGGTGCTGGTTTCGGTGTCCGAGTCGGGTGCCGAGCTGGTCAAAGCGGCGCGGCGGGCCCGTCAGGAGTGGCTGGCCGATCGGCTCAGCACCCTCAACGATGGCCAGAAGGACGTCCTGCGCAATGCCGCCGACCTGATGTCGGCGCTGGTCGACGAAAGTCCGTGACGGCCCCGGACGTCGACGTCCGCGACATCACCGATCCCGACGACCCACGCCTCGACGATTTCCGCGACCTGAACAGCGTTGATCGTCGTCCCGACCTGCCGACCGGTAAAGGCCTGGTGATCGCCGAAGGCGTGCTGGTGGTGCAACGGATGCTGGCCTCGCGATTCACTCCGCGCGGGTTGCTGGGCACCGATCGCCGGCTGGTCGAACTGGAAAACGATCTGGCCGGCACCGCGGCGCCCTACTACCGGGTTACCCCGGACGTCATGGCCCAGGTCGTCGGATTCCACCTCAACCGCGGCGTCCTTGCCGCTGCGGGTCGCGTCGCGGAGGCCAGCGTCGGTGACGTCGTCGAGGGCGCCCGCACGGTCGCCGTGCTCGAAGGTGTCAACGATCACGAGAATCTGGGTTCGATCTTCCGCAATGCGGCGGGCCTGGACGTCGACGCGGTGATCTTCGGCAGCGGCTGTGCCGATCCGCTCTATCGCCGCGCGGTCCGGGTCTCCATGGGGCACGCGCTGCTGGTGCCCTATGCCCGCACCGCGCAGTGGCCCGCCGACCTCGTCGGGCTGCAGGAACGCGGCTTCCGGGTGTTGGCGCTGACGCCGCACCGCGATGCTCGTCCGCTGGCCGAGGCCATGGCTGCGGTCGCCAACCAGCCGGTCGCGCTGCTGGTCGGTGCCGAGGGGCCGGGGCTGACGTCGGCGGCGCTGCTCATCGCCGACGCGCGGGTGCGCATCCCGATGTCGCGCGGCACCGACTCCTTGAACGTCGCGACCGCGGCAGCACTGGCGTTCTACGAGCGGATCCGGTTGGCGCCGAGCGGGGGTTAGGCTGCCTGCATGACCGACGAATCCGTCCCGTGGGGCACGGGTTTAGGGGTGGCCGCATTTGTCGCCGCGGTCACCGGCGCCGCGATCGTGGTGCTCAGCCTCGGGTTGCTGCGGGTGCATCCGCTGCTGGCGGTGGGGCTGAACATCGTGGCGGTCGGCGGGCTGGCGCCCACGTTCTGGGGATGGCGGCGGACTCTGGTGCTGAGATGGTTCGTGCTGGGCGCGGGAACCGGTGTGGTCGGCGCCTGGTTGGCCCTGATCGCGGTGACGCTGCTGGGCGGCCTGGGCTAGCGGTGCCCGCTTGATCGCACCCCGAGCAGCACATCCTCCCAGGCCGGGATGGCCGGCTTGCCCCGGCGGCTACCGGTCGGTTGGTCGGCGGGTGTCTCCGGTGCGACCGGTGCACTGGGTGCGGCCGGTTCCGGTTGCGCGGCCTCGGGGGTGGGCTCGAAGGCCAGATGCGCCACCGGCGCCAGCTGCCGCGGCTTGAAGTCGGGGTCGATGAGCTCGCTGGCCGCGTCGTCGATCGCGCTGACCACACCGCCGTGCGCCCCGGGGGTGAAGCGGAAATGGGCACGGTTGTCCGACCGTCCGGCGTGCCAGCCCAGCTGCACCGTCCAGCGGCTGTCCTCGTTGCGCCAGGCGTCCCAGCTGAGCCGGTCGGCGTTGAGGCCGCGCGCCACCAGCGCGGCGGTCACGGTCTCCAGCAGCGTCAGCACGGCGGGTCCGTCGGCCAGGATCGGGTGGGCGGCAGTTGCCAGTTCGGCAGCGCGGAAACGTTCCAGCAACACCGGGTTGGCGAATCGCTGGATCCGCGCGATGTCGGATCCCGATGCGGCAGCGACCTGTTCGACTGAGGCGCCGGCGCGGATTCGGGCCTGAATCTCCTTGGGGCTCAACATGTTCGTCACGTCGATGTCGAGCGCGGGCTGCTCGACCGGCAGCTCTTCCCCGTTCAATGCGGCCCGTAGGCGGTCGTCGGCCGGAAGTCTGAACTTCTCGGCGGAGCTGGCCCCCTCGCAGAGGACGTATTTGCCGTCGGGATCGAGCCCAACCACTTTGAGTTCCCGCATGGCTTCTCCTCGCAGGCTCCGTGCAGGTCAGCGACGGACCCGTCAGCTGCGCACTCTAGTGCGCCAGACGTCGTTAACCTCGTTGACACGCGGGCGCGGGTCAGAGCCGCTCCACAACCCAGTCGATGCAGGCGATCAGCGCACTGATGTCGTCGGGGTCGACCGCCGGAAACATCGCAATGCGCAACTGGTTGCGGCCGAGCTTGCGGTACGGCTCGGTGTCGACGATCCCGTTCGCCCGCAGCGTCTTGGCCACTGTGGTCGCGTCGATGTCGTCGACGAAGTCGATCGTGCCCACCACTTGCGACCGCAACGCCGGGTCGGCGACGAACGGAGTGGTGAACGATCGCTCCTCGGCCCAGGAGTACAACCGTTGCGAGGAGTCAGCGGTGCGCTTGACCGCCCAGTCCAGGCCGCCGTTGCCGAGCAACCAGTCGAGTTGCTCAGCCATCAGGGCGAGCGTGGCGATCGCCGGGGTGTTGTAGGTCTGGTTCTTCACGCTGTTCTCGACCGCGATCGGCAGCGACAGGAAGTCGGGCACCCAGCGACCCGAAGAGGCGATGGCTTCGACGCGGGCCAGCGCAGCCGGGCTCATGACGGCCAGCCACAGGCCGCCGTCGCTGGCGAAGTTCTTCTGCGGCGCGAAGTAGTAGGCGTCGACGTCGGTGATGTCGACCGGCAGTCCGCCCGCGCCCGAGGTGGCGTCGATGACCACCAGCGCATCTCCGGAGTCGGCGGGTCGGCGCACCGGTACCGCGACGCCCGTCGACGTCTCGTTGTGCGCCCAGGCGATCACGTCGACCGACGGGTCGGACTGAGGTTCAGGCGCGCTGCCCGGGTCCGCTTTGACGATGATCGGATCGCCGACGAACGGGTTCTTGGCGACGCCAGCGGCGAACTTCGCGCTGAACTCGCCGAAGGTGAGGTGCAGCGAGCGTTTGTCGATCAATCCGAACGCCGCGGCGTCCCAGAATGCGGTGGCGCCGCCGTTGCCCAGGATGACCTCGTACCCGTCGGGCGTGGTGAACAGTTCGGCCAGCCCGCTGCGGACCCGGCCCACCAGGTTCTTGACCGGCGCCTGGCGGTGCGAGGTGCCGAATAGGGCTGCTGCGCTGCCGGTGAGCGCTTGAAGTTGCTCGGGCCGCACCTTGGAGGGCCCGCAGCCGAACCGTCCGTCGCGTGGCTTGAGGTCGTCGGGAATCTCGAGAGAAGTCTGGTCGGCCATGGAGATCAGGGTAGTGAGCAGGGTCTGGCTCCCGACGACGCGGGGGACATAACGCCTGGTGACGGCGCTGATGTGAGCTAGCACACAGTCGGTGGGTGCAAGCGGGCTGGGCCACAGCAGGCGGATGAAGTCTGGATAATTCCCAGTACCGGCGGTACCGTATTAATTACACGTCCGAATGCAACCTCGTTGGGGAGGCTTTTCATGGCTTTGAAGGCTAGGACGCGCATGGTTCGACGTTGGCGCCGCAATATGGAGGTGCGCGACGACACGGAGTACGTGGACATGCTCGCCACACTGTCCGAGGGGTCGGTGCGGCGGAACTTCAACCCGTACACCGACATCGATTGGGAGTCACCGGAGTTCGCGGTCACCAACAACGATCCCCGGTGGATCCTCCCGGCGACGGACCCGCTGGGCCGCCACCCGTGGTACCGGGCCCAGTCCGACGAGACCAAGATCAAGATCGGCATGTGGCGTCAGGCCAACGTGGCCAAGGTGGGCCTGCACTTCGAGTCCATCCTGATCCGCGGTCTGATGACCTACACCTTCTGGGTGCCCAACGGGTCCCCGGAGTACCGGTACTGCCTGCACGAATCGGTCGAAGAGTGCAACCACACCATGATGTTCCAGGAGATGGTGAACCGGGTCGGCGCCGATGTCCCCGGCATGCCGCGCCGGCTGAAGTGGCTCTCGCCGTTCGTCCCGCTGGTGGCCGGCCCACTGCCGGTTGCCTTCTTCATCGGGGTGCTCGCCGGTGAGGAGCCCATCGACCACACCCAGAAGCAGGTGCTGCGCGAAGGCAAGGCGTTGCACCCGATCATGGAGCGGGTGATGGCCATTCACGTCGCCGAGGAAGCGCGACACATCTCGTTCGCACACGAGTTCCTGCGCCGACGGCTGCCGCACCTGACCCGCTGGCAGAAGTTCTGGGTGTCGCTGTACTTCCCGCTGACCATGCGGATTCTGTGCAACGCCATTCTTATCCCGCCCAAAGCCTTCTGGCAGGAGTTCGACATTCCGCGTTCGGTGAAGAAGGAACTGTTCTTCCGGTCGCCGGAATCGCGGAAGTGGCTGCGCGACATGTTCTCCGACGTCCGCATGCTGGCATACGACACCGGGTTGATGGAGAACCGTTCGGCCCGGCTGATGTGGCGGATCTGCAAGATCAACGGCAAGCCGTCGCGCTATCGCAGTGAGCCGCAGCGTCAGCACCTGGCCGCTGTGCCCGCTGCCTAACTGTCTGCGAGTTTGCTTATGCCGCACGTGATTACCCAGTCGTGCTGCAATGACGGGTCCTGCGTGTTCGCGTGTCCGGTCAATTGCATTCACCCGTCCCCGGACGAACCGGGCTACGCGACGTCGGAGATGCTCTACATCGACCCGGTGGCGTGCGTCGACTGTGGCGCCTGCGTCAGTGCCTGCCCGGTCGGCGCGATCGTCCCGGACAGCAAGCTCGATGTGCGGCAACTGCCGTTCGTGGCGATCAACGCGTCGTTCTATCCGGAACGCCCTGCGCATGAGAAGTTGCCGCCGACCTCGAAGCTGGCACCGGTGATCCCGGCCGCTGAGGTGCGCGCGCAGGGCAAGCCGTTGACGGTGGCCATTGTCGGGTCCGGGCCGGCGGCGATGTACGCTGCCGACGAGTTGCTGATCCAGCCGGACGTCCGGGTCAATGTGTTCGAAAAGCTGCCCACGCCTTATGGTTTGGTGCGTGCCGGGGTCGCGCCCGACCACCAGCACACCAAGAAGGTCACCAGGCTGTTCGACCGGGTGGCCGGCGATCGCCGCTTCCGGTTCTTCCTCAACGTCGAGGTCGGCACGCACGTGAGTCACGTCGAGCTGTTGGCGCACCATCACGCCGTGTTGTATGCGGTCGGTGCGCCCGACGACCGGCGGCTCGATGTAGACGGGATGGGTCTGCCGGGCACCGGCACCGCGACCGAGTTGGTCGCGTGGATCAATGGGCACCCCGAATACACCGATCTGCCAGTCGATCTCAGCCATGAGCGGGTGTTGATCGTCGGCAACGGCAACGTCGCTCTGGATGTCGCACGGGTGCTGACCGCCGATCCGGACGATCTGGCCCACACCGATATCGCCGATCACGCGCTGAAGCGGTTCCGCAAGTCCGCGGTCCGCGAGGTGGTGATCGCGGCGCGCCGCGGACCCGCCGAATCGGCGTTCACGCTGCCGGAGCTGGTCGGGCTCACCGAGTCCTGCGATGTGGTCCTCGATCCCGACGATCATCGACGGGTGCTCGCGGACCTGGCCACGGTGTCTGACCCGTTGACCAAGGCCAAGCTGGAGATCCTCCGCACACGGGGTGACGGCTCAGCGCCGGCGTCGCGACCGCGGGTGCGGCTGGCCTATGGGCTGACGCCGCAGCGTGTGCTCGGCGAGCAGCGCGCCACCGGGATGGAGTTCCGGGTGACCGGCACCGACGAGCTCCGTCGGCTCGACGCCGGCTTGGTGCTGACGTCGATCGGCTACCGCGGCAAGCTCATTCGCGATCTGCCGTTCGACCAGGATGCCGCCGTGGTGCCCAGCGACGGCGGCCGCGTCATCGATCCCGGCACCGGCCGGCCCGTTCCGGGCGCCTACGTCGCGGGCTGGATCAAGCGCGGACCGACCGGGTTCATCGGTACCAACAAATCGTGCTCATTCCAGACCGTGCAGGCACTGGTGGCCGATTTCAATGCCGGCAAGCTGACCGACCCCGTCGCTGGACCGTCGGCACTGGACCGGCTGGTCGCTGACCGCCAACCCGACGTCGTCGACTCCGCGGGCTGGCGCGCCATCGACGCCGCCGAGGTCGCCCGCGGCGGCGAGGATGGACGTCCGCGCGCCAAGTTCACCGATATCGCCGAGATGCTCGCTGTGGCTGCCACCGCACCGCGGGCGCGGCGGTCACGGGTGTCCGGCCTGCTGCGGCGACTGCGCGAACGCGGCTAGCCGGCCTCCGCGGTCATCGCCTGCTGGATTTCGTCGTAGCTGACCTCCCGCACCGGCTGACCCAACGACCAGTTGTGCCCGAAGGGATCGGCGACCACGCCATAGCGGTCACCCCAGAACTGGTCGCTGAGCGGCATCACGATCGTGGCCCCGGCGTCCAATGCCTGCTGGAACCTCGCGTCGACGTCGTTGACCGTGAGGTGGATGGTGACCGGCGTACCGCCCAGCGACTTCGGGGTCACCGACGTGCCGCTGCACATCTCCGGGAAGTCGTCGTTGAGCATCACCGTGGCGCCGTTGATCTGCACTGCGGCATGCACGAGCCGGCCGTCCGGGCCGGGCACCCGGCCGAGCTCGACGGCGTCGAAAGCCTTGACGTAGAAGTCGATCGCGGCCGCGGCGTCGTCGACGACGAGATGGGGGGACACTGCAGGTTCGACAGTGATGGCCATGTGGTCACTCCTCTGGTGGTGGGTACTGCCCGCTCGGGCTCACATGTACTGACCGGGCGGGCCGGCAGAACTCATCGCGCATCCGCGACGCTAATGCCGGGCACCGACAACTCGTCGGACTTACCAACCGCGGGCAGCGCTTATACGGTGGTGAGGACCTTGTCCCAGCCGTTCACGGAGTCGGCTCGGCGCGGCGCCGGCCCTACATAGATGGCCGACGGGCGGACCAGCTTGCCGAGTCGCTTCTGCTCGAGGATGTGGGCGCACCATCCTGCGGTGCGACCACAGGTGAACATCGCCGGCATCATGCTGGCCGGCACGTCGGCGAAGTCCAGGATGACCGCCGCCCAGAACTCGACGTTGGTCTCGATCGGGCGGTCCGGCCGACGCTCCCGCAACTCGGCCAGGGCCGCCTGCTCCAGCGCCACCGCGACGTCGTAGCGGGGTGCGTTCAGCCGCTTGGCGGTCGCCCGCAACACTCTGGCGCGCGGGTCCTCGGCGCGGTAGACCCGGTGTCCGAAACCCATCAGCTTCTCGCCGCGGTCCAGGATGCCCTTGACCAGACCGCGGGCATCATCGGTGCGCTCGACCTCTTCGATCATCGGCAGCACCCGGGCCGGCGCACCGCCGTGCAGGGGGCCGCTCATAGCGCCGATCGCACCGGACAACGCCGCTGCCACGTCGGCGCCGGTGGATGCGATCACCCGCGCGGTGAATGTCGAGGCGTTCATGCCGTGTTCGGCAGCAGACACCCAATAAGCGTCGATGGCCTCGATGTGTCGGGGATCCGGCTCGCCGCGCCACCGGGTCATGAAACGTGCTGTGACGGTTGAACACTCGTCGATGAGGCGCTGCGGGACCGCCGGCACGTAAATGCCGCGACCGGACTGCGCGACGTAGGACAGCGCCATCACCGATGCGCGGGCCAACTGGTCGCGAGCGGTCGGCTCGTTGGTGTCCAGCAGCGGCTTGTACCCCCAGATGGGCGCCAGCATGGCCAGGCCGGCCTGCACGTCGACCCGCACGTCACCGGTGTGGATCGGCAACGGGAACGGCTCGGCCGGGGGCAGTCCGTGGCCGAATTCACCGTCGACCAGCAACGCCCAGACGTCGCCGAAGTGGACCCCCTGGCCCACCAGATCCTCGATGTCGACGCCGCGGTAGCGCAGCGATCCTCCGTCTTTGTCCGGCTCGGCGATCTTGGTCGTGAAGGCCACGACGCCTTCCAGACCTGGGACGAAATCTTCTGGAACCACAGTCATGGGCAGATTCTTGCACTACTGGCCTGGGCGGTTCCTACCGGCCGGTAACAACGTCCGAGTAGCGTTGGGACGGTGACAGAATCAGACCGGCAGTCGCTGGCCGGGATGCGGGTGGAGTACGGGTCCGCCGAGAAGGACGGCAGCCCTGACCTGGATGCGGACTGGCTTGCCGAGGGCTGGCTTGCCTTGTTCCGCAGGTGGATGGACGACGCGTGGCAGGCCGGGGTTGCCGAGGCCAATGCCATGGTGGTGGCCACCGTCGCCGAGGGCCGCCCGGTGACCCGGACGGTGCTGTGCAAGAACGCCGACGAGAGCGGGATCAGTTTCTACACCAACTACGACTCGGCGAAAGGGACCGAGCTGGCGGCGACGCCCTACGCGTCGGCGACCTTCCCGTGGTATCTGCTGGGACGGCAGGTTCATATCCGCGGGCCGGTCAGCAAGGTCGCGCCGCAGACCACCGCCGATTACTGGTCCAAGCGGCCGCGCGGGTCGCAGCTGGGCGCCTGGGCGTCGCACCAGTCGAGGCCCATCGCCTCGCGCGCCGCACTGCTCGACCAATTAGCGGAGGTGACAGCGCGATTTGCCGACACCGAGCACATCCCGGTGCCGCCGAACTGGGGCGGCTACCTGATCGCGCCCCAGGTGGTGGAGTTCTGGCAAGGTCGAGAAGACCGGGTGCACAACAGGATTCGGATCTCCGGCGGCGTCGTGGAGCGGTTGCAGCCCTGACCCGGTGAACTGCGAACCGGATCGGTGTCATTCGCGCGGCGGATTTTCGCCGAGTGGTGTGCCCCGCGAGAGTTCATCGAACTTCGCCAGCGCTCGGTCCAGGTCTGCCTCGTCGAACATCTCACAGCGGCAGAGTAGGTCGCCTTCAACCATGAAGATGTCGCTAATGCGCCACTCGGCCTCGAAGCCCGCAGCCGAAGTCCCGCTCGCGACGTGAGTGACGACCGCGCCGTTCTCAGTCAACCGATGAACCGTCTCGACATAGATGCGGTTGTGCGCCGTTTCATTCAACGCAGCGCGAAGGTAAGCCTTGAGGTCACCAGGCCCGACCGGCGCCAGGTTGCGGTGGTCAATATCCACGAAATCGTCTGCTGTCGCCGGAATTTCGCGCCGATTGAGTGATTCGTACGCCCGAGTGAGGACTGACCACGCGTGAGCGTGTGCGGCGGCTTCGCCTGCCAGGTAGCGGGCATCCAGTTCGGCGACGGCGGCCTCGAGGTCGTCGACGTCGAAGGTGATCAACGCGGAAACCCGCTCGTCGATGGTGATCTCGATGACGCTGAGTGCCTCGGTGAGGTCAGCCTCGGGTCCTGGTTCGCGGTCGGTGAATCTGTTGCGTACGAGGAGCAGACGTTCGCCACGCGTCGCTATCGCTGTTGACGTCACGTTTGTGAGGGACAGGTCGGCGACGGCTTGCACGTCTGCCCTCTGGGCATCCCGGCCCTGCCGTATTCCCGAACCCACCAACCGACGGCGATCGTCGCTCACGAAGTTGTCGGCAAGCATGTCCGCCATGGCGTTCCGGTCGCCAGCTGCGTGACTCGCGACGAAGCGCTCAGCCACTCGGTGTGCGGCGTTATGCGGTTCTTGCGCCCGTGCGTGCAATTCGTCGAACTTCGCGAGAGCGACGTCGAGGTCAGCCTCATCGAACAGCTCACAACGGTGCACACGGTCGCCGCTGACCTGCAGAAGCTGAATCATTCGCCACTCAGCACTGAAGCCGTCCGGCGATGTCCCGCAGGCGGTGTGGGTGACAACGGCTCCGAGGCTGCCGAGTCGATGCACCGACTCGACGTATATCTCCATGTTGGGCGTGAGGTCCCACCCGCTACGGATATACGCATTCAGATCATCCCCTTCGAACGTGCTGTGGACCCGGTGATCGATGGTCACGCAACGCGACAGCCCCGGAGAGATCTTGTGTTTGTTGAGCGCGGCATAACCTGTGGCGATCACCGACCAAGTGTGCGCGTGGGCAGCAGCTTCGCCGGCGATGAATCGCGCTTCGAGTTCCGCTGTTGCAGCGGCCATATCGTCACCATCGATGATGACGACGGCGGCAACTTGGTCGTCCGCGTTCAGCTCGACGACCTGCAGTGCGTCGAGCTGGATCTCAGCGCGCTCGGTCCCTGAGGCACGAATGCGGGTGAGGACAAGACGGTCTCCGCGGGTCGCGATGATCGGAGCCGCGATGTCAGTCAGTAATCCGACCTCGACGCCGACTCGAAGATCTTCGATTGCGGCGTCCTGACCGTGTCGAACACCGGCATTGACGACCGTGCGGCGGTCTTCGTTGCAATCGTCGTCAGCGAACATGTTCGCCGTGGCGTCCCAGTGGACCGCGATCTCAGCGATCGTCTTCATATCGCGCATTCCGGCATCCCGACCGCGCATGGTCCCGGCGCCCACCATTCGACGTCGATCGTCGTGGGCATAGTCAACGGATAGTGTCGCGGCCATCGCATCCCAGTTGCGAGCGGCACAGTACGCCCAGAGCCGTCCGTTCACCCGGCTGGCCGAGTTTTCGAGGCGCCGTGCGGGGCGGTGCAATTCCGCGAACCGAGCCAGCGCCGCCTTGAGGTCTGTTTCGTCGAAAAGCTCACAGCGATTCACCTTGTCGCCCTCGACCGTCGACAGGGCAACTTCTCGCCATTCTGCTTCAAAGCCCGCAGGTGAGTTTCCGTGTGCCACATAAGTCACGACCGCACCCAGTTCGTTGAGCTGATGTACAGCCACGATATGAGGCCGGATTGGTCGGTCGAGATCCCAACCCTTGCTGGTGTATTCACTCAACTCGCCGGCAGCGAACGCGGCCCCCCGGCGGTGGTCGACACTTGCGCAGTCGGCGGTCAGCGTGGGCAGCTCACCGCGTCTGACGGATGCATAGGTACCGGAGATGGTCTGCCACACAAGTGCGTAAGAAGCTGCGTCCCCAGCGAGGTATCGCGAGTCGAGTTCGGCCACCGCCGCATCGAAGTCGTTGGCATCGAATACGACCGCTGCCTTCGCCCGGCCTTTGTGCATCTGAATAAGCTGTAGCACATCGTATTTCACAGTCTCAGCATCACGTCCGGTGATTTCAACGCGTAGTAGGGCGAGGTCATTGCCGCGAGTCGCAACCACACCGCGGATCGTGAATGCCATACCGACGTCCGCAGCCGCCCGCATATCCTGGATCTCGGCCTCTTGACCATGGCGGATCCCGGCGTTCACCACACGCCGACGATCGTCGATGTAAAAGTCCTCCGTAAGGGATTGCGGCAGGACCTGCCACGCACGGGCTGCGAATGCTGCCAAATAGCGCCTAAGCGCGCGGCTGGCTGCGTTCTCCAGTTGCGGTGCGGGACGGCATAGCTCATCTAATTCGGCCAGCGCGGCGTCAAGGTCCACCTCGTCGAAAATCTCACAGCGGCTGATCAAGTCACCGTCGACGGTGAATAGGGTGACCTCTCGCCACTCGACGTCGAAGCCGGCCTGCGACGTCCCATACGTTGCCTGGGTGATGACCGCGCCGAAGTCACCCAGGCGATGCACCGCATGGGCGTAGATCTTGGCTTGTGGCGTGAGTTCCCAGGTGGCGCGGACGTAGGGGAAGAGCTCACCGGGAGAGAATGCTCGTGCTCGGCGGTGGTCGATATTCACCCAGTTCGGTGTCACCGAGGGGAGCTCGTGTCTATTGAACGCGGCGAAGTTGCGGGCGATCACTGACCACGTATTTGCGTGGGTGGCCGCTTCGCCGGCCAGATATCGTGCGTCGAGTTCGGCGACGGCGGCGTCGATGTCGTCGAGGTCGAAGAACACGGCGGCGATGATCCGGTCGTCGCCGTCGATCTCCAGAATGCCGAGCACCTCGGTGAGAAACCCCGGTGCCTCATCGTCGCGGCGCGAGAAGCAAAGGCGATCGAGGACGAGATGCTCACCGCGAGTGGCAATGACGGTTGGTGTGACATTCGACGACCACAGCTCGGCGACCACCCGCATGCTCGCTAGCTGCGCCTCTCGGCCGACCTGAACTGCGTTGCCCACAACTCGGCGTCGATCATCGTTGGCGAAATCGCCAGCCAGCATCCGCTCTATTGCGTCCCAATCACCCGCGGCGAAGAGCGTCAGGAAGCGCTCACCCATTCGGCTCGCGGCATTTTCCAGGCGTCGGAGCGGCCGATGGACCAGTTGATCGAAGCGTGCCAGTGCGGCGTCCATGTCGTCCGCGTCGAAGACCTCGCAGCGGTTGACCAGGTCACCGTCGAAGGTAATGACGCTGACAACCCGCCATTCGGCCTGGAATCCCCCTGGGGTGGTCTCACGCGAAATGTGCGTCACGACCGCACCGGCGTCGGTCAACCGATCTACCGTCGCGACGAAATAGCTAATGTCCGAGGCGAGGTTCCTGGTGACTTCGAGAAGGGCGGTCATGTCACCGGGCGCGATCGATGTTCCGCTCCGGTGGTCGATGTTGACCCAATCTTCAGTCGTCGCAAACAGTTCGCGTCGGTTGAGTGCGGCGAAACCTCGCCTGACCGCCGACCAGACTTGGGAGTGGCGGGCCGCTTCACCCGCCAGGTAGCGCTTATCGAGTTCAGCGAGTGCGGAATCGAAGTGGTCGAGGTCGAACACGACCCGTGCCGAGAACTTGCCCTCGGCATTGACCTCCAGCACGTCGAGGACGTCGGTGTGGAATGCCGCCGGTGACCGGACGCGTCCCCACGTCTGCGCCCGGCTGAGCGCCAGGCGATTTCCACGCGTAGCAATGACATCCGAAGTCATCGCTCTCACACCGATTTCGGTGAGACTGACAATCTCGGTGACCAGGGCATCGCGGCCGGATCGGGTGCCGGAGTTCAACGCCCGTCTCCGATCGTCGGAAGAACAATCGTCGGCCATGAGATCGGACAGCGCGTCCCAGTCGCGGGCGGCGAAGAGCACCTCGATGCGCTCATGCATTGCGCTGGCCGCGTTTTCGGATAGCCGAACTGGTCGGTCTAACTGTTTGAATCTTTCGTCTGCGGCGACAAGGTCGATCTCGTCGAAGACCTCGCAACGCCTGATCATCTCGCCATCCACGAGTAGCAGTGCAATGCCTCGCCATTCGGCATCGAGACCCTCTCGCGAGGTCTCCTGCGCCGCGTAGGTGATTACTGCACCGTCGTTGCTCAGCGAATGCACCTCCTGGACATAGGTATTGATGTCCTGCTCGAAGTCCTTCCCGGCGCCGAAGTAGTCGATCAGGTCACCGGGTCCGAACGCCGCCTCCACTCGGTGGTCGACGTTGATCCAATCTGCTGTCGTCGGTGGTGCCTGGTGGCAGTTGAGTGCGTTGCATGCCGCCGCGATTACCGACCAGGTGTGCGCGTACGGTGCCGCTGCCCCGACGAGATACCGCGCGTCGAGCTCGGCGATGGCGCTGCGGAAGTCGTCGAGGTCAAACACGGTGCGTGCCGACACCCGCTCGTCGGCGTCGATCTCGACGACGGCGAGGACGTCGATGCCGAACGCGTCCGGTTCGTCGTCGCGGAACGCGGATCGGACGCGATTGAGTACCAGGCGCTCACCCCGGGTGGCGATGGTGTCGGTCGTCATTCTCTTGACTGCCGGAGCGGTTATCACAATCTCGGCCATCACGGCGTTGCGGCCTTGACGGAGTCCGGAGCCGATGACCTTCCGGCGATCGTCCTGGGTGATGTCATCAGCCAACGAATCTGCAACCGATGGCAGGTCACCGGCTAGCAGATATGAGTTGATACAACGACATACGCGAGCAGCAGCGGTTTCCGGCCCTGGCTGCGGTTCTACGAGTTCAATGTGGGCGGGACGGCTCTCGACGACTACCTGGGGCGCAAACAGTTGGTCCGCGTCGTCCCAAGCTTCACGATCGACAGCGTCCGCGACTCGGCGTGCGACGCGTACGCATTCGTTGTCAGGCTCGCTGCCCGATGCTTCGGGTGCTCGTAAGGCCGACGAGGGGTCACGAATCCCGAGCGGTTGCCGAGCCGTCTCGACAAGTGCTACAGCGCCTTTCCGTTCGTACAGGCCGACCGCTCGTTCGGCGGCAGATCGCGCTCCTGCGACATCACCGGCGACGCTCAGAACCCTCGCCAACGTCAGGCATGCATCGCCGTGGTCGACCAGCGCGTCGGTGCGTTCGGCCAGCGTCACCGCGCTCTCAGCCATCCGCCGGGCTGCGTTGTGTTCACTTACGCTCGACAACAGCTGTGCTCGCAACGTCCGCCACGCGATCGACGCCTTCAGCGCGTGACCGGCCAACCGCTCACTCTCGCGGCACAACTCGTCTGCTTCAGCGTCTCGGCCGAGTGCCAGGCAGGTGCGACCGAGCAGTGCGGCGGTTTCGGCGGTGTCAGCTTCCAAACGCATACGGCGAAAACCATTGTAAGCCTTACGAAAGAGTGGCTCAGCCGCGCCGGGTTCGTCGGCAACGAGTTCGATGATGCCGGCGAACTGTTCGACTTCACACAGGGCGTGACGCAAGCCGAGCTCGGTGACCGTGCGTCGGGCCGAGTCGATCATTCGCCGCGCGGCGGCAGCGCGGCCGCGGAACGCCTCCAACACGGCCTGACACTGTGTCGAGGTGGCCTCGACCGCAGGCGAGTCGGTGGTGATGCGCAGCAGCCGCACCACATCGAGGCACCGTCCGCCCGCCCGTGGAACCGGGTTGGGGCCCCACAACGCGGCCAGCGGCGCTCCCGCTAACACGGCATTCACCCGTCGGTGCTCACGGGCGCGCCGCGCGGCGTTCAGCGCGTTGTCCAAGGCGACTTCGCAGTCCGCGATGCGCCCGAGCCGGGCCAGACACCCGGCCCGCACGGTGTGGGCGTTGGCCTCACCGGCGGCGTCGTCCAGGCCGGCCAGCCTCTCGGCAGCAGCACCCAGCGCGGCTTCGACCTCATCCAGCCGCTCAGGGTGTATCAGCATCGACAATTGGCCGTCGAAACACGTCGCCCAGGCCGCTAGTCGAGCTGAATCTGTTGTCGCCGATTGCAATTGAGATACCGCACCCGCCGCCGATGTGACATCGCCGGCAGCCAGCAGGGCCTCACACCGCGCCACCAGCAGCGTGGCAACCTGGTCGTCTCGGTCGGGAAGTTCGTCGTCAATCTCCTCGAGCGCGTGTAGCGCATGGTCGTACAGGTCGGCCGCACCTTCGTAGGCCAGCCGGGTCATCGCCTGGTCCGCGGCCCGCCGGCAGTACTCGACCGCCTTGGCTGCGTTTCCCGCCCAGGCGCATTCGAAGTAGTGGTGCGCCAACTCCGCCAGCAGTTCATCGTCACCCCCGGCCTGGCTTTCCAAGGTCACCGCGATGCGCTGGTGCAGCCGCATGCGTCGTACCGACGCCAGCTCGGCCAGCAACGACTGCCGGACCAGGGCATGGTTGAACCGGTAGTGGCCGCCGGTTTCCTCGATGACGATGCCGGCCTTAGATGCTTCGTCGAACGCGTCGATGAGATCGTCGCCGACCACGTGTTCCACCAGATCCAACGCGAACCGGCTGCCGACGACCGCCGCCGCCGACAGCGCCTTATTCGTTTCCATCGAGAGCCGGGAAAGCCTGCGGCTCACAGCTTCTCGCACTCCCTGAGGCAGCGTGCTCTGATCCCACAGGCCACCGCTCTCGTCGACGTGCCGCAGCGCCTCGATCAGAAAGAACGGGTTGCCGCCGGTGACGGAGGCCAGCGCATGGGCGAGTTCCTCGTCGTCGTAGCCGGCTTCCGCGACGTAGGCGGTCACGTCGTTCTCGTCGAGCCCGGCGAGATTCAGCCGGCTGGCGGTGCCATCGCGGTGCAGATCGGCCAGCATGGCCGCCAACGGATGCGAGCGGTCCAGGTCGGTGCTGCGGTAGGTTCCCACGATCTGGACGCGGGCGTGGTCGCCGAAGCGCAGCAGGTGCCGCAGCAGCAGCAATGTCGGTTTGGCCGCCCAATGCAGATCGTCGAGAATCAGGACGACCGGCGCCGCGGCGGAAGCGATTTCGAGTAGCGCGACAACGGCGTCGAACAGTGCGTAGCGTTCGGTGTCCGGGTCCGCCCGGGGCGGGGCAGCCAGATCGGCCATCACGTCGGGCAGTCCGGGTACCAACGGCAGCAGTGCCTCAACACCGCGCAAACCGCGCAGCCGCTGCGCGCCGACGCACGGCACCAGTGCGCGTAGTGCTTCGGCGAACGGCTGGTAGGGCGCGCCGAGGTCCTCGTCGCACCGCCCGTAGAGCACGACCGCACCTTCGGCATATGCGCGTTGGGACCATTCGCCGGCCAGGCGGGTCTTGCCGACACCCGGTTCACCGGCGATCAACACCGCATGCGTGGCGTGGGTCGGCCACGCGGAGACGAGTTGCTCGAATTCCGGGCCACGGCCCACGAACGGTCCGGGCCCGATCAACACTGCAGGCAGAGCGGGACGCTGGAGCGGCGTCACCGCAGGTTCGGGAGTGCTGGTATCGGCGTCGAACCGCAACTCGAAAACATGCTCGGGACGCGCCAGGTTCTTCAGTTGCCGCATGCCCAGGTCGGCGAGCGACACGTCGTCGGCCAGTGTGTCTATGACGAGCTCGGCGACCGCACCCGAACACAGGATCTGCCCGCCCGCGGCCAACGACCGCAGTCGCGCTGCTCGGTTGACCGCCCTGCCGAAGTAGTCGCCGTCGCGAAGCTCGACCTCGCCGGTGTGCAGCGCGATCCGGATGCGCATCGGCTCAGCCAGCGCCCAGGGCTCCCGCGCGATCGCCTCTTGCATCTCGATGGCAGCGGCGGCGGCTGCTGACGGCCGGTCGAAGACCGAAAAGGTTGCGTCACCCTCGCCACGGGTCTTGATCAGCCGTCCACCGCGTGATGTGACGACCTGTTCGATCAACTCGTCGTGGCGGGCCAGCGCTGTCGCCATGGCGGCGGCATCTGCTTCCCAGGCTGCGGTCGATCCCTCGATGTCGGTGAGCAGAAAGGTCACAGCTCGCATCACCGACGAAACCTGTTGGGCGGCTGGAATATCCAGCGATGAGTCCTGAGCGACGATGGCCGCTTCGAGTCGGCGCAGCTCCGGGCCGGGGTCGACGCCCAGTTCGTCGGCCAGCAACGACCGGGCGCGTTGATACGCGCCTAGGGCCTCTCCCTGACGGCCGGCACGGTAGAGGGCGAGCATCAGCTGGCACCATCGCTTTTCCCGCAGCGGTGCCTCGGCGACTGCCGCCTCCAGGTCGCCGACCACCTCCGCGGCGCGACCGGTCGCGAGCAGCGCGTCCGCCCGATCCTCGACCAACGCGGAGTGACCCTCCAGCCACCGCGTCTTTTCCGACAAGCCGCGCCGGCCGTCGGGCAGCTCGGGGACACCGCGCCACAGGCCCAGCGCTTCTTCGAACAGGACCACCGCTTGGCGGCTGTCGCCGGCGGCCGCGGCGTCGCGACCTCGTCGGGCAGCCGATGTGTAAGTCGCGGCGTCGACCGCCGCTTCGGCGAGCTTCCAGCCAGCCCCTTCGGTGAGCACGAAACCGTCGCCCAAGGCGCGGCGCAGGGCAGAGATGTGGGTCTGCAGAGCCTTGGCGGCGGTGCGGGGCGGAGCGGTGCCCCAGAGCAACTCGATCAGCGTGTCCGCAGGAACGACCGAGCCGTTGCGCAGGCCCAGCATGGTGAGCAGGGCGCGCGGCTTGGCGCCCGGGATCATGACGGGAGTACCGCCCTGCCGGACCTGCAGAGGCCCCAGAACCCCCAGTTCCACGCCTTGAAGGGTAGTCATGTTGACCATCGTCGGTAAGACGATTCAACGCGCGGTCAAGGTCGGGTAAAGGATCGCCAATCTAGAGGCGGGCCAGGTTGAACAGTCCCGCCAGCCCGGTGCCGAAGTTCAACAGGCCCGAGGTGAAGCCGCTGTAGTAGCCGGCGGGCTTGCCGGAAATTGCGGCAGTGAAGGCGGTGTTGAAGAATCCGGACATCCGGCCGTCGACGTCCGACCCGCCGGTGGCCAGGTTGGAGATGCCCGACACGCCGTTGTTCGCGGTGGCGCTGCCCCTAGCGGTGTTGAGCAGGCCCGACATCTGGTCGCCGGTGTTACCGATGCCCGAGACATTCGTGCCCGTGTTGTTGAAGCCCGAATTGATCAGACCGGTATTGATCGCGGATCCGACGCCGGTGTTGACGTTTCCCGAATTCCAGAAGCCGGTATTAGTGTCACCCGAATTCCCGTTACCGGTGTTGTAGCTGCCCGCATTCCAGAAACCGGTGTCGGCGTAACCCGAGTTACCGGCACCGGTGTTGTAGCCGCCGGAGTTTCCGATCCCGGTGTTGATGAGTCCCGATTGGCCAATGCCTGTGTTGAGGGCACCCGAGTTGCCGATGCCGAAATTGCCCCCGCCGGAGTTCCCGATGCCGAAATTGCTGTGCGGACCCGGAAGTTCCCCCATGTTGGTACCGGAGTTGAAGATGCCGACGTTGCCGCTACCCGAATTGAAGAATCCGATGTTGTTGGTCCCGGAGTTTCCGAAACCTATATTGCCGCTGCCCGAGTTCAGCAGTCCGGCGAGGTTGATTCCGACCTGGTTGTCGCCCCGCAGCCCGATGCCGATGTTGTTGTTGCCGGAGTTGCCGAAGCCGAGATTGTTGTTTCCCGTGTTCCCACCGCCGATATTGAAATTCCCGGTATTGCCGCCGCCCCGGTTTCCGGTGCCGGTGTTGCCGATGCCGACGTTCTCGTGGCCGGTGTTGCCCATCCCGACGTTGTGACTGCCCGGCCCATAGCTCGAGGACCCTATATTGCCGAAACCGAAATTGTCGTCACCGAGATTTCCCATGCCGACGTTTCGGCTGCCGAGGTTGCCGCTGCCGAAGTTGGTGTTGCCGTTGTTTCCGCTGCCGATGTTCTGGCTGCCCTTGTTCCCGATCCCGAAGTTGCCGTCGCCGCTGTTTCCGTTGCCGAGGTTGCCGGTGCCCTTGTTGCCCAGGCCTAGATTGGCCAGCAACTGTTGCAGGGTCTCCTGCACGCTCGCCGCCGGTAGCTGTTGGGCGGCCGCGGCTTCGGCCGCCGCGTACTGCCCCGCCCCCACGTTCATCAGTTGCACGAACTGGTCGTGAAAGGCTGCTGCGCGAGCGCTGATCGCCTGGTATTGCCGGCCGTGGGTGGAAAACAGCGCGGCGACGGCCGCTGACACCTCATCGGCGCCCGCGGACAGCAGCGCCGTCGTCTGGGCCGTCGCACCCGTGCTGGCGATGCGCAGCACGTCATTGATCCTGGCCAAATCCGTTGCAGCCGATGACATTAGCTCGGTTGACGTGATTACAAACGACATGTCGGTACCCCTGCGTCGAAGTGAGTGGATATCGCGTAGTCCCAGACTGGCTCGGCACAGCGGGGACTGCTTAGGTAGTCGACTACCTCAATTTGGGGCGGGATACCCTCGTCGGCGATGCCCCTCTTCGCGGACACCGCGCCGCTGCGCACCCGCGATTTCCGCCGGCTCTGGGTGGCGGGCATCCCCACCGTCATCGGGGCCAACCTGACGATCTTCGCGGTCCCGGTTCAGATCTACGCGCTGACGCAGAACTCCGCGTACGTGGGACTGGCCGGGCTGTTCTCGTTGGTACCGCTGGTGGTGTTCGGGCTGCTGGGGGGTGCCTGGGCCGATGCCATGGATCGCCGGGTGTTGTTGATCGTCGCCTCCTGCGGGCTGGCGGTGGCGTCGCTGCTGCTGTGGCTGCAGGCCGCGCTGGCAGTCAACGACGTCTGGGTGGTGTTGTGCCTGCTGGCGGTGCAGCAGGCGTTCTTCGCGGTGAACTCGCCGGCACGCTCGGCGGCGATTCCGCGGATGGTGGCGGGGGAGCAGCTGCCTGCCGCCAATGCACTGAACATGACGGTGAGCCAGTTCGGCGCGATCGCCGGTCCGATGCTGGCCGGGGTGCTGCTGAACTGGGTGGACCTGTCCGCGCTGTATCTGATCGATGCGATCACCTGTCTGTTGCCGATCTGGGCGACCGTCCGGTTGGCGCCCATGCCCGCGGTGGCGGTCGACGAGACCCGACGCTGGGGTCTCGGTGCGGTGCTGGACGGTTTTCGCTACCTGGCCGGCAACACCGTGGTGCTGATGTCCTTCGTCGTGGACCTGATCGCGATGATCTTCGGCATGCCACGGGCACTGTTCCCGCAGCTGGCCCACGAGAGCTTCGGCGGTCCCATCGAGGGGGGCTCGGCGATGGCGCTGCTGTCGGCGGCCATCGCCGTCGGCGCGGTGGCCGGTGGGGTGTTCTCCGGCTGGTTCCCCCGGGTCCGGCGCCAGGGCCTGACCATCGTCGTCGCGATCGTCGCCTGGGGTCTTGCCATGGTGGGTTTCGGCCTCACCAGTGGCATGGCGCACGGGCGGGCCGGCCCGATGCTGTGGATCGCGTTGGCGTTCCTGGCCTTTGGCGGTGCGGCTGACATGGTATCGGCCGCGTTCCGCTCGACGATGCTGCAACAGGCGGCCTCCGACGATGTGGTGGGCCGGCTGCAGGGGGTGTTCGCCGTGGTGGTCGGCGGTGGGCCCCGGTTGGCCGACACGCTGCACGGCGCCGCTGCGGCGGCCGTCGGCACCACCGCGGCCGCAGCCGGGGGTGGGGCACTGGTGGTGGTGGGGGTCGTCATCGCAGCCCTGATCGCGCCGGCGTTCATCAGGTACCGGACGCCGGGAGGCCAACCGGGCGCCACGCTGGGGTGACGCTCGACGCCGAGTGCCACGCTGGCGTGACGTTCGGCGTCAAAGGCGGGGACGGCGACGGCGGCATCCGGGCGCGGCCCGCCGCCAGACCTGCAGACCCGACCCCGGGCAGGCACGCCATCGCGAGAACGACTACCTTCACCTATACGCACCTAGTGCACCTGCACGCACCTAGGGCGGGCAGCCATATCAGCCTGAGCGCAAAGGGGTTCTCGTGGGCGACACCGACGACACCGCAACTCTGAAGTACCCGGGTGGCGATATCGACCTGAAGGTCGTCCACGCCACTGAAGGTGCCGACGGCATTGCGCTCGGTTCACTGCTCTCCAAGACCGGTCACACCACCTTCGACAACGGCTTTGTCAACACCGCCGCCTGCAAGAGTTCCATCACCTATATCGACGGGGACGCCGGGATCCTGCGCTACCGCGGTTACCCGATCGACCAGCTGGCGGAGAAGTCGACCTTTATCGAGGTCTCCTACCTGCTGATCTACGGTGAGCTGCCCACCAGCGACCAGCTTGCCGAGTTCACCCGGAAGATCCAGCTGCACACGATGCTGCACGAGGACCTCAAGCGGTTCTTCGATGGCTTCCCGCGCAACGCGCACCCCATGCCGGTGTTGTCCAGCACGGTCAACGCGCTCTCCGCGTACTACCCGGACTCGCTGGACCCCACGGACAACACCCAGGTCGAACTGTCGACGATCCGGTTGCTGGCCAAGCTGCCCACCATCGCCGCCTACGCGTACAAGAAGTCGGTGGGGCAGCCTTTCCTCTATCCGGACAACTCGCTCACGCTGGTGGAGAACTTCCTGCGGATGACGTTCGGGCTGCCCGCCGAACCCTACGAAGCAGACCCCGAAGTGGTGCGGGCGCTGGACATGCTGCTGATCCTGCACGCCGATCACGAGCAGAATTGCTCGACGTCGACGGTGCGCCTGGTGGGGTCGTCGCAGGCCAACCTGTTCACGTCGATCTCGGGCGGCATCAACGCCCTGTGGGGCCCGCTGCACGGCGGCGCCAACCAGGCCGTCCTGGAGATGCTCGAACAGATCAAGGAGAGCGGCGACGACGTCGGCGAGTTCGTCCGCAAGGTCAAGAACCGCGAGGCGGGCGTCAAGCTGATGGGCTTCGGCCACCGCGTGTACAAGAACTACGACCCGCGCGCCCGCATCGTCAAGGACCAGGCCGACAAGATCCTGGCCAAGCTCGGCGGGGACCCGTTGCTCGACATCGCCATCCAGCTGGAAGAGGCGGCGCTGACCGACGACTACTTCATCGAGCGCAAGCTGTACCCGAACGTGGACTTCTACACCGGCCTGATCTACCGGGCACTGGGCTTCCCGGTCCGCATGTTCACCGTGTTGTTCGCCCTGGGCCGGCTGCCCGGCTGGATCGCGCACTGGCGCGAGATGCACGACGAGGGCGACAGCAAGATCGGCCGTCCGCGCCAGATCTACACCGGTTACACCGAGCGCGACTACACCGCCATCGACGGCCGCTAGCCGCCCGCCCACTCGGTGAGCACCGCCATCGCGGCGTTGTGCCCGCCGATGCCCGAGACCGCCCCGCCGCGGCGCGCGCTGGACCCGCACCGCATGATCCGCGCGTGCCCGGTGGCGACCCCCCACCGGCGCGCCGGGGTGTCCAGCGGATCATCGTCGTCGGCGAACGGCCAGGACAATCCGCCGTGGAAGATGTTGCCCGCCGTCATTCCCAGTGTCCGCTCCAAGTCGCCGGTGGTCGTGGTCTCCAGGCACGGTCGGCCCTGCGCATCCGGCAGCAGAACATCCTGAATCGGTTCGGCCAGAACGGAATTCAGTGACGCCAGCACGGCTTCGGTGAGCGCGCCGACATCGGCGGTCAGTGAATGCGGGGTGTGCACACCGAATACCGTCATGGTCTGCACCCCCGGGAGTGCCGGCGACACGATGCTCGGATCGGCCAGCGAATGGCAGTAGGCCTCGCACGGCAGCGGGTCGGGTAACTCGCCGCTCGACGCCCGCAGGTAGGCGGCGTCGAGTTGGGACCAGGTTTCGTTGACGTGGAACGTGCCGGCGAAAGCCTGCTGCGGGGTGACGCGCTCGTCGCGCAACCGCGGCATCCGGCGCAGCACCATGTTGACCTTGACCTGGGAACCGGGCGCCAGCATCGGTCGCGGTTCACCCAGCAGGTCGGCCAGCACCGCCGGACCCACCCCGCTGAGCACGAACCGGCCCCGAGCCACGCACTGGTCCCCGCGGCTCCGGTAGCGCACCTCGCCGTCCGGGTCGACAGCGAAAACATCTGCGCCGGTGAGTATTTCAGCTCCGTGACTGGTGGCGGCAGCAGCCAGCGCCGAGGACACCGCGCCCATGCCGCCGACCGGGACATCCCAGTCTCCGGTGCCGCCGCCCAGCACGTGATACAGCAAGCAGACGTTCTGTTGCAGTGAGGACTCGTCCAGGCGGGCGAAAGTGCCGATCAAAGCGTCGGTGGCTACCACTCCGCGGACGACGTCGTGGTCGACGGCGTCGGCGATCGCCCGCCCGATGGGCTCGTCGACCATGGCCCGCCACGCGGTCGCGGCGTCCCGATCACCCCCGTCCAGCACCAGCCGGCGCGCCTCGGCGCGGGTGCGCAGCGGTTCGAGCAACGACGGCCAGAGCCGCTGGGTCAGCAGTCGGCACTGCCGATAGAACGCGTCGAACCCCTGCTCGTCGCGCCCGGCGCCGATCGCGTCGAAGCCGCCGGGTGCCCCGACGAGCAGGCCGGTTCGACCGCCGCTGGCGGGGTCGGGGGTATAGGAGGAGTACGCGCGTCGAGTCAGCCGTACCCGTGCGCCCAAATCTTCGAGGATGCGCGGCGGCAGCAGGCTGACCAGATACGAGTAGCGCGACAGGTGGACGTCGACACCGTCGAAGGGCCGGGCCGATATGGCGGCGCCACCGACGTGTGCACGCTTTTCCAGGACCTGCACCCGTAAGCCTGCCCGGGCCAGGTATCCGGCGGCGACCAGGCCGTTGTGCCCGCCGCCGACGATGACGACATCGTGTTCGGTTGCCTCAGCCATCGGGCTACCGGTTGGCGCAACCCCGGTCACCGATGTGCGCGTTCGGCGGTGTGCTTCCGGTGGCCATTGCTACAGTCTGCCCGACGTTGCCTCGGGAACGGCCTCGGACTCGGTAGGCTGCATATCGCCTGGAAGAGCGCGAACGAGTGAGGAGCGATGGCCGGTTCAGAGGTGGGGGTCGACGAATCGCCCACGGCCGTCGAGCCCGAGCAGCAGGCCCAGCCGACCCGGCCGTTCAGCCGACAACAACTGCTGCGGCCCTGGCTGATCGCGCTGGCGCTGCTGCCGTTTCTGCTCGCCCTGATCAGCTACGGGGCATACGAGCGACCGATGGCCGTCAACGGCCCCGCCGGCGATCTGCCCACGATCACCAAGCCGTCGGGGAGCATCACGATGGCCCCGAGCCTGCAGTTGTCGCTGCTCACGATCAGTCGCAGCGGCAACAGCATCACGCTGATCGGCGATTGCCCCGACGACGCGTCCAAAGCTGCCCTGATGAGGGCACTCAAGGCATTGTTGACACCGGGAGTCAACGTGGTCGATCAGATCCGCATCGACCCGCTGACGCACGCACTCGACTTCGGCGGCGCAGAGCCGGTTTTCACCGCGGGGGCGCCCATCCCCGATCTCACCTTCAAGGTGGAAAGGGACACCGTCACGCTGACCGGTACGGCCGCATCGCCCGCGCAGAAGGAGGCGGTCGCGCGCGCGGCGGCCGGTACCTGGCCGGATGTCAACGTCGCCAACAGGATTGTGACCAGGGGACAGATCACGCCGACCGCCCCGGGTGCCGCCACACCTGCTCCCGCGCCCCCTCCGGCCGCGTCCTGCAATGACGTGCAGGCGGCCATCAACGCCATCACCGGGGGCCCGCTGGCCTTCGGTAACGACGGCGTGAGTCTGACACCGGAGGACAACGACATCCTGATCCGGGTGGCCGACAAGCTCAAAGCGTGTCCGGACGCCAAGGTGACCGTCAACGGTTACACCGACAACGCCGGCAGCGAGGCCATCAATATCCCGCTCAGCACGCAGCGCGCCACCGCCGTCGCTGAATACATCATCGCCAACGGCGTCGCCCGCGCCCGCGTCACCGTCAAGGGCCTGGGTTCGGCCAATCCGATCGCGGGCAATGACACTCCCGAGGGGCGGGCCAAGAACCGCCGCGCCGAGATCGTGGTCGGCTAGGGGGCATCGGGCATGGGTTTCGTGATCCAGTGGTTGGTCTGCCTGGTCGCCTTTGTGGCCGGTTCGGCCGTTGCCTATGGGATCGCGTTGCTGTTCAAGTCCGAAGGGCCGGACGAGACCGTTGCTGAGCCGGCCATCCAACCGGAGCCGGTCCGGCCGGCCGAGTCCGCGCAGCGCGCCGAGCCCGAGTCGTCGGAGATCGGGGCGAAAAGGTGAGCGGCCAGCTGCACTGGTGGCCGGCCGCCGCCTCATTCGGGCTCGGCATGATGCTGACCCTGGCGTTGTTGTTGCGACCGGCCAGGATTCAGATGCCGGCGTGGGTGTTCGCCGACCCGACGTCGGGGCCAGGGCGCAAGCCGGCGGCCAAGGTCTCGGCCAGTGATGCCCCGACACAGCGCATTCCGGTCGCCGGGCCGCGGCCGGTGAGAAAGGCTGCCGCCAAAGCGCCGCCGAAGAAGCGCAGGCCGGTTTCCGCCGATGCGGTGACCGAACGGATACCGATCGCCGCGAACAGGCCGGCGAAGAAACTGCCCGCCAAAAAGGCTGCGGCGAAAAAGGTTCCCGGCGCGAAGGTCCCGGGCAAGAAGCTGCCGCCGAAGAAGGTCAGGCCCAAAGATCCGACGCGACGGGTCTCAGTCGCGAAAGATGTTGCGACGGAGAAGATTCCGGTCAGTGATGCGGCGACGGTAGAGACGCCGTTGGTGCCCTACGCGCCCTACGGTCCCGGATCGATGCGCGCCGAACCCGACGGGTCCGGGCCGCAGGGTTGGTTGGTGAAGGGCCGCACCGATTCTCGATTGTTCTACGGACCCGATGATCCGGGTTACGACGAACTCGTCGCCCAAGTCTGGTTCGAGAACGAAGATTTCGCCAAGCGCGCGTTTTTCCTGCCGGGTCGCAACAGCGCGCGAAAAGACTAGCTCGGCCCGGGCAGTCGCAGCACCAGGCGGGCACCGCCCATCGCGCTGCTCTCCAAAGACGCTGTCCCGCCGTGCAGATGGGCCTGCTGCGCCACCAGGGCCAGGCCCAGCCCGGAGCCCGAATGCGATGCTGTCGAGCCGCGGGAGAAGCGTTCGAACACCACTTGGCGCTCCTCTTCCGGCACGCCGCTGCCGTCGTCGTCGATGGCGATCTCCACACCGGCCCGCGAGCTGACCGCCGACACCCGCACGTGGGTAGCGCCCCCGTGCTTGACGGCGTTGGCAATCGCGTTGTCCACCGCCAGCCGCAGTCCGGCCGGCATGCCGACGATGATGCAGGTGGGCGACGGCACCAGGGACACCTCGAGGTCGGGATAGCTGCGGGTGGCGTCGTGCGCGGCGCGGTCGAGCAGATCGGTGATGTCCACCGGCACGTGGTCATCGGAGGTGGACAATTCGCCCTGAGCCAGCCGCTCCAGTGCGCTCAAGGTGGCTTCGATCCGCGACTGGGTACGGATGACATCGCCCAGTACCTCCTTGCGCTGGTCGTCGGGCATGTCCAGGGTGGCCAGCACTTCGAGGTTGGTCCGCATCGCCGTCAGGGGGGTGCGCAGTTCATGTGAGGAGACCGCGGCGAAGTCACGGGCCGACGCCAGTGCTTCCTGCGTCCGGTTTTGTTCGTTCCAGATCCGTTGCAGCATGCCGCGCATGGCCTCGGCGATCTCGACGGCCTCGCTGGCGCCGTGCACTTCGACCCGCGGCGCTTCGTCGCCCGCGTCGATCGAGCGGGTCTGTTCGGCGAGTTGCTTGAACGGTCGCACCGCGAAGGCCGCCAGCAGCCAGGCGAACACCGCCGCCGCACCGATCGCGAAACTGCAGATCAGCAGCACTCTGCGGTGCAGGTTGTTGGTCTCGGCGTAGGTGGTGTCGTAGGTGGCGCCGACGGCCATCGACGTCGGTTCCGGACCGGGGATCTCGACGGTGCGTACCCGGTAACGCACCCCGTGGATGTAGGTGTCGGCGTAGTCGGACTGCAGCTTGGGCAGTTCGATGTCGGAGTTCGACTTGACCACGTCGCCGCGACGCAGCGTGATCAGGGCATCCCGGTCGTCGGGGGAGGGCGGAATTTCGTTGAGTCCGCGCGGCACGAAGGGGATTGCGAAACCGGCGGCCTCGTCCAGCCGGCGGTCCAGCCGTTCCTTGCGGTCCTTGGTGATGCCCACCCACACCACGGCGCCGACGATGAGCACCGGGATCGCGGCGCCGATCACTGTCGCAACCACCACCCGGGTCCGAAGCGACGGTGTGCGGGCGAAAATCCGCGACAGGATGTTCATCAACAACGGCAGGGCCCTACTGCATCCGGAGGACGAACCCGACTCCCCGGACGGTGTGCAGGAGACGCGGGCCGCCATTGGCCTCTAACTTGCGCCGCAGGTAACCGATGAAGACGTCGACGACATTGGTGTCGGCAGCGAAGTCGTAACCCCACACCAGCTCCAGCAGCTGCGCGCGGGACAACACCGCGGTCTTGTGTTCGGCCAGCACCGCCAACAGGTCGAACTCCCGCTTGGTCAGATCGACGTCGACCCCGTTGACCCGGGCCCGCCGGCCGGGGATGTCCACCTCCAGCGGGCCCACGGTGATGGTTTCCGACGAGGACGTCGCGGTGGCGCCGCGGCGACGCAACAGCGCGCGCACCCGTGCCACCAGCTCGGCCAGCACGAACGGCTTGACCAGGTAGTCGTCCGCGCCGGCTTCCAGGCCGGCGACGCGGTCGTCGACCGAACTGCGCGCGCTCAGCACGCAGACCGGCACGTCGTTGTCCATGGCGCGCAGGGCCGTGACGACGCTGACGCCGTCGAGCACCGGCATGTTGATGTCGAGCACGATCGCATCCGGCCGGGTTTCGGTGGCGCTGCGCAGGGCCTCGGCGCCGTCGACCGCCGTCGACACCTCGAACCCGGACAGCCGCAGACCGCGCTCCAGGGAGGCGAGCACATCGGAATCGTCGTCGACGACCAAGACCCGCGGTGAGTTGACACCAGTGTCCATGGGTTTATCTTGCCTGATTGTCGGTGACCGCGGTGGGAGGCGCGAGTTTATCGCGGGATCGGGCGCAACAGCCCGCATCACGCGCCGGTGTTGCAGCTACTCGGCAGGCAACTGTTACGGATTCGACGCCGCGCAGCGACCGCCGTTCGTCAACCGACATGCCATCATCGAATCCTGTTGGCAGGTCTCGACATCCAGCGTTGCGACCGAAACTCGATTATCCGCTTGGCTTTTCGGTCAACGCTGCGCAAACGGGATCTGGAGACGAATTCGTCGTGACTGACGTGCTGAATGCCTCACCGCCTCCGTCGCCGGTCGGCCAGCGCACCGTGTCCGACGGGTGGCGCCGGATCGCCGGCCACCTTCGGAACCGCGCACCGTGGCGGCCGACCCTGCCCGGTGTGATCACCATTCTGGTTGCGGCGGTGGGGATTCCGTTGATAGCGCAATCCTCGGTCGACGGACCGGTGCGATACCTCGACCACCGTGGGCTGTGGGTTCTGGGCACGGCGGCGACCGCATTGGCGGTGTCCGAAACGGTGATGTTCGCCGTTCGTCGTCGGCTCGACGGGCACGCGCGGGTCACCGCCGACGTTCTGCAAACCGCCGTGGTGACGGGGTGCCTGTTGGCACTGTATTGGCCGTTGGGGTTGGTGGTCTCGGCCACGATAATGCTGTACTACCTACATGAATCCATTCGCCGCAGCGAATCGCTGGCGGCGCCGTGGCGGGCCGTGCTGGAGGTCATCCCCAACCTTGCCGGGGTGGTGCTGCTGGGGCATGGGGCGTACGCGGTGCGCCACGGCCTGATCACCATGGGCACCCTGGTCGCGTTTCTCATGATGACGCTGTCGTTGGTCGGACCGGTCATCGCGCTGTCGGCTACCGCGTCAGGACGACGTTCATCAGCTGGGTGAGCCAGGCGCGTGCGGCCGACGGGTCGCTGTCGAGCAGCAGCTGGACAGTGACACCGTCGTAGGCGGCGACGATGGCGCGTGCGGCGTCGGCAACGCTGTCGATCGATGTGTGGAATGGGATGCCATTGGCGACCATCCGCTCCTCGATGACGTGGCGCAACTGCGCCCGATGCTTCTCCCAGCGGTGCGCGAGCTCAGGCTTGCGGGCCGCATACAGCAGGAAATCGAACTTGATGAGCAGCCAGTCACGTTCGAAGAGCAGGGTGTCCACGATGCGTTCGACGGCTCCGGGCAGGTCGTTGACGGGATCGGTACCTTCCATGGCGGCGCTGACCTGGTCGGCGGTGCGGACCGCCCACTGGTCATAGAGCAGGAAGAACAATTCCTCGAGGCTGTCGAACTGCGAGTAGAAGGCACCCCTGGTGTAACCGGCCGCTTCGCACACGTCCTCGATGGTCACGTGGCCGTAGCCCTTATCGGCGAACACCCGGAATGCCGCGTCCATCAGCCGGGCACGGGTCTCGGCACGCCGTTTGGTTACCCGCGGCGTCTTGGCGGCGGTGGTTGACGTCGGCAACTCAACCTCTCCTCGATCTGCTTACTTGACGAATACGGTGCCACACGTGATCTGTATTATCCCTGTGCCACTCGCGGTGATGAGCGGACCGCCAACCCGCTGGCGTCAGCGCGTTTCGGGCAGACCGATGCGCCGGTAACGCCGCAACCGCCCGCGCAGCCGCTCGGCGTCGGGAACCGCGCGCAGCGCGTGCACTTCGACGGCGATGGCGCGCGAGAGCCGCTTCGCGAACTCCACCGGCTCGTCGGCGGCATCGGGGTGCTCGGGTACGACGGCATCGACGATCCCGGCCGCTAGCAGGTCAGTTGACCGGATTCCCTGCGCTGCCGCGAGTTCCGGCGCATGGCAGACGTCGCGGAAGACGATCGCACTGCCACCCTCCGGCGGCAGCGGTGCCAGCCAGCCGTGCAGCGCGGCCAGCACCCGGTCGGCGGGCACCATCGCCAGCGCCGGCCCGCCGCTGCCCTGGCCCATCAACACCGACACCGTCGGGGTGTCCAGCGTCACCAGCTCGGCCAAACATTGCGCAATTTGGCCAGCCAGTCCACCTTGCTCGGCCGCGGCGGACAACGCGGGCCCGGCAGTGTCGATCACCAGCACCAGCGGCAGACGCAGTTCGGCGGCTACCGCCATACCGCGCCGGGCCTCCCGCAGCGATGCCGGTCCGACGGCGTTGCCACTGCCGCCCTGAGTTCGTTGCTGACCAAGCACCACCACCGGTTGGCCGGCGAACCGCGCCAATGCCAACAGTGTCGCCACACCCCGGCCGGTTCCGGACAGCGGCACCACATCGGTGGCGCCGTGTCGCAGCAAATCCCGCACGTCGGGGCGGTCCGGGCGGCGGGAGGCCAGCACCGAATCCCAGGCGGGCACATCGGGCAACGGTTCGCAGGGTTCGCGCGCCGGCGGCGGCTGGGCTGGATCGGCGATCACCGTCAGCGCCCTGTCCAGGGTGGCGCGCAAGTCCTCGATCGCAACGACGTCGTCGATCACGCCGTGGCGCTGCAAGTTCTCCGCGGTCTGGACGCCCGGCGGGAACGGTTCGCCGTACAGCAACTCGTACACCCGCGGGCCGAGAAACCCGATCAGGGCACCCGGTTCGGCGAACGTGACATGGCCCAGCGAGCCCCACGACGCGAAGACCCCACCCGTCGTCGGATTGCGCAGATAGACCAGATACGGCAACCGCGCCTGCCGGTGCAGGCGGACGGCGGCGGCAATCTTCACCATCTGCAGGAACGCGACCGTGCCCTCCTGCATGCGCGTGCCACCAGAGCACGGCGACGCCAGCAACGGCAGCCCCTCAGCGGTCGCCCGCTCTACCGCCGAGGTGATCCGTTCGGCCGCGGCCACCCCGATCGAGCCGGCCAGAAAGTCGAAGTCACAGACCACCACCGCCACCCGGCGTCCGAACACCCGTCCCTCGCCGGTGGACACCGACTCGTCGCGGCCGGACTTCGACCGGGCTTCGGCCAGTTCACGCGCATAGGCCGGCGGAATCGGCAATGCAGGCGGAGCGCTGTCCCAGCTCAGGAACGAACCCTGGTCAAGGACCGCATCACGCAGTTGATCGGTCGTGATACGGCTCACACAGATGAGGCTATATATCGTGGTGCCCATGATCGGTATCACCCGGACCGAAGCCGTCCTGACCATTGAGCTGCAGCGGCCGGACCGGCGTAACGCGCTGAACTCCCAGCTCGTCGAGGAGCTGCGCGAGGCGCTGCTCAAGGCGGGCGACGGGTCGGTACGGGCGATCGTGCTGACCGGCCAGGGGTCCGCCTTCTGCGCGGGCGCCGACCTGTCCGGCGACGCTTTCGCCGCCGACTATCCCGACCGGCTCGTCGAGCTGCACAGGGTCATGGACGCCACATTGATCCCGGTGATCGGCGCCATCAACGGCCCCGCGATCGGCGCCGGGCTGCAGCTGGCCATGCAATGCGACCTGCGAGTGGTCGCGCCGGATGCCTTCTTTCAATTTCCGACCTCGAAATACGGTCTGGCGCTGGACAACTGGAGCATCCGACGGCTGTCGTCGCTGGTCGGCCACGGACGGGCCCGGTCGATGCTGCTGACCGCGGAGAAGCTGACCGCCGACACCGCGTTGCAGACCGGAATGGCCAACCGGATCGGCACGGTGGCCGACGCGCAGGCGTGGGGCGCCGAAATCGCCGGACTGGCACCGCTGGCTATCCAGCATGCCAAGCGGGTACTCAACGACGACGGCTCCATCGAGCAACCCTCACCGGAGCACAAGGAACTCTTCGACAAGGCCTGGGCCAGCCAGGATGTGATCGAGGCGCAGGTGGCCAGGATCGAGAAGCGGCCACCGAAATTCCAGGGAGCTTGACGGACATGACGAACCGGGCGCTGCGACTGGCCGCCGGCACCGCCTCGCTGGCGGCAGGTGGCTGGTTGATGCGGGCCCTGCACGGTGCACCCTCGGCGTTGGGCGCCGACCCCGCGGCCCTCGAAGCCGCCGCAGCGGGGTCACCGAACTACCGCGACGGGGCCTTCGTCAACATCGACCCCGGCTCGCTGTACGTCATGAACCGTGAACAGCTGCGTCAGATCGCCTGGGAGCTGGTGGGAGCGCGCGTGCACAGCCGCCCCGCGCGTCCCATCCCGCTGGCCTCGCCCGCCATCTATCAGGGTGAGCCGGCGCAGCTGGCGGTCAGCTGGTTCGGTCACTCGACGGCGCTGCTGGAAATCGACGGTTACCGCGTGCTCACCGACCCGGTGTGGAGCGACCGGTGTTCACCGTCGGATCTGGTGGGCCCGCAACGGCTGCATCCGCCGCCGGTGCAGGTGGAAGGCCTGCCCGCGGTCGACGCCGTGGTGATCAGCCACGACCACTACGACCACCTCGACATCGACACCGTGCTCGCGCTGGCCCGCATGCAGCGGGCGCCGTTCTTCGTACCGCTCGGTGTCGGCGCACACCTGCGCTCCTGGGGCATCCCCGAGCAGCGCATCGTCGAACTCGACTGGAATCAGAGTGCCCAGGTCGACGAGCTCACCATCGTCTGCGTGCCGGCGCGGCACTTCTCCGGGCGTTTCCTCAGCCGCAACAACACCCTGTGGGCGTCGTGGGCGTTCGTCGGGCCATCACGTCGTGCCTACTTCGGTGGCGACACCGGCTACACCAAGAGCTTCGCCGAAATAGGCGCCGAGCATGGACCGTTCGACCTGACTCTGATGCCGATCGGTGCCTACAACACCGCGTGGCCGGACATCCACATGAACCCCGAAGAGGCAGTGCGGGCCCATCTGGATGTCACCGACTCCGGGTCGGGCCTGCTGGTGCCGATTCACTGGGGGACGTTCCGGTTGGCGCCGCATCCGTGGTCCGAGCCGGTCGAGCGGGTACTCAAAGCGGCCGAGCCCGATGGGGTTCAGGTTGCGGTACCCAACCCGGGACAGCGGATCGACACGGTCTCGCCGGTGCGGTTCAACCCGTGGTGGCGGCTCTGAGTCGGTAAGTGATGTGCGCCGTGGCCGGCGCGCATCGTCGTCGGGCTAGTGTGCGGCCATGACGAATCGCGCGGCGGCAGCCGCAGTCGTACTGCTGATGGCGGCTCTCGTCGGATGCGGGCCCGGGCAGCCGGCAGCCAACCCCTCGTCTCCGCTGCCCCAGGTGCCCCCCAACGAATTCTCGGGCCTGCAGATCCCGGCCAGCCGCATCGACGAAGCCGTCGCCCGGGTGGACGGCCTGGTGGCCGAGCTGATGAAGAACAGCGGTATCCCGGGGTTGGCGGTGGCCATCGTGCACGGCGGAAAGACGTTGTACGCCAGGGGCTTCGGTATCAGAGATGCCGGCAGACCGGACAGCCCGGAGAACAGGGTGGACGCCGACACGGTGTTCCAGCTGGCCTCGATCTCGAAGTCGGTCGGTGCGACGGTGGTGGCGCACGAAGTCACCACCGGTTCGATCACCTGGGACACCCCGGTGGTTTCGAAGCTGCCGTGGTTCGCGCTCAGCGACCCCTACGTCACCGAGCACGTGAGCGTCGCTGACCTGTACTCGCATCGCTCCGGGCTGCCCGATCACGCCGGCGATGCGTTGGAGGACTTGGGTTACGACCGTCGGCAGGTGCTGGAACGACTGAAGTACCTGCCCCTGGCGTCGTTTCGAAACAGCTACGCCTACACCAATTTCGGTGTCACCGCCGCCGCCAGCGCGGTAGCCGCTGCGGCCGGTGAGTCCTGGGAAGACCTGTCCCGCGAGGTGCTCTACCGGCCCCTGGGCATGGAGTCGACCAGTTCGCGGTTCGCCGATTTCCTGGCCCGCCCCAACCGGGCGGTCGGCCACCTCAAGGTCGGTGACAAATGGGAGGCCCGCTTCCAGCGCGACCCCGATGCCCAGACCCCGGCGGGCGGGGTGAGTTCCTCGGTCAACGACATGGCGCGCTGGCTGACCATGCTGCTGGCCGGCGGCACCTACAACGGGCAACGGATCGCCTCGCCCGAAGCGTTGCTCTCCGCGTACACCCCTCAGGTGATCTCGACCAAGGCGCGGAACCCGAAGGCACGGTCCGGCACCTACGGATACGGATTCAACGTGTCGGTGACCTCGTCGGGGCGCACCGAGTACAGCCATTCCGGCGCTTTCGGACTCGGCGCCGCAACGAATTTCGTAGCGCTGCCGGCCGAGGACATCGCCATCGTCGCCCTGACCAACGCGGCCCCGTACGGCGTGCCGGAGGCGCTCACCGCCGAGTTCATGGATCTCGTGCAGTATGGCCAGGTACGGGAGGATTGGGCCACGTTGTACCGTCAGCAACTCGCCCCGATGAACAATCCGGACGGTTCCCTGGTCGGTAAGCAACCACCGGTCAGCCCTGCCCCGGCCCGGCCGCTGAGCGAGTACGTTGGGGTGTACGCGAGCGACTATTGGGGGCCCGCCACCGTGACCGATCACGACGGCCGATTGCAGCTGATGCTGGGGCCGAAGAACCAGACATACGACCTGTCGCACTGGGACGGCGACATCTTCACCTTCGGGCTCTCGAACGAAAACGCATTGCCCGGAACGATTTCCAAGGCCACCTTTACCGGCGGCGAACTGAACCTGGAGTATTACGACTCCGACAAACTCGGAACCTTCCACAGATGACCGCCCCGCCGTCCGTCGCCGGACTCACCGATGCCGAAGTGGCACAACGGATTAACGACGGCCGCAGCAACGACATCCCGGAACGCGCCACCCGCAGCATCGCGCACATCGTGCGGGCCAACGTCTTCACCCGGATCAACGCCATCCTGGGTGTGCTGTTCGCCATCGTGCTGGTGACCGGCTCGGTGATCAACGGGCTGTTCGGGCTGCTCATCGTCGCCAACAGCGTCATCGGGATGTTCCAGGAGATCCGCGCCAAGCAGACGTTGGACAAGCTGGCCATCGTGGGTCTGGCAAAGCCGTTGGTGCGCAGGCAGTCTGGGACTGGCGAGATCCCTCCCGACCAGGTGGTGCTCGACGACGTCATCGAGGTCGGCCCGGGCGACCAGATCGTGGTCGACGGCGAAATCCTCGAAGCCGACAACCTGGAGGTCGACGAATCGCTGTTGACCGGCGAGGCGGACCCGATCGTCAAGGAACCCGCAGACCTGGCGATGTCGGGCAGTTTCGTCGTCGCCGGCACCGGAGCCTACCGCGCCACCAAGGTCGGCCGCGATGCCTACGCTGCCCGCCTGGCCGCCGAGGCCAGCAAGTTCACCCTGGTCAAATCCGAACTGCGCAATGGCATCAACCGAATTCTGCAGTTCATCACCTACCTGCTGATACCGGCAGGCCTGCTCACCATTTACACGCAGATGTTCACCACGAACGTGGGTTGGCGCCAGTCCGTGCTGGCGACCGTGGGAGCGCTGGTGCCGATGGTGCCGGAAGGTCTGGTGCTGATGACCTCGATCGCGTTCGCGGTCGGCGTCGTCCGACTCGGCCGGCGGCAGTGCCTGGTCCAGGAATTGCCCGCCATCGAGGGGCTGGCCCGGGTCGACGTCGTCTGCGCCGACAAGACCGGAACGCTGACCGAAAACGGCATGCGGGTCGCCGACGTCGAAGAGCTGGACCCCGCCGGGGAGAGCCTCGACGAGGTGTTGGCCGCCCTGGCCGCGGCCGACCCCCGCCCCAACGCCAGCATGCAGGCGATCGCCGAGGCGTATCCCACCGCACCGAATTGGACCGCCACGGCCACAGCGCCTTTCAAGTCCGCGACGAAATGGAGCGGGGTGTCCTACCGCGACCACGGTGACTGGGTGATCGGTGCGCCCGATGTGTTGCTCGAACCGGATTCGGCTGCCGCCGCGCGGGCCGAGGAGATCGGCGGGCAGGGCTTGCGGGTGCTGCTGCTGGGGGCGAGCGCCACCGCAGTGAACGATCCTGACGCGCCGGGCGCCGTCACCCCGGCTGCGCTGGTGGTGCTGGAACAGAAGGTACGTCCGGATGCCTGCGAGACCTTGGAATACTTTGCCGCCCAGGGTGTCACGGTCAAAGTGATGTCCGGCGACAATGCCGTGTCGGTGGGCGCGGTGGCCGGCGCACTCGGCTTGCACGGCGAGACGATGGATGCCCGTCGCCTGCCCTCCGAACCCGCCGAACTGGCCGACGCGCTGGATTCCCACACCACCTTCGGCCGGGTCCGGCCCGACCAGAAGCGCACCATGGTGCACGCCCTGCAGACACGCGGGCACACCGTGGCAATGACCGGCGACGGGGTCAACGACGTGCTCGCCCTCAAGGACGCCGACATCGGCGTAGCGATGGGAGCGGGCAGTCCCGCGGCACGCGCGGTGGCCCAATTGGTGTTGCTGGACAACAGGTTCGCGACGTTGCCGTATGTGGTGGCCGAAGGCCGCCGGGTGATCGGCAACATCGAGCGGGTGGCCAGTCTGTTCCTGACCAAAACGGTGTACTCGGCGCTGCTGGCCTTGCTCGTGGGGATCGAGTGCCTGCTCGCCAAGCCGCTGGGGGCCGATCCGCTGCTGTTTCCGTTCCAACCGATTCACGTCACGATCGCGGCCTGGTTCACCATCGGCATTCCGTCGTTCATCTTGTCGCTGGCGCCCAACGACGAGCGTGCCTACCCGGGTTTCGTTCGGCGGGTGGTGACGTCGGCGTTGCCGTCCGGCCTGGTGGTCGGAATCGCGACCTTCACCTCGTATCTGACCGCCTATCACGGCCGCCACGCGACCGGGGTACAGCAGGACCAAGCGTCGACCACGGCGTTGATCACCTTGCTGGTCACCGCGGTGTGGGTGCTCGCGGTGGCGGCGCGACCCTATAAATGGTGGCGGTTGGCGCTGGTGATCGTTTCGGCGTTGGCCTACGTGCTGATCTTCAGCCTGCCGTGGGCGCAGCAGAAGTTCTTCCTCGATCCCTCGAATCTGTGGGCGACGACCAGAGCGCTGGGCATCGGTGCGCTGGGGGCGGCGGCAATCGAGGCGATCTGGTGGCTGCGGGCCCGGATCCTCGGCGTCAAACCGCAGGTGTGGCATCGATAGCGGCGGCAAGTAGGGTGGACCGGCGAATCAGGGTTTCCCCGGGGAGGAGACCCTGGGAAAGGGAAATGGCATGGGATTCATCGACAAAGCCAAGGACCTGCTGTCGCAGAACGCCGACAAGGTCGAGACCGTGATCGACAAGGCCGGCGATTTCGTGAACGAAAAGACGCAGCACAAATACTCCGACACCATCCACAAGGTGCAGGAGGGGGCCAAGAAGGCGGCCGGCCCCGGCGGCCGGCAGGGCTAGCGGCAGATGGCGAAACTTTCCGGGGCCATCGACGTCCCGCTTTCGCCCGACGAGGCGTGGCGGCACGCCTCGGACCTGACGCGGTACAAGGACTGGCTGACCATCCACAAGGTCTGGCGCAGCAAGCTGCCCGAGGTGATCGAGAAGGGCACGGTCCTCGAGTCATACGTCGAGGTCAAGGGGATGACCAACCGGATCAAATGGACGATCGTGCGCTACAAGCCGCCGGAAGGCATGACGCTCAACGGTGACGGCGTGGGCGGTGTGAAGGTCAAGCTGATCGCCAAGGTCGCACCCAAAGACGACGGGACCTCCGTGGTCAGCTTCGACGTGCACCTCGGCGGCCCGGCTCTGTTCGGACCGATCGGCATGGTGGTGGCTGCGGCACTGCGCAGCGACATCCGGGACTCGTTGCAGAATTTCGTCCGGGTGTTCACCCGTCCCGACCCAGGTATGAACGGCGATCGAGTCGCGCAGCGCTGAGCTGTCGATGAGTTTCCGGGTCGGGCCGAGTCACTACTTGCGACCCCCAACCGACCGAGGAGGAAACTCGTGCCAACCCGTACCGACGCCCCGCTGGGCGCCCCCTGCTGGATCGACCTGACGACATCGGACGTCGACCGCGCCCAGGACTTCTACGGCACCGTGTTCGGCTGGACCTTCGAGTCCGCCGGACCCGACTACGGCGGTTACATCAACGCCGCCAAGGACGGTCGCCCGGTCGCGGGCATGATGGCCAACAACCCGGAATGGCAGATGCCCGACACCTGGGCCACGTACTTCCACACCGCCGATATCCAGGCCGGCGTCGCGGCGCTGAAGGCCGCCGGTGGCCAGGGATGCCTGGAACCGATGGAGGTGCCCGACCAGGGCTTCATGGCCGTGGGCACTGACCCGTCGGGGGCGACCCTGGGTTTGTGGCAACCCCTCGAGCACCGCGGTTTCGAGGTGATCGGCGAGGCCGGCGCTCCGGTCTGGCATCAGTTGACCACCCGCGACTATCGCGCCGCCGTCGACTTCTACCGCGAGGTCTTCGGCTGGCACACTCAGCAGGAAAGCGACACCGACGAATTCCGTTACACCACCGCGTGGTTCGGTGATCAACAGCTGCTCGGTGTGATGGACGGCGCTGCGGTCCTGCCCGCGGGCACGCCGTCGCAGTGGAGCATTTTCTTCGGCGCGGAGGATGTCGACAAAACCCTGCAGATGGTCGTCGACCAGGGTGGGGCGGTGGTGCGGCCGGCCGAGGACACCCCCTACGGGCGACTCGCCGCTGTCACCGACCACACCGGTGCAGGGTTCAACTTGTCGTCGCTGCAGGGCTGACACCCGGCGGCGCGGATCGCGTCGGATAACCTCGCACCCATGAGTCGCCGCCCGCGCCCCGGCTGGATGGTGGCCTTGTGTGCCGTGGTGCTCTCGGCCAGCACCTGGATGCCGTGGTTGACGACGAAGGTCAACGGCGGCGGCTGGGCGAACGCGATCGGCGGCACCCACGGCAGCCTGGAGCTGCCGCGCGGATTCGGCGCCGGCCAGCTCATCGTGTTGCTGGCCTCGGCGCTGTTGGTGGCCGGTGCGATGGTTGGCCGGGATTTGTCGGCGCGGGCGGCTTCGGTTGCAGCACTTGTGATTTCATTGCTCATCAGTGGCTCGCTGGTGCTTTACTACCAGCGCAATGTCAGCGCGCAGGTATCGGCCGAGTACGGGCTCTACGTCGCAGCGGGCGCTGCTGCCGGCGCGGTGGTGTGCGCACTGTGGGCGGTGGTCGCGGCGACGTTGGGGGGTCGGTCCGAACGGTAGTCCGGCGGTGACATCACCGATTCGCAGGAGAACCCGACGAGGCTCACAGCCCGATCGCTGATGCTGCCGACTCCACATCGTCCCACCGGCGGAGCTCCGCACCGGCCACCCACGTCGAATGCGTGCCGCTGGAAACACGTTCGGGCAGTGCGAGTTTGCAGACGGGTCCGGCGCTGACCCGGGCCGCGTCGAACACCAGGCAATACGATGCGTCGGCGTTCATGTCGGTTGTCAACGTCACCAGGTACCCGTCGTCCTCACCGGCACCGCCCACCCGTGGTGCCATGGCGGTTTCGCTGCCGTACACACCGTCGCCGAAGTCGAACCGCTCCTCATTGCCGGTACGCAGATCGTGTTTGACCAGCCCGTCGAACAGGAACCAACCGGGTTTGCCGCTGGCCGCATACACGTAGCGGTAGTCGCGGGTCAGGTAGTCGGCGTTGATCATCCCGAACTCGGTGATCGACTCGGACAGCGGACCTTCCCGCACCTGGCCGGTGACCAGATTCAACCGCCACCGGTGTAGGCGGGCCTCCATGCGATCCAGAGCGAGGAAGCGAAACAGTTTCTCCCACTTGCCGCTTGGCCCGGCACCGCTCTCCAGCGGTTGCGGAGCCCCTTCGAAGAAGCCGTCCAGCACGATCTCGTCGCCGTCCTCGTAGGCATTGGTGAAATGCAACACGAACGTCGGGTCGGCCTCGAACCAGCGGATGTCGGCAGTGTCGCCGCGGCGTGGTATCACGGCGAACCGCGACGGCATGTCCGGGTAGAAGCGCGGCAGGTGGACCTGATGCTCGAGCAACCGGGGATCCCAGAACAGCGGGAAATCGTTGAGGATGGCGTAGTTTTCGGTGAACGCCATGTCGTGCGGGAGCCGCGGGCCGGGCAGCGGGATGTCGACGTAGTGAGCCAGATCGTTGTTCGCGTCGACCACGCCGTATCGCAGATACGGATCCTGCTTGCTGTAGTTGAAGAACAGCAGTTCGCCGGTGGTGCTGTCCACCTTGGGATGTGCCGACACCCCCCAGTCGGACGGAAAGGCGCCGTTCCAGTTCTCTTTGCCCAGCGTGTTTCCCGAGCGGGGGTCCACCCGGTACAGGTCACCGCACTGGTAGAAGCTGGTCAACGCGACGCCGCGGTGCACGATCACATCGGTGCTGGACGCGTCTTTCATCAACCCCCGTGCACCCCAACCCGTTTCCCGCTTGGCGAACTGCACCGGCTCTGCCAGTCCGGGCCAAAGCGGTTCACCCGCTTCATTTTCTGCGAGGAATCCGGTTGTCTTGATGAACCGGTTGCGGTAGAAGGCGGTGCCGTCGCGGAACCCCACGACGTGCAGCATGCCGTCGCCGTCGAACGGGTGATAGGTCTTGAACGTCGGGTGCAACGGATTCTCGGTGTTACGCAGATAGATGCCGTCCAAGTCGCGGGGAATCGCACCTTCGACCACAGTCAGGTCGTCGGCATCCCATTCGGTGGTCTGCGGTCGCCACGGACCCGTGCGGTACGGGTGGTCATCGTCCTCGGGCAGCGTCGACAGATATTTCCCGACGATGTCCACATCCATCGTCAAACGCCTTTGCTGACAACGAAACTGACCGTGGTAGCGGTGCTGCCCCCGAAGTTGAGGGTGCCGAATCTCCGCGCGCCTTCCACCTGGTAGTCGCCGGCTGCGTCGCTGACCTGTTTGGCGGCGTCCAGCAACATCCGCACCCCGGACGCCCCGACCGGGTGCCCCCCACCGATCAAGCCGCCACTGGGGTTGATCGGCAGCCGGCCACCGATCTCGATGTCGCCGTTCTCGATCGCCTTCCACGATTCACCCGGCCCCGTCAGCCCGATGTGGTCGATGGCCAGGTATTCGCTAGGTGTGAAGCAGTCGTGCACCTCGAACCCGTCGACCTCGTCGAGGCTCACCTGTGCGCGGCGCAGCGCGTCGAGCACCGCCGACCGCACGTGCGGCAGCACGTAGGGATCCTCGGCCGCACGGTCCAGTTTCTGCCGCAGTCCCAGGCCGACGGTGCGATGCCCCCAGCCGTCGATTCGCCCGATCGGCCGGGCCGCCGGGTGCTTGCGCAGGTAGGCATCGTTGACCAGCACCACACCCGCGCCACCGTCGGTCAACTGGCTGCAGTCGAACCTGCGTAACCGGCCCTCGGTCACCGGGTTGGATTCGTCGTCGTCGGTGATCGGGTTCGGGACGGCCCAGTCGCGGGTCTGGGCGTTCGGATTGCGACGCGCATTGGCGAAGTTGAGTTGGGCGAGTGCCCGCAGATGCGTGTCGTCCAACCCGTACCGCCGGTCGTATTCATCGGCGACCTGCGCGAACATCGAGGGCCACAGGTAGCGCGCCTCGGCCCCTTCATGCCCGGTCCAGGCTGCCGCGCCGAGGTACTGCGCGGCGGTATCGCCCGGAACGGTCTTTTCCAATTCCAGCCCGACCACGAGCGCGGTGTCGTAGGCCCCGGATCGCAGGTCGGCGATCGCCGCTAGGGCGGCGATGCTGCCTGAGGCGCACGCGGCCTCGTGCCGGGAGGCGGGTGTGTCCCACAGCCCGTCGCACACCGTGGCCGGCATGGCACCCAGGTGGCCCTGGGCGGCGAACATCTCGCCGAATGCGTTCCCGACGTGCACGACGCCAATGTCGGCCGCCGTCAACCGCGCCGCAGCCAGCGTGGCGCGCACCACCTCGGCGGTCAGGGCGGCGAAGTCACGCCGCTCCCGGGTGAGGTTGCGAGCGAAGTCGCTCTGGTAGCCGCCCAGAACCCACACGCCGGTGACACCGTCCATACCGGCACGGTACTCCCGCGTGCAGAACCTGATCGGGGCTTCGCCCGACCCGACGAAGGGGCCGAAAATTAAAGCGGTCCCGTCGGCTCTCGGGCTGAACCGACGGGACCTCGGTGGGCATATTGGCCGGCCGATATGCCCACCTCTTTTGGGTCATTGCCAGCAATGTCGATTGACAAACATGTTGGGTGATTTCTCTGGCTAACGAACTCGCATCGGGGTGCCGGTGCAGTTGGTCTGCCGACCTTCAAGGCGGAACGCTGGTATCTGCTGCTATGGCAAGGGATTACGCGTGTCCGCCGAGGGCGACGGTCAGCTCCAGCACGGTGCGGGGGTCGCTGAGCCGGTCGCCGTACAGTTCGCGAAGTTGGGTCATCCGATAGCGAACGGTCTGGGCGTGGACGAACAGATCGGCGGCCATCGCCTCGCGCCGACCCTGGTTCAGCACCCAAGAACGGAGCGTCTCGGTGAGCCGTGCGGCGGTGTTCGGCGACAGCCCGGACAGCGGTGCCAGGACGCGGACGCTGAGATCGTCAGCAGCTTCCGGGTCGGCGCCGAGCACGATTTCCACCAGGTGGTCGTCGGTGTCGACCGCGGTGTGGGTGCTCACCAGCGTGCGGGCCTGCAGCGTGCGCTGGTAGGACACCTGGACGCGATGCCACGGTCGCGCCGGCCCCACCACGGCCCTGCGGTTCGTCACTGCCGACAGCAGGTGACGTCGCTGGATTCCCGCCATGTCTGGCACCAGCAACACTGCCAGGGCTTCTGACCTGTCCACCCCGGGCAGGTCCTCGGACAATTGCAGCGTCGACTGGCCGAACTGCGCGGCCAGACCGCGCGTCTGGGTCTGCGGCAGCAGCACGGCTGTCAGCGTGTCGGCCGGCTGCCAGCCCGCCATCTCTGCATCGGCGAGCAGAGTCGACTCGGGTTGGCCGACCAGCAGATCCTGGGCCAGCCGTTCGAGGTAGCGCTGTCGAACGCGTCCCGATGTCGCCAATTCGTCGGCGTGGCCGGACACGCTGGACGCGGACAGTTCGTCGATGTAGGCGAACACCAATTCGGCGAATCTGGCGATAGTGTCTGCGGGCACACCGGCTGCCACTGCGGTCGTGGACAACTCGCGCCAGGCCACCCGCGCACCCACCCGGAAAGCTGACAGCAGGGCATCGATCGAGCGGCCTTGGCGCGCCTCCCCGCGACCGAGCTCATAGGCACCATCGAGCGCGGGCGACAGCGGCGGACCGGGATCGGCGTCGTCTGCCCGGGTCACCAGGCGCAGGAAGACGCCCAGCGAGGTCTGCACCGCGTCCTCGATGTTCTGGCCCATCCGCCCGCTGAACGCGCGGGCATAACTGGGCACTTCAATGGTGATCGCTGTCACTGTTCGCTCGGCCATGGCCGGCAACGTCGCTTCCAACGCTCTGACCACGGGCTCGTCCAGGTGCAGCCCGGTCAGGCGGGGGGACAGATCCGGCAAGATTGTTCCTTTCGAACAAATATGTCCTGAATATTCACTCAGGTGAGTCAAGACTTTACATCTAGGCACAACGACGATGGAGTCATGACAATCACGGCGCTTCGACCCAACGTCGGCGGTGCATTGCGTTCGCGGGTGATGAAGTTTGCCGAGCGGATCGCGATGCCGCTCGCCACGCCGCTGGTCCCGGCCGATTACCTCGACGTCATCGACCCGCTCCGCTCGGCTACGACGCTGCGGGGTCGGATCGTCGCGATCAACCCAGAAACGCGCGACGCCGCCAGCCTGGTGATCAAGCCCGGTCGGGGCTGGCGCTCGCACCTGCCCGGTCAGTACGTGCGGGTCGGGGTCGATGTCGACGGCGTGCGACAGTGGCGGGCCTACTCGCTGACCTCCACGATTCACCGGCGGGACGGCTGCTTCGCGATCACCGTGAAGGCCATCCCGGGTGGCGTCGTCAGCAACCATCTGGTGCGGCGCACCACCGTCGGCACCGTCATCCACCTCGACCGGGCTGCCGGTGATTTCACCCTCGGCGATCGGCCGCCCGCCAAGATTCTGTTCCTGACCGCGGGCAGCGGCATCACACCGGTGATGGGGATGTTGCGCAACATGGCCGACGTCGGTGACGGCAGCCCCGACATCGTGGTGGTGCATTCGGTACCCACGGCCGACGACGTCATCTTCGGCTGGGATCTGCGGATGCTGGCGCGGCAGGGCCGAATTCGCTTGGTGGAGAGGCACACCGACACCGACGGAAAGCTGGACGTGGCGCGCTTGGCCGAGGTGGTCCCGGACTTATCCGAGCGCCACACCTGGGCGTGCGGTCCAGCCGGGTTGCTCGACGCGATCCAGCAGCGTTGGGCCGCTGACGGGATCCCCGACCGGCTGCACATCGAACGATTCCGCCCGGCCGTCGTCGCCACCGGAGAAGGTGGCACCGTCACATTCGCCAAGAGCGGCAGGGTCGTGCAGGCCGACGGTTCCCAGACGTTGCTCGACGCCGGGGAGCGGGCCGGAGAGCTGATGCCTTCCGGGTGCCGGATGGGCATCTGCTTCGGCTGCGTCGTCCCCCTCAACAAGGGTGCCGTACGCGATCTGCGTAACGGCGCGATCACCATGGCCACCGACGACGGCGGCGACCCCGGATCCCGGGTGCAGGTCCAGACCTGCGTGTCAGCTGCCGCCGGCGCTTGCGAGCTCGAACTTTAGAGGAGCCAATATGACTGTGTCCCAGACCGACCCGACCGCTCACCTGTCCGACCGCGACATCGAGGAGCTGGGCCGCGAACTCGACGCGATCCGCGAACACATCCTGGCCAGCCGCGGCGAACGGGACGCCGCCTATATCCGCCGGGTCATCACCGGTCAGCGCAGACTCGAACTCGCCAGTCGCGCAATACTGTTGTTCTCGCTGTTTACGCCGGCCTGGGTGATCGGCACGGCCGGCCTGGCGATTTCCAAGATCGTGGAGAACATGGAAATCGGACACAACGTGATGCACGGACAGTGGGATTGGATGCGTGATCCCAAGATTCATTCCACCACCTGGGAATGGGACAACGCATCGCCGGCGTCCATGTGGAAGCACTCGCACAACGAGGTGCACCACACCTACACCAACGTGCTGGGCAAGGACCACGACCTCGGTTACGGCATCATGCGGGTCGACGAGAATCAGCGGTGGAAGCCGTTCTACTTGGCCCAGCCGTTGTGGAACTTCATCAACGCCTGCCTGTTCCAATACGGGATCGCCGCTTACGATCTGGAGATCGGCAAGTATCTGCAAGGCCGCAGCGACAAGGACGAGTTCCGCCGCCAGGGCAGGCAGGTGCTGGCCAAAGTGCGCAAGCACCTGACCCGCGACTATGTATTGCACCCGCTGTTGTCCGGACCCGCAGCGGTGACGACGTTGACCGCAAACCTGACCGCCAACCTGATCCGCAACTGGTGGACCCATTCGGTGATCATGTGCGGGCACTTCCCGGACGGCGTGCAGACCTACGAAAAGTCGTCCATCGACGGCGAAACCCACGGTCAGTGGTACCTGCGCCAGATGCTGGGTTCGGCGAACATCAGCGGGAATGCCTTCCTGCACTTCATGACCGGCAACCTGTCCTTTCAGATCGAGCACCACCTGTACCCCGACCTGCCCAGCAATCGCTACCAGGAGATCGCACCGAAGGTGCAGGAGTTGTTCGAGCGTTACGGGCTCACCTACACCACCGGTAGCCTGCCGCGTCAGGTGGCGTCGGCGTGGAAGAAGGTCTTCAAGCTCTCGTTGCCCAACGATTTCCCGCGCCGAGCAGTGCGGACCATCGCCGGCGAGTTGAATGTCGGCAGTCCGCGTCCGGTCGGTCGGGCCGCCTAGGTCGACCCTGAGCTCGAGGAAATACCTGCGACGAAAACACAAGGGTGGCTTATGGTTTCGTCCCTGGGCTAGCGAGTTCGCCAGGCGGCGGTGTTTCACCGGACGGCACCACCGGGTATGCATCAGTAATGCCGCAGTCCAAAACCCGGGAGTCCGGGTCGCCGCCGCGTGGGCTGACGCTGGGCTACACCGCGGTTCTGGCGCTGATCGCTGGCTTCGTCAACGCGGTGGCGTTGCTGATCCTGGCCTTCCCGGTGGGCAATCTCACAGCAGTAACGACCCAGCTGGGCATGAAAACCGCCAACCCGTGGCTCTATGAGGGCTACATCCTGGTCGCCATTCTGGTCGGATTCCTGGGCGGCGCCACGCTCGCGGGGGTGCTGCTGGCGCCCACCCAGGCTCTCACCGGTCGACGGCATGCCGTGTTGCTCATTCTCGAGGCGGTGCTGCTGGTGCTCGCCGTGGTGGGGGTGGAGTTGCGCCCGATCAAAGATTTCATTGCCGCGACCCCCATCGAGCCCGCGTCCGTGCAGGCGATGCTGGCGGCCGCGGCACTCGGCCTGCAGAACGGTTTGACATCGAGCATCCGCGGAATGTCGGTGCGCACCACCCATTTCACCGGAACCGTGACCGACCTCGGGCTGCTGCTCGGCCGCAGTCGCGAGCACGGAATCGACAAGTGGAAGGCGGCGATCCTGTCCACCACGCTGTTGCTGTTTCTCGCCGGTGGCGTGATCGGGCTGCTGTTCGGCGCCCGGATAGGCGTGCACGCCCTGCTGATACCGGCGGCCTCCTGCGTCGCGGTAGCGGTCGCCAGCGTGCTGTACAGCCGCAGTTATCGCGATGACCAGCGCGACGACGCCGTCGAATCGGTCCCGGCCAACTGAGCGGACCGGCTGTGACAATGCTTACCTACCGCAGGCCGGGCGTGGGCATCGTGATAGCGTGCAGTTAACCGTCTGACGTGCCAATCGCCTGCGCGTCGTAGACCGTTCTCTCGCTGGCGAAACTGGGTTTATCCAATCATCCAGCCCTCGAAGCTTTGAACGTAGTTGCCGGGCAACCGCTTCGGCGCTATTGCGGCGATCGATTTTGCCCACCGGCAATCTCGCCACCTCGGTCCGAACCGAAGACTCTGAAAGCACTCTCCTATGACGACAACTCCATCCTTCGCCGACCTCGGTGTCGGCGAGCCGATTGTCCGCGCGCTCGCGGCCGGCGGCATCACCACTGCGTTTCCCATTCAGGTTGCGACGCTTCCCGATACGCTGGCCGGTCGGGACGCGCTCGGTCGCGGCAAGACCGGAAGCGGTAAGACACTGGCCTTCTCCATTCCGCTGGTGGAGCGAGTGGCCCAGCAGCGCCCGTCCCGCGGACCACGAGGACTGGTGCTCGCGCCCACCCGGGAATTGGCCTCCCAGATCGCCGCGGTCCTCGAACCGTTGGCAGCCGCACACCGACTGAAGGTCACCACGATCTTCGGTGGGGTGCCCCAAGGCCGGCAGGTGGCAGCCCTACGGGGCGGCATCGACATCGTCGTCGCGTGCCCGGGCCGACTCGAAGACCTGATGAAGCAACGGCTGGTCAGTCTCGATGCGGTCGCGGTCACGGTGCTCGACGAGGCCGACCACATGGCCGACCTGGGTTTCCTGCCGGCCGTCACGCGCATTCTGGCCGCGACGCCGGCGGACGGCCACCGGATGTTGTTCTCGGCGACGCTGGACAACGACGTCGACAAACTCGTCCGGCGATTCCTCCGCAACCCGGTGACACACAGTGTCGATGCTGCCGACTCGCCGGTACCAGCCATGACCCATCACGTGTTCCACGTCGATGGCGTGACAGCCAAAAGAGAGCTCGTGCATCGACTTGCCTCCGGCAACGGCCGCAGGGTGTTGTTCATGCGGACCAAGCATCAGGCCCGGAAACTGGCCAAGCAGCTCACGGAGGCCGGCGTGCCTTCAGTTGACCTGCACGGCAACCTGTCTCAGCCTGCGCGGGACCGCAACCTGGCAGCTTTCACCACCGGCGCGGCGCGCGTCCTGGTGGCCACCGACATCGCAGCGCGGGGCGTGCACGTGGACGCGGTGGAACTCGTCGTGCATGTGGATCCGCCCGCCGACCACAAGGCCTATCTGCACCGCTCCGGTCGTACCGCGCGCGCCGGCAACGCCGGCGACGTGGTCACCGTGGTGCTTCCTGAACAGCGCAGAGAACACCAGTTGTTGATGCGTAAGGCGGGTATCGACGTACGGCCGCAACAAGTCACCGTTGATTCCGCGCCGGTGCATGCCCTGGTGGGTGAGGTTGCCCCGTTACGGCCGTTCGTTCCGGCGGCACCGGTGGCAGTGCAGGCTCCCAAGAGTGGTGGGTCCCGCAGGCGGCGGTCCGCGACTCCGCAGCAGCGCAGGTCGCCGCATCGTGTCCAGGGGACGGTGAGTACCGAGGCGGTCAGCCGTCAGGGCGCTCGGCGGCGTCGGGCGGTGCGTCCGCAACAAGCCCGGTGAGGCGCGGACCTCGACACGTTAGCGCCTGTCGCGCAACGCGATACCGACATTTGGTGCCCCCGGCAGGATTCGAACCTGCGACACCGGCTTTAGGAGAGCCGTGCTCTATCCCCTGAGCTACGAGGGCGGGGCGACCGTCGGACTGGCGGCAAACGCCCGACTGATCGATTTGCGTTGCGGCACTCCGCGACGTTCGCATCGCGGCGTGCGGCCTCAGCGTACCGCCAGCGGGCGTCGTAGCGCTGCCGGGTCGGCGCAGCCCGTCCGCACCTCAGACACCGCCGGCGACGAACCGGGCCGGTTCAACCGACGGTGATCGCGCGTGTCACCGCGGCGGCGACCTCGTCGTCGGTCAGCGTGCTGCGTTCGATCAGCGTGTGTGAAAGCACTGTGCGAACGATGATTTCGGCCGCCTGCATGGCCGGCAATAAGGGACGCGGGTATTCGGTGGCGGCAATCGCCGGGGCCACGGTGGCAGCTACGGTCTGGACGACGTTCAGCCTCGCGTCGCCGATCCGAAGCACTGCCTGCAGCAACCAGTGCGGTTCGTGGTCGCGCACATAGCTGAAGGCGGCGTGGTCTCGCAGGTACCGCAGCGCCGCAAGGACGGTCGACGAGACTATCGTCATCGGATCCGCGTCCGTACCGACCCTGGTCATCACATCGACGGCCATGTGCTGAATTTCGTGCTGGGCCACCGCGGAGATCAATCCGTCTTTGTCGCCGAATTCGCGATAAGCGGTGGCGCGGGAGACGCCCGCGCGCGCAGCCACCTGGCTCAGGGTCAGGGAATCGATGCCGCTTTCGGCGATCAATACCAGCGTCGCCTGTCGCAGGGATTCGGACGAACGGGTTGAGGCCATCACCGGTATTTGTACCGCAGGACACCGGTGGCGGACTGTTGACGGCCACTCCTGCTGAGACTAGCGTCGACATCAGTCTCAGTAACTAGCAGCGAGGAGTCTGCCTGGTGGTCAACTCGACGCAGACGCCCGACCTCGACCTGACGGACTTGCCGGCGCTGCGCCGCTACCTGGCGTCGCTGTCACCAGGTGAAAAGGCGCAGGCCACCGACCGACTCGCAGCGCTGTCCAGCGCAGACCTGCTCAGTCTCGGCGTCAGCGAACCGCAGTACACCGAATACGACTACCAGGTGGAGGACGTCGAGGGGACCATCCCTCCGGACCTACGTGGCACCCTGTACCGCAACGGTCCCGGACGCTGGGAGGACCACGCCGGCCGACCACTTCACCACCTCTTCGACGGCGACGGCATGCTCTCCGCCTTCACCATTGGCGACGGCGGTGTCCACTATCGAAACCGCTACGTGCGTACCCGCCACTACCGGGGCAGGTCCGGAACCACCCATCTCGGCACCGCAGCGCCGGGCGGTTGGCGAGCGAATATTGCGAAGACGCCACCAAACCTGGCCAATACCAACGTGATCGAGCATGCCGGGCACATCTATGCGCTCTGGGAAGGCGGCGCTCCCTACGAGATCGATCCCGAATCGTTGGAGACGGTCGGGGTATGCCGATTCGACGGGCAACTACGCCCGATGGCGACGTTTTCGGCGCATCCCAGCGTCTGTCCGGACAGCGGTGACATGTTCAACTTCGGTGTCGAATTCCTGCCGCGGCCGCACCTGCGCATCTACCGCGCCGATCCGCGAGGCGCCCTGCGACATGAGCGATCGGCCCGGTTGCCCTATCTGGCGATGGTGCACGATTTCGCCATCACGCAGCGCTACCTGGTCTTCCTGGTTTCGCCGATAGTCGCCAATCTGCTGGACATCGGGCTGGGCCGCAAGCCGATCGGCGATGCGTTGTGTTACCGGCCGGAACGGGGAAGCGCCTTCATCCTGGTGCCGCGCGACGGCGGCCGGATCCGTCACATCGACACACCGGCGGTGCTGCAATTTCACCTCAGCAACGCCTACGACGACGGCGACGACGTCGTCGTCGACGTCATCACCTACGAGAACCCGCGCCTATTGCGTAGCATCGCGCGGTTCCAGACCACGCCGCTGCGTGGGTCGCCGTCGGAATTCACCCGGTTCCGTCTCACCAGGTCGGGCCGCGTCATCCGAGATAGGTTGAGCAACAGCGTCTGTGAGTTTCCGCGTCACCATCCGGACCGCGAGGGCCGCCCGTACCGCTACGCATATCTCAACACCCGCCGGGAGCTGTCGTCGCTGTACGACTCCGTCACCAAACTCGACCTCGACGACGGTACTGAGACGACGTTCACCGCCGCCGGGCCCGGAAACAGTTTCTGCGAACCGGTTTTCGTGCCCCGTCCGCAGGCGGACAGCGAGGACGACGGCTGGTTGTTGACCGTGGAGTACCAGGCCGGCCAACACGTGTCCCGGCTGGTCATCTTCGACGCCAGGGACCCCGGCCGTGGCCCGATCGCCAGCGCCCAACTCACCCAGCACATCCCGCAGGGATTCCACGGCAACTTCGTGCCGCGGCGGCGCCCAGCGTGAACGGCGCGCCGCCGACTCGGCGTGTCGTGCCGCGATATCCACGGTCGGGGACGGCGGTCATGGCCGTGCAGCGTTCAGCGCAATTCGGCGATCACCTTGGAGAAGTTCTCAATGTTGTTGTCCTGCACGGTAATAGACGTGATTCCGTAGATATCGCGGTATTGCCGCAACGTGTCGGCGATCTCGCGTGGCGACCCGCTGAGCACTGAGGGCAACGCCAGCAGTTCTTCGTCGGACAGGCCCGGTGTGTACCGGCGCGTCATCGCCAAGTCGGGTTGAGTTTCGCCGTCCCGAGGCATCGACGTGACCGCCAGATTCAATTCCAGCGAGTCGAAGCGGTCGCCGGCTGCGGCACGGACGAACTCGACCCGTTCGGCCAACGGGTCCTCGACATCGCGCACCCGGGCTCCGGTCAGCCCGATGATGTGCGCGTGCCGCGCGGCCAACGTCAACACCCGGTCTCCGTTGCCGGCGATCAGGATAGGCATCTGCGGGTGGTGCTCGCTCAGATACCTCGTCATGTGCCCGAGGTAATCGACCCGTGCCCCGGCACTGGGATACGGCAACTCGGCGGCCTCGAATTCCTCTCGCACATAACCGGTTCCGAGGCCCACCTCGAGCCGCCCCCCGCTGATCAGATCGAGCCCACCCAGGTCGCGCGACAACAGGGCCGGCTTGTAGAAGGCGGCATTGAGCACGTACATACTCAGCCGCAGCCTGGCGGTGACCATGGCGACCGCGGTCAACGTCGGGAAGGGTGCTGCGGCGCCGAGGTGGTCTGGCACACAGAGGATGTCGAATCCGTTATCTTCGGCACGCCGGGCGGTGTCCACCAGCGCATCGCGGGACTTGAAGAAACGCATGCTCAACCCGAAGCGAAAATCCTTGGCCACCAATAACCTCCATCTAGTCCGAAGAAACCTGGCGCAGGAAGTCGATCCAATGTTGCGGCAGGCCGTGGTGGACGGCGCCGTCGAGGATGCGCGGCAGGTAGCCCTGCCGCGGCGGGCCGGTCGTCACCCGCGGGTCGATGTACACCCAGGCCGGTGCCGGTCCGCCGCGGGTCTGCACGGTCAGCTGGTCCCGCCGGTAGCGCACCGGCACTCCTTCGGCGCTGTCCAGGCGCGCCAGGTCGTAGTCGGACAGCCACCACAGCACGCCGTGTACTTCGCCGCCGGCCCGCGGCTCGACGGTGGCCACTCCGCGTTCGTTGATCAACCAGTTGTGGTCGCACAGCACTGCCGGCTGTGCGCGGCCTGCGTCGGGACAGCGTGCCGCCATCTGCTGTACGCACAGGTTGGATCCGTATGCGAAGTAGGGGTGCCGGCGGACCGGCATTCAGCCGGTCACCGTCAGATAGATCAGCACCACGTTGAGCAGACTAATCATCGTTGCGACCACCCAGCCAATGACGGTGGTGACCCGGTGGTTGACGTCGACACCCATCAGCCCACGGTCGGCGGTGAGCCTGACCAGGGGCAGCACCGCGAACGGGATGCCGAAGGACAGCACCACCTGGGAAAGCACCAGGGTGCGGGTGGGGTCGACGTGCAGCGCGAGCAGTGCGACCGCGGGAGTCACCGTGACGAGGCGGCGCACCAGCATCGGGACCGACCAGTTCAGCAAACCCTGCATGATCATCGCCCCGGCGTAGGCGCCCACCGACGAGGAAGCCAGACCGGAGGCCAGCAGCCCGAGGGCGAACAGCACGGCGATGCTCGGGCCCAAGGTGTCGCGGACCGCGGCGTAGGCGGCGTCGATAGACCCGACGTCACCGTGGCCGCGCATGTTCAACGCGGCCACCAGCAGCATTGCGGCATTCACCCCGCCGGCGATCACCATCGCCACACCCACGTCCCAGCGGGTGATGCGCAGAATCCGGCGCCGGGGCGGGCCGGGGTCGGGTTGGCCGTGCCGGTCGCGCGCCAGTCCGGAGTGCAGGTACACCGCGTGCGGCATCACGGTGGCGCCCAGGATGGCTGCGGCCAGCAACACGCTTTCGGTGCCCTGGAAGCGCGGCACCAACCCGGACAGCACGTCGGCGGCCGGCGGGGTGGCGACGAAGAAACTGGCGGTGAAGCCCAGCGCGATCACCAGCAACAACCCGGTGATGACCACCTCGAAAAGGCGCTGGCCCCGTCGGTCTTTGATCATCAGCAACAGCAGGGAGATCACGCCGGTGATTAGCCCACCGAGCGGCAACGGCAGACCGAACAGAATGCGCAACGCGATGGCCCCGCCGATCACCTCGGCGACATCGGTGGACATGGCCACGATCTCAGCCTGTGCCCAGAACACCAGTCGGGCCGGCCGCCCCATCCGCTGGCCGATCGCCTCGGGCAGCGAGTGCCCGGTCACCAGGCCGAGTTTGGCCGAAAGGTACTGGACCAGCCCGGCCATCACGTTGGCCGCGACGATGACCCACAGCAGCAGGTAGCCGAACTGGCTGCCCGAACTGACATTGGCGGCGACGTTACCCGGGTCGACGTAGGCGATCGCGGCAACGAACGCCGGACCCAGCAGGTACCAGCTCGCCTTGCCCGGGGTGGTTGTTACCTGCGCCAACTCACCACCCCTTCTTGATCCACATGACCGAATAAAAAAGTGAGGGTATCCGAAACCAGCCGGGCGTAGCCAGCGGCCGGGCTGCCCCGGGTTACCCGTCACAGGTCCGGGACTGGGATCTCCAGGTTGGGGAAGGTCAGACCGCCGTCCACCTCCAGCGTCTTGCCGGTCAGGAAGCTGCCGGCTGGTGCGGCCAAATAGACTGCGGCAGCGGCGATGTCGAGAGGATCGCCGAGCCGGCGCAACGGTGTGGCCTGCTCCATCGGCGTACGTAGCTCGTCGTTTCCGGCCACCACGTCGAGCGCTGAAGTCAGGATCGACCCGGGCGCGATCGCGTTGACCCGGATGCGCGGGCACAGGTCCAATGCCGACAACCGGGTGTAGTGCGACAGCGCGGCCTTGGCGGTGCCGTAGGCCGCGAAACCGCGGCCGGCCAGCCTGCCGATGGCTGAGGTGATGTTGATGATGCTGCCGCCACCGGAGTGCTCGAGCATCAATGGCGCCGCGGCAACGGTGAGCGCATGCGCGGTGGCTACGTTGAACGTGAAGGCGTCCCGGAGGTCCTTTGTCGAGGTGGTCAGCAGCGTGTTGGGCATGCTGCCGCCGACGTTGTTGACGACGATGTCCAGTTTCCCGAACGCGTCGATCGCCTGTGCCGCCAACTGCGCGGTGTCCTCGGGGTGGGCGAGGTCGGCGGCGACGACATGCGCGCGGCGACCCACGGCGCGGACCTGCTCGGCGACCTCGTCGAGTTGGGACTGAGTCCGTGAGGCGATGACGACATCGGCTCCGGCTTCGGCGAACGCCAGTGCGATGGCCGCACCCAGACCGCGTCCGGCGCCGGTGATGACGGCGACCTTGTCGTCGAGGCGGAAGCTGTCGAGGATCACTGCGGTCTCGTTTCACTGTCGGCCGCCACGGCGGGCTCGCCACCACGTCGGCGGAGTTCTGTAACAGGTTCTAGTTTCGCACAGCGGCTCGGACCGGCGGCCGGTGGCGCGGTATCGGGCGTTCGGGCTGCCAATACCGTTGCGGCCCAGAACAACCGGCGTCACAGGTGAAGATGACGTGGCCGGATACCGAGGATCGGGAATCATCGACTCTTTCACCCTGCGTAACCTGTTGTTAATGTAGCTGAAAGGCTGCAATGAAAGGGGTTATTGCGAGCCGCGACGGGTGGGCGGCATCTGATATGTTTCATCACTACCGTTAGGAACTGGATTGAAACTCAACCGATTTGGTGCCGCGCTGAGTGTCCTGGCCGCAGGCTCACTCGTGTTGTCGGCGTGCGGCAGCGACAATAACAACGCAGGCGGGGGAGGCCAGAGCTCGTCCTCGGGCAACGTCAGTTGCGGCGGGAAAAAGGCGCTGAAGGCCAGCGGTTCCTCCGCGCAGAACAACGCGATGACCCGCTTCGGTAAAGCCTTCGAAACGGCATGTCCCGGCCAGACCCTGAATTACACATCCAACGGCTCGGGCGCCGGCATCAGTGAATTCAACGGCAACCAAACCGATTTCGGCGGTTCGGACTCGCCGCTGAGTAAGGATGAAGCGGCCGCGGCGCAGCAGCGGTGCGGATCCCCGGCGTGGAACCTGCCGGTGGTTTTCGGGCCCATCGCAGTCACGTACCACCTCGACGGCGTGAGTTCGCTGAACGTGGACGGGCCCACCCTGGCCAAGATCTTCAGCGGCGAGGTCAAGACCTGGAACGACCCCGCGATCGCTGCGCTCAACTCGGGGACCAACCTGCCGGCCACCGAGATCCACGTCGTCTTCCGCAGTGACGAGTCGGGAACGACGGACAACTTCCAGCGTTACCTGGACGCTGCTTCCAACGGTGCCTGGGGCAAGGGCGCCGGCAAGGCATTCAAGGGTGGCGTCGGTGAGGGTGCGGCCAAGAACGACGGCACCGCACAGGCGGTCAAGACCACCAACGGTTCGATCTCCTACGTCGAGTGGTCGTTTGCTCAGGCCCAGCAGCTGAGCATCGCCAAGATCATCACGTCGGCGGGTCCGGATCCGGTCACCATCGGCACCGAATCGGTCGGCAAGACGATCGCCGGAGCCACGATCGCGGGCCAGGGTAACGACTTGGTGCTGGACACGATCTCGTTCTACCGGCCGACCCAGCCGGGTTCGTACCCGATCGTGCTGGCCACCTACGAGATCGTCTGCTCGAAGTACCCCGATGCTCAGGTCGGGATGGCGGTGAAGGCCTTCCTGCAATCGACCATCGGTGCCGGCCAGAATGGCTTGGCGGACAACGGGTATGTCCCGATCCCGGACTCGTTCAAGCCGAGGTTGTCGACCGCCGTCAACGCCATCTCCTGAGCTGAGTTGACATGACCACAGCCCCGCTGGCAAAAGAAGCGCTAGCGGAGGTGAACGCTCGCGCGGCGCGGCGGGCCGACCGTCTGTTCAAGTCGGCCGCCGCGGCCGCCGGGTCCACCATCGTGGTGGCGATCGTGCTGATCGCGGTATTTCTGTTGATCAAGGCGATTCCGTCGCTGCGGGTGAACACGGTGAACTTCTTCACCAGCGCGCAGTTCGACACCGCCAGCGACCGCAAACTGGCGTTCGGTATCCGGGACCTGTTCATGGTCACCGTGCTCAGTTCGGTCACCGCGCTGGCGTTGGCGGTGCCGATCGCCGTCGGCATCGCGGTGTTCGTCACCCAGTACGCGCCGAACCGGCTCTCCCGCCCGTTCAGCGCCATCGTGGATCTGCTGGCGGCGGTTCCGTCGATCATCTTCGGGTTGTGGGGCATCGCCGTACTGGCGCCCTATTTGGAGCCGATCGCGAGGTTCCTGAACCGGAATCTGGGGTGGCTCTTCCTGTTCAAGCAGGGCAATGTGTCGCTGGCCGGCGGTGGCACGATCTTCACCGCGAGCATCGTGCTTGCCGTGATGATCCTGCCGATCGTGACGTCGGTGTCGCGCGAGGTGTTCCGGCAGACACCGCTGATGCAGATCGAAGCCGCGCAGGCGCTCGGTGCCACGAAGTGGGAGGTGGTGCGGATGACCGTGCTGCCGTTCGGTCGAAGCGGCGTGGTGGCGGCCTCGATGCTGGGGCTGGGCCGCGCCTTGGGAGAAACCGTCGCGGTGTTGGTCATCCTGCGTGCCGGCGCCCGCCCGGGCAACTGGTCGCTGTTCGACGGCGGCCACACGTTTGCCTCCAAGATCGCCTCGGCGGCAGCCGAATTCAGCCGGCCGCTGCCTACCGGTGCTTACATCTCCGCGGGTTTTGCGCTGTTCGTGCTGACCTTCCTGGTCAACGCCGCCGCTCGCGCCATCGCCGGCGGAAAGGTCAACGGATGAGCCAGCTCAGCGCCGACGCGCTCGAGCGGCCGGTCAAGGCCGTCGTCTTCCGCCCGTTGAGCACCGCGCGTCGGGTCAAGAACTCTGCGGCGACGGTCTTCTTCTTTGCCTCCTTCCTGATCGCCCTGGTGCCGTTGATCTGGTTGCTCGGGGTAGTGGTCATCCGCGGCTACTACGCAGTCATCCGTCCGCAATGGTGGACCCATTCGCTGCGCGGTGTGCTGCCCGAGGAGTTCACCGGGGGCGTCTACCACGCCCTGTACGGCACCTTGGTGCAGGCCGGGATGGCCGCCGTCATCGCGGTGCCGCTCGGGCTGATGACGGCCGTCTACCTGGTGGAGTACGGCACCAGCCGGCTGGCGCGGGTAACCACCTTCATGGTCGACGTGCTCGCCGGGGTGCCCTCGATCGTGGCGGCCCTGTTCATCTTCAGCCTCTGGATCGCGACCCTGGGATTTCAGCAGAGCGCATTCGCCGTGTCGTTGGCGCTGGTGCTGCTGATGTTGCCGGTGGTGGTGCGCTCCACCGAGGAGATGCTGCGGCTGGTCCCCGACGAACTGCGCGAAGCCAGCTACGCGCTGGGCGTTCCGAAGTGGAAGACGATCGTGCGGATCGTGACTCCCATCGCCATGCCCGGCATCGTGTCGGGCGTGCTGCTGGCGGTCGCCCGGGTGATCGGGGAGACCGCGCCGGTGCTGGTGCTGGTCGGGTACGCCCGATCGATCAACACCGACATCTTCAGCGGCAACATGGCCTCGCTGCCGCTGCTGATCTATACCGAGCTCACCAATCCCCAGCGCGCCGGATTTCTGCGGGTCTGGGGAGCCGCGCTCACCCTGATCATCATCGTTGCGGTGATCAACGTGGTAGCCGCGGTGGTGCGGTTCCTTTCCACCAGGCGAGCCTGATCGGTCACTGCGCGATGCGCAGCACCCTGCCGTTGCCGCGGTCGGCGACGTAGACGTTGCCCTTCTTGTCCACCGCGACCGACAACGGCGTGTTCAAACCGGTGAACGGCAACTCCACCGATGTGGTGGCGCCGGCGGGGAGTTTCAGCACCGTGTTGTTGTCGTGGTCGGTGACGTAGACGTTGGCGGCACCGTCGACCGCGATCCCCCACGGCGCGGTCAACCCGGTGAAGGGCAACTCCACCTGGTTGGTGGTCCCCGCATCCAACCTCAGCACTCGATGGTTGTCGGTGTCGGTGACGTAGATGTTGCCGTCGCTGTCCACCGCCACCCCGTCGGGGCTCTTCAACCCGTTGAACGGCACCTCGACCTGCTCAGTGGCACCGGCCGGCATCTTCCACACCTTGCTGCTGCCGCGGTCGGCGACGTAGACGTTGCCCTGAGCATCGATCGCCACACCTTCGGGGTAGCTCAGGCCCTTGAACGGCACCACCACCTGGTTGTTGGAGCCGGCCGACAACGACACCACCCGGTTGTTGAAGTCGCTGACGTAGACCTTCCCGGAGGCATCCACCGCGATGCCCTGGGGTTCGTAGAGCCCGTTGAACGGTTTGACCGTCGGTGAGGACGAGCCTTCGGGCAACGTCACCACCTTGCCGTACATGGTCTGGTTGGTGACGTAGACGGCGCCGCTCGGGTCGACGGCAACCCCGCCCGGCGCGAACCGGAAATTCAGGCCGTTGAACGGCATCACGACCTGGCCTTTGGCCTGCCCCGAGTCGCCGCCCGCCCCGCCGTCGTCCTTTCCGAACAGCAGGAACCCGGTGACGGCCGCCACCACCAACAGGACCGCGGCCGCCGCCGCGCCGATGATCAGCGGCTTGCGCGACTTGCCGGCCGGGGGTGGCGTCGTGGTGGCATGGGGGCCGGACGGTTGGTGGTACGCCGGCGGGCCGCTCTCGCCGCGTCCGGCGGCGGCTCCGGGCTGGCTTGCCCAGCCCGCTCCCACCGGGGCGGCCTGCGTGAACTGCTCGGAGTTGCCGGCCGGGGCGGGAGGCCAGCCGCCGGCATTCGACGGCAACGGCTGGGCCATGGTCTGGTCCCCGCTGTGATACTGGGCGGCCGGCAACCGCTGGGTGTGATCGCCGCTTTGGAACGGCGGAACCGGGGTCCGCAGTGTCTGATCGCCGGTGGGGAACGGCGGAACCGGGGTGCGCTGGGTTTCTCCTCCGGTGTGGTAGCCGGGGGCAGGTGAGTGCATGGTCTGCGCACCCGACGACTGCGGACCTGCGCCGCTCTGGCTGTTCCAGCCGCCGTTCAAACTCGGGTCCACGACCGGCGCGATCAGCGTCTGGTTGTCGCCCTGCCGCAGGATGGTGGCTTCCTGGCGCTGCTCGGGCGTGGTGAGCGCGTCGTGGGCGGCGCTGGCCAGATCCCCGGCGGTCAAGTAGCGCTCGTTGGGGTTCTTGGCCATGCCCTTGGCGATCACCTGGTCCAACGCCTCCGGCACGCGACCCGGCCGCAGCACGCTGGGCCGTGGCACCGGCTCCATGAGATGCGAGGCGATCAGTCGTTCGACGCTGTCCGCCCGGTAGGGGGGTGCACCCGTCAGACACTCGCCCAGCACACAGGCCAGCGCATAAATGTCAGCCCGGTAGGTGACCTCGTCGCTGGTGAACCGTTCCGGGGCCATGTAGTTGTAGGTCCCCACCGCCATCCCGCTCTGCGTCAGGCCCGGGTCGTGGGCGGCGCGGGCGATGCCGAAGTCCACCAGGTAGGCGAAGTCGTTGTTGGCGATCAGGATGTTCTCGGGTTTGACATCGCGGTGGGTGATGCCGCTGGTGTGGGCGGCGTCCAGCGCGGCGGCAATCTGCTTGACGATGGCCACCGCCCGCGCCGGGGTCAGCGGGCCGTACTGGGTCAGCATTGAGCGCAGCGACACCCCGTCGATCAGGCGCATCTCCACATAGAACTGACCGTTGATCTCGCCGTAGTCGTGGATCGGCACGATGTGCGGCTCGGTCAGCCGGCCGGCGGTGTCGGCCTCGCGCTGCATCCGGGCGGTGAAGACCGGGTTGTCGGAGTAAGCCGTCGAGATCAACTTGAGCGCGACGACGCGGTGTTTGCGGGTGTCCTCGGCCTCGTACACCTCGCCCATGCCGCCGCGACCGATGAGACGCACCAACTGGTAGGGCCCAAACTGCGACCCCACCCGCGATTCCGACCCGGTACTGGTCACCGTTCGCTGCTCCCTTCCCCGGCCACCCGGCGGCGTGACCGCTACGGCAGCTACGACATTCGGACGCGGTCAGCGCAGGTCGCACCCAAACTGATGGTTAACACACGGTAAATCCTAGGAGAGCAGGCACACAACACAATCTCGGGACTCGACGTGAATTTCCAATCACGAGTGCGTAACGGACCCGGACAATGCCGGCGGCGGGGCATGGCGCCGACCGTGGCCGACATACGCGGCAGATGGCCAAAGCCGTTCGGATGCAACGTCGTAAGCCGGGGCCCGTCGCCGCGGTGGCCGATCACGCGATCGCGTTGACGACCGGCACCAGTTTCGAGCGGAACGATTCCGGCAGCGGGATGTAGCCGTATTCGTCCAGACCGACTTGGCCGTCGCCAATTGTGGCCTGCATGAACGCCTTTACCGCTTGCCCGGTGGGGGTGTCGGGGTACTTCGAGCACACGACCTCGTAGGTGACCAACACGATCGGATAGGCACCGGGTGTCGTCGGCAGATAGAACGACGAGGTATCCACGATCAGGTCGCGCTCGTCGCTGCCGGGCTTGAACTTGACTCCACTGATCGTCTTGCCGACCGTCTCCGCGCTGATCGACACCGGCTGGGGGCCGGCCGAGGTGATGATCTGGGCCTTCCTGAGCTGGTGGCCCTCGGCGAAGGACCACTCGTTGTACGTGATCGAACCGTCGGTCTGCTTCATGGCCTGCGAGGTGCCGTCGTTACCGTTGGCGCCTTCGCCGACGCCGCCGTTGAACACCTGACCGGCGCCTTTGCCCCAGGCGCCGTTGGACGCCGCGTCCAGGTACTTCTGGAAATTGTCCGTGGTGCCGGACTTGTCGGCACGGAAGACGACGTGGATGGGCGTCGCGGGTAGGGCGGTGTTGGTGTTCAGCGCCTTGATCGCGGGGTCGTCCCACTTGGTGATGGCGCCGTTGAAGATCTTGGCGATGGTCGGACCGTCCAGGCTGAGCGAACTGACGCCGTTGATGTTGTAGGTGACCGCGATCGGGCCGAACACGACGGGAATGTCCCAGGCCGGCGAACCGCAGCGTTCCCGCGCGCGGTCGGGCTCACCTTTGTCGGCGTTCATCGGGGAGTCGGAACCGGCCAAATCGGTCTGGCCGCCGATGAACGATGCCATCCCGGCGCCCGACCCGTTGGCGTTGTAGTCCAGGGTGTGACCCGGACACGCGTGAATGAACGCATAGACGAACTGTTCCATCGCGTTCTTCTGTGCCGTGGATCCTGCTGCCAGAATCTTCTTCTTGCCGCCGCAGTCCACCGGTACGACGGGAGTTGCCGAACCCGACGACGTCGCCTTGTTGGAACTGCCGCCACAACCGGCGAGCAGCAGTGCGCTGACCACCAGCAAGCTGAGTGCGACGCCAGATCGGGTGAACTTCACGGCAACTCCTCTGCAGACTCAGGGCCGGCAGCACGCGACGGGCTTATGTGAACAGCCGACCCTCTGAAGGTGAACTCAGGATGTCACTGGTGACCCCGTGCCGGTCAAGGTCTATCAGGATTTCGAAGCCGCTTTGGAACCCGCCTTCTTGGCGGGGGCTTTCTTGGCCGGTGTTTTCTTGGCCGCCGTCTTTTTCGCGGGCGTCTTCTTGGCTGCCGACTTCTTGGTCGTAGCCGTGCTGTCACCCGAGCGCGCCTTGACGCTGGCTTCCAGCTTGGCGAGCAGATCGGAGACGTCCTCGGTCTCGTCCAGCTCGGTGGGCTTTTCGTCGACGGTAAACGCTTCCCCCCCTTCGAGTTTGGCGTCGACCAATTCTTGCAACTGCTGTTGGTAATCGTCGTGGTAGCGATCGGGGTCGAACTCGTCGGCCATGGACTCCACCACCTGACCGGCCATCTTCAGCTCGGCCGGCTTGACCTCCACTTCCTTGTCCAGCACCGGAAAGTCGGGGTCGCGGATCTCGTCGGGCCACAGCAGGGTGTGGATCACCATGACGTTGCGCTTACCGAAGTCTTTGACGCGCAACGCGGCCAGTCGGGTCTTGTTGCGCAGCGAGAAGTGCACGATCGCCATCCGGTCGCTGTCGGCGAGCGTTTTCGCCAGCAGCACATACGATTTGGATGACTTGGAGTCCGGCTCCAGAAAATAGCTGCGGTCGAACAACATCGGGTCGACTTCGCTGGCCGGCACGAATTCCAGTACCTCGATCTCGCGGCTGCGCTCCTCGGGCAGGGTGGCGATGTCATCGTCGGTGATCACCACCGACCGACCGTCGTCGGATTCGAAGGCACGCGCGATGTCGCCGTATTCGACGACCTCGCCACACACCTCGCAGACCCGCTTGTAGCGGATGCGGCCGTTGTCCTTGGCGTGCACCTGGTGGAACTTGATGTCGTGGTCCTGGGTGGCGCTGTACACCTTGACCGGGACGTTGACGAGCCCGAACGCGATCGAGCCCTTCCAAATGGAGCGCATTTGGCCAGTATGCCGCTACTTGACGGCCACCCGCGTCAGGTGGGCATGCCTGCTCAGTGCGCGCCTGCGTGCCCGATGGCCAGCGCCGACCTCAGGGCCGCCGCATCGAGAGCCGATGTCAGCGCGTCGAGTCCGATCTGGTGTAGGGCATTTCGCCGGTCCCCGCCCAGCAACCCGTGCTCCCAGAGTGAGTCGAGCAGGCCGACCATGAACGCGTCGCCGGCGCCGACGGTGTCCACCACCTGCACCGGACGCGCCGGCACCGCGACCTCGCCGGCGGCACACAGCGCCAGCGCGCCCTGCGCGCCCATGGTCACCACCACCACCGCGGGTCCGGAGGCCAGCCAGCCGCGCGCGGTGTCCCGCGGTAAACGGTCGGGTGCGAGCCAATGCAGGTCCTCGTCGCTGACCTTGACGAGGTCACTGCGCTGCACGAACTTGGCGACGCGGTCTCTGGCCTGCTCGCGGTCGACGATCAACGACGGCCGAACATTCGGGTCGAAGGTGATGGTGGCCGAGACCCGGTAGGCATCCAGCAGCGCGGCCACCGCCAGGCAGCCCGGCTCGCGCACGGCGGCAATGGAGCCGGTGTGCACGAACAGCGGCGGCGGGACCGGTGGGGTGCCCGACAGTTGCCAATCCAGGTCGAACGAATACGTCGCCGACCCGTCCGCGCCGATCGTGGCCACCGCGGTGGACGTCCTGGCCGCGTCGACGCTGCCCGAAACCAGCTGCACCCCAGCAGCTTTGACGTAGTCCGCGATTCGACGGCCGGGCGGGTCATCGCCGATGTGGGTCAGGAAGTCGACACCGCGTCCCAGCCTGGCCAATCCGACGGCGACATTGAGTGGACTGCCGCCGACGTGCTCGGTGCGATTCGCCCCCGCGACGATGTCGATGAGTGCTTCGCCGATCACGAGGCCCTTCACGTGCCGTGCCCCATGTCGGACAGGTTACGTTGACTCTATGGGTTCGGCACCGGCGCAGCAGGTGAAGCTGACCAATGCCGACAAGGTCCTCTATCCGGCAACGGGGACCACCAAGCAGGACATCTTCGAGTACTACACCAGCATCGCCGAGGTGATGGTGCCGCACATCGCCGGGCGAGCGGCGACCCGCAAGCGCTGGCCCAACGGCGTCGACGAGCCGGCGTTCTTCGAAAAGCAACTGGCGTCGTCGGCGCCCGCGTGGCTGCCGCGCGCCAGTGTCACCCACCGGTCCGGTACCACGACATACCCGATCATCGACAGCGCGGACGGGCTGGCCTGGATCGCGCAGCAGGCGGCGCTGGAAGTGCACGTGCCGCAGTGGCGGTTCGTCGCCGAATGGACGCGGAAGGGCGCTGAAGAATTCAAACCCGGGCCGGCCACCCGCCTGGTGTTCGATCTGGACCCCGGCCCGGGGGTGACGATGACCCAACTGTCCGAGGTGGCTCGCGCGGTGCGGGAGCTGATGACTGACATCGGGCTCACCGTCCACCCGCTGACCAGCGGCAGCAAAGGCCTGCACCTGTACGCGCCGCTGGCCGAGCCGGTGAGCAGTCGTGGGGCCACGGTTCTGGCCAAACGTGTTGCGCAGCAATTGGAAAAGTCGATGCCGAAGCTGGTCACCTCGGTGATGGCCAAGAACGTGCGGGCGGGCAAGGTCTTTCTGGACTGGAGTCAGAACAGCGGCTCGAAAACCACCATCGCGCCCTACTCACTGCGTGGCCGCGAACAGCCCACCGTCGCCGCGCCCCGCAGTTGGGACGAACTGGACGACCCCGAACTGCGGCAGCTGCGGTACGACGAGGTGTTGGAACGCGTCGCCCGCGACGGCGACCTGCTCGCCGAGTTGGATGCCGATGTCCCGTTGCCGGACCGGTTGAGCAAGTACCGCAGCATGCGCGACGCCACAAAGACCCCGGAGCCGGTGCCGCGCGCCAAACCGGCTATCGGACAGGACAATACGTTCGTCATCCAGGAGCACCATGCCCGGCGGCTGCACTACGACTTCCGGCTGGAACGAGACGGCGTCCTGGTGTCGTGGGCGGTGCCGAAGAACCTGCCCGAGACCACGTCGGTGAACCATCTGGCGGTGCACACCGAAGACCATCCGCTGGAGTACGGCAGCTTCGAGGGCTCCATCCCGAAAGGGGAATACGGCGCGGGCAAGGTGGTCATCTGGGACTCCGGCACCTATGAGGCGGAGAAGTTCCTGGACGACGAAGTCATCGTCAACCTGCATGGCAGCAAGATCTCCGGCCGGTACGCACTGATCCAGACCAACGGTGACCAGTGGCTGGCGCACCGGATGAAGGACCAGAAAGTCTTCGATTTCGACGGGCTGGCACCGATGTTCGCCACCCACGGGTCGGTGGCAGGTCTCAAACCGAGCCAGTGGGCATTCGAAGGTAAGTGGGACGGCTACCGGTTATTGGTCGACGCCGAGCACGGTGCGCTGCGGCTACGCTCGCGCAGCGGTCGGGACATGACGCACGAGTACCCCCAATTACACGCACTGGCAGCAGATCTCGCTGACCACCACGTGGTGCTGGACGGCGAAGTGGTGGCACTCAACGATGCGGGAGTGCCCAGCTTCAACGAGATGCAGAACCGGGTGCGCGCCACCAGAATCGAATTCTGGGCCTTCGATCTGCTCTACCTGGACGGGCGTTCATTGCTGCGCGCCAAGTACGCCGACCGGCGCAAGCTGCTGGAAACCCTGGGCAGTGCAGGGGATCTCATCGTTCCGGCGTTGTTGCCCGGTGACGGCGCCGAGGCGCTGGACTATTCCCGCCGGCACGGGTGGGAAGGTGTGGTCGCCAAGAGGCGCGACTCGAGCTATCAGCCGGGCCGCCGTTCGGCGTCCTGGATCAAGGACAAGCATTGGAACACCCAGGAAGTGGTGATCGGTGGCTGGCGGGTCGGGGAGGGGGGACGCAGCAGCGGGATCGGGGCGCTGGTGCTGGGAATTCCCGGTCCGGACGGACTGCAGTTCGCCGGACGGGTGGGCACCGGATTCACCGATCTCGAGCTGGCAAGTTTGAAGAAGACGCTGGCGCCCCTGCAGACCGACGAATCACCGTTCCACCCGAAGCTTCCGGCCCGGGAGGCACGCGGGGTGACCTATGTCGAACCCGTGCTGGTGGGCGAAGTGCGCTACAGCGAGTGGACTCCGGACAACCGGTTGCGGCAATCGAGCTGGCGTGGGTTGCGACCGGACAAGAAACCAAGTGAGGTGGTGCGCGAATGAAGTGGGTGACCTACCGGGACGGAGATGACGAACGCGTCGGGGTGCTCTCCGGGACAGATATTCACGCACTGCCCTCGGGGGCAACGCTTTTGGCATTGCTCGAGAGCGGTAGTCTGCATGCGGCCGGTGAGACGGCGCTGCGTTCGCCGACGGATGTCGTGGCTCTGGCCGATGTGTCGCTGGCAGCCCCGATCCCGCGCCCACCGTCGATCCGCGACACGCTGTGCTTTCTGGACCACATGCGCAACTGCCAGGAGGCCACCGGCGGCGGCCGGGTGTTGATGGACACCTGGTATCGCATCCCGGCGTTCTACTTCGCCTGTCCGGCAACGGTACTGGGCCCATATGACGACGCACCGATGGCTCCCGGGAGCGTGTGGCAGGACTTCGAGTTGGAGATTGCCGCGGTGATCGGGACCGCCGGTAAGGACCTAACCGTCGAGCAGGCCGAACAGGCCATCGTCGGCTACCTGATCTTCAACGACTGGTCCGCACGCGACCTGCAGACGTTCGAGGGGCAACTGCGGATCGGGCAGGCGAAGGGGAAGGACAGCGGTGTCACGTTGGGGCCGTACCTGGTCACCGCCGATGAGCTGGCCCCTTTCAGCCGGGACGGCAGACTGAACCTGGAGGTGACGGCGCTGGTCAACGACACCGTCGTCGGGTCCGGATCGACCGGCACCATGGACTGGACCTTCGGCGAGGTCATCTCCTACATCTCGCGCGGTGTGCCGTTGCGCCCGGGTGATGTGATCGGCTCGGGCACGGTGCCGACGTGCACACTCGTCGAGCACTTGACCAAGCCGAGTTTCCCGGGCTGGCTGCGCGACGGGGATGAGGTGCGGCTGCAGGTGCAGGCGCTGGGGGAGACCCGGCAGACGGTGCGGGCTTCGCCGGCGCCGTATCCGCTGGCGCCGCGGCTCAATCCGGCGACGGCCCCCGGCCCGCAACGGGTCAACCCGGCACCGGCGAAGGTGCCCTACGTGCGCGGGTTGCACCAGGTGGGCGACCGGGTGTGGGCCTGGACCCTGCCCGACGGCGGATACGGTTGGAGCAACGCGGGTTTGGTGGCCGGCGACGGCGCGTCGCTGTTGGTGGACACACTGTTCGACCTGAGTCTGACCCGGGAGATGCTCGCGGCGATGCGGCCCATCACCGACGGTGCGCCGATCACCGATGCGCTGATCACACATTCCAACGGGGACCACACGCACGGCAATCAGCTGCTGGACGCCGCGGTCCGGATCATCGCGGCGCGCGGCACCGCCGAGGAGATCGCGCAGGAAACAGGCACCGACCGGCTCCGGGGTATCCAGCTGGCAGACCTCGGACCGGTCGCAACGTCGTTTGCCCGAGACCGATTCGGCCACTTCGATTTCAGTGGCATCGCTGTGCGCAACGCCGACGAGACCTTCGACCGTTCGATGAGCATCGACGTCGGTGGCCGCCGGGTCGATCTGTTGAACCTGGGGCCCGCGCATACCGCCGCCGACTCGGTGGTGCACGTGCCCGACGCCGGTGTGCTGTTCGGCGGGGACCTGCTGTTCATCGGTTGCACACCGATCGTGTGGGCCGGGCCGATCGCCAACTGGATCGCGGCATGTGACGCGATGATTGCGCTGGATGCGCCGGTGGTGGTGCCGGGGCACGGTCCGATCACGGACCCGGACGGAATCCGCGGCGTGCGAGGCTATTTCGTGCACCTCATCGAGCAGGCCGACGCGGCTCACGGGAAAGGCCTGTCGCTGGCCGAAGCGATCGACACCGTCGACCTCGGCGAGTATGCGTCGTGGCTGGACTCCGAACGCATCGTGGTCAACATGTTCCGGCGGTACTGCGAACTCGATCCCGACACCCCGCAGCCCGAGTTGCTGGGGCTGTTCGCGATGCAGGCGGAGTGGTTGGCCAAGCGGCAGAATTAGCGGCATCCAGGAAAACAGGCCCGGTTCCGGGACTCCTCAGCAGTCGCCTACCGTTCCGGTATGGCATCCGAACCCGCAGTGCTGCTGGAAACCATCGACGACGGCATCGCCTGTGTCACCCTCAACCGGCCCAGGCTGCTGAATGCGATCGACGGGTCGTTGATCAACGCCACCGACCACGCCCTGGATGTCCTGAGCAGCGGTGAGCACCGGGTGGCGATCCTGACCGGGGCCGGGCGCGGTTTCTGCGCCGGCGCCGACCTGAGCGGTACCGGCGAAGCGTGGACCGAGGTCAAACCGTCGACTCCGGGTTTCAAGGTCAGCTACGACGCGCAGGTGCGACTGGCGGACCTGTTCACCCGTCTCTACGAGCTGCCGATCCCGGTGATCGCCGCGGTCAACGGCGTCGCGGTGGGCGGTGGGCTGGCGTTCGCGTTGCACTCCGACATCCGGATCGCTTCGGAGACAGCGCAATTCGGTTCCGCCTTCATCAAGGCCGGCTTTTCCTCGATGGACATGGGCACCAGTTACCTGTTGCCGAAGATCGTCGGTGCCGGGGTGGCGCGGGAACTGATGCTGACCGGGCGGATGATCGACGCCGACGAGGCGTACCGCATCAAGCTGGTGCACGAGGTGGTGCCCGCCGAGGATCTGATGGCCGCCGCTGTGAACAAAGCCCGCGAGATCGCCGGCAACAACGCATTCGGTGTGTGGCAGACCAAGATCGGCCTGAACGCGGCACTGGATGCACCGAGCCTGCGGCATGCGATCGAGATCGAGAACCGCACCCAGATCCTGACCGGCTTTACCAACAACCCTGCCGAAGCGGCCAAGGCGCATCGCGAGAAGCGGGCGCCAAATTGGGATACGTTGTGAAACTTAGACTTTCGACATCACTTTCTCGGCGTACTTCTCCAGGTTCTTGATCTTGGTCTGCAACGGTTCGGGGTCGGGTCCCTCAACGTAGGGCCAGCGGAACCCGACGATCACATCGGTGACGCCCTTGTCTTCCAGTCGTTTGATGCCGTCGACGGTGTAGGCGTCCGCCGAGATGACGTGAATTTCGAACGGTCCAGTCTGTCCTGCTTCGTCACGAAACTGTTTGACCCGGGCAATGAGTCGGTCCAGTTCGTCGGGATCGCTGCCGCCGCCGTGCATCCAGCCGTCCAGGCGGGCAGCCCGGCGCAGCGCGGCGTCGGCATGTCCGCCCACCAGGATCGGGATCGGTTGAGTGGGTGCGGGACTCATCTTGGTCTTGGGGATGTCGTAGAACTCGCCGTGGAACTCGAAATAGTCGCCGGTGGTCAGGCCTTGGACGATCTCGATACATTCATCGATTCGTTTGCCGCGCTTGGCAAATGGAATACCCATCAGCTCGTAGTCTTCGGGCCACGGGCTGGTGCCCACGCCCAGACCGAGCCGGTTGCCGTTCAACACCGCCAGTGAACCGGCCTGCTTGGCGGTGAGCGCCGGGTGCCGCACCGGCAACTTCAGGACGAAGAAGTTGAACCGCAGCGTCGTCGTCACCGCACTCAAAGCAGCTGTCAACACGAAGGTTTCGACGATTTCCTTGCCGTCCAGGAACTCGCGGCTGCCGTCGGGCGTGTACGGATACTTCGAGTCCGACTCGAAGGGGTAGGCGAGGCTGTCGGCAATGGTCATGCTGTGGTAGCCGGCTGCTTCCGCTGCTTTGGCCAGGGGAATGTAAAACTGCGGGTCGGTCAACGACTCCGCGTAACTGAACCGCATCTCAGAGCTGGTTTTCGGGACCGATGATCGCCCAGACCGTCTTGCCCGTCGATGTCGGCGTGCTGCTCCAGGCACGCGACAACGCGTCGACAATGGCCAGACCGGACACATCGATACCTTTGGGCGGGGCTGCCAGGCGAAGCGCGGGCGCGGTGCTGGTGTCGGACACCGCGATGGTCGCCGCCTGGCCGTCGCACTCGATCCTCATCATCGGTTCGCTGCCGGTGTGTTCCAGCACGTTTTCGATGAACACGTTGACCACCACGAGTGCGACGGGGATCAGTCCCGGTTTCGACCAGTTGGTGAGCCACTCGCGGACCAGCTGGCGAGACTCGCGAAGGCTGGTCAGATTGGCCGGCAGCTTGGCCTGCGCGTGGTGCAGCTTGCGGCGCCCAAGTCGGGTGACGGCCTTAGTGGCTCCCTTCTCCGTCGGATAGACCGGCATGAAGCGGGCCGCTCCGCTGCGCTCGATCGCCTCGCGGGTGGCGCGGTTCGCGGCGACCAGCACGATCGGCACGTCGGGGCGGGCGTCCATATTCCAGCGCGCGCTGGTGAACACCGACCAGCCTGCCTCGTCGGGAACTTGCAGGGCGTTGACGTCGACGATGACCGCGGTGGGCACGTCAAGGGTGGCTCTGGTGACCGCGTCACGCAGCTCGGCGGTGTTCTTGGCGTCGAGCACGCCGTCGGCGGTCAACAACACCACTGATTCCTCGGCCCGAGATACCACCGCGAGGGAGTTGGACGATTTCGCCACCGAACTCATATGGTCCCTCCCTGGCAGCGGACCCTCAGGTCGCGTGCCGATTGCGCCATGTCATCCGGTTCCATGTCCCGCTCCTTGAACACCTTCCCCGCCGTCTACTGGTCCCCCACGTCACCGGCCTTGCCGCGACATTGAGAGCTCCATCTTCGGGTAAACATCCCCCATTGCGAAAGGGGAACGGGTCGGACATCGAAGACCGCGAAGCAGTATCCGGTGCGAAACCGGTCCGCCTCGCTATGTCGTGCCTGGCGCCCGAACGCTGCTGCGCCGAACTCATCGTTGCTGCCCAGCGCGCACACCTATGGCTAATTACCCAGCGTCGCCGACAGTCAATCCCCGGCCCACGAATCGCCGGTAGGACGCCCAGAGTCTCAGGCCAGTGCGTACGGGGGTGTGCCCACGCCGGCGACCGAGTGGGTGCCCCAGGGTGTCTGTTCGACGATGCGGGCGGGCACGCTGTGCTGGCCAACGCTCAGCGTGACCGCCCGCGCCCGTGTGAGGGAGTCGGGCACCGCGTCCAGCACGGTCCCTTGCCAGTGGTAGTTGCCGTCGAGTGGGTCGAGGTGACCGACCAGGCGGACGCGCACCGGATAGCGGGCGCCGCCGATCTCCAGCGTCGCGGCGCCGTCGTAGGTGTCCTCGTAGTCGGGTGCGCTCGACGACAAGTCGAATGTGTCGAACGCTCCGAGCACCGCGGGGGGCTGGGCCGGAGCGAGTTGGACCCGCTCGTTGAACACCTGCTGGCTGGAACGGCGCACCTCGATACGACGGCTGCCGGTGCGCTTCATGACGTCGAGGCAGGAAGCGACGTAGCGCGCCTGCGCCGCGGTGTCCGGCCCGGTGAGGAAGAAGTAGTTGGGCAGACCGCGCACGGCCACGCCGTGGAAGGGTTCCATCCCGTCGACCCAGTTGTCGCGGACGGACTCACCGACCGCCGCCTGGTCACCGATTGCGAATCCGGTGCCGTAGATGATCGCGTCGACCGGGTGCTCGACGCCGTCGCGGGTCCGGATGGTTGTCGCCGTGATGGCGTCGATCGCCGACGTCACCACTGGTGGTCCGGGCTGTGGGCGGCGGCGCCAGGGCGGCGTCCAGGGCCGGGCGCTGGAGACCATGCGCCGGGGCGCGTGCGCGAACACGGTCACCGTTCCCGCGGCTCGGACAAGTTGGCTGAGGCGGTGCGCGGCCCAGGAGTCGGTGCCCACCAGTGCAATGGACTTGCCGGCCGGGCGGAACCGGGGGTCCCAGGCTGCCGCATGGAAAGACTCGCCTTGAAAGTCGTTGCGGCCATTGATGTCCGGCACCCACGGGACGAACAAACGGGGGTTCGTGGCAATGACCACATCAGCTCGGACGTGCTCGCCGGCCGCGGTGTGCAGCACCCACGCGTCGTCGTGAAACTCAGAATGCGAGATCTCGGCCTCGAGCGTCGCGACCTCGGTGAGACCGGCGGTGTGCAGCGTGGAGGCGAGGTCGGCGGCGCCCGCTCCGACGACCAGTGTCACAGAAACCTGCTGCGTTTCCAGCCGCGGCGCGCGATCGGGCCCATCAGGCCTACCTCGGTCAAAAACGCTGCCAGCGGCGCGAATCCGGCCTGTTGAACCTCTCGGCGGTGTGCGCTGGTGCGGGCGAGGTGTCGTGCCCGTTTGACGTCCAGGCCGGCGCGCGCGTACTGCACGCGGTTGCTGAACAGGTAGTTGAAGAAATATCCGCCGAGACCGTTGATGTTGGCCATGAACCACCGGTTGCGCCGCGGCATCTCGGCAACCCGTTTGCGGGCACCGTCGCGCGCGAACTGAATGTGGCGGGCCTCTTCGGTGACGTGAATCCGCATCAGCCGCTGGATGATCGGTTGCAGTTCGGGGTCGTCCATCATCTGCCGCTGCAGCGAGTCGAAGATCTCCTCACCGATCAGCGCGGCCACCCACAGCATCGAGCCGCGCTGAAACGCCAGCGGCAGCAGATTGATGATGTAGCGATGAAACCGGGTGGGCCGCACCGGTTTTGCGCCGATACGCTCGATGGCCTTGCCGAACATCACCATGTGGCGGGTTTCGTCGCCCAGTTCGGTCAGCTTGTAATGCGTGGACCGGCTGGTGGGGTCCTCGTGCAGGATGGTGCGCAGCAGCGACTGGTTGAGCATGTTCTCGAACCAGATACCGGCCGATAGCGTGTTGACCAGTTCCTGACGGGACAGTTCGATCTGCTGCTGGCGGGACATCTCCTCCCACATCGGTGTGCCGTACAGCGACACCAGCTTGGCGGGCAGAAAGAACTTGTCCGGGTCCAGGGGAGCGTCCCAGTCGATGTCGACGACCGGTTCGTAAGACTTCTTGACCGACCCTTTGAGCAGACGCTCGGAGAATTCTTCGCGACTCGGTCCGCTTGGTCGCACCGCAGTGGTCATCGTTGGCGTCCCTTCGTGTCCCGGTGGCCGGGGGCTGATTCAGACGTTAGGCAGATCACATTCTCTAGTCAATACCCACGGTACCGGGTACCGACGGTCCCCGGTAGATGGCGCGCGGTCTCAATTAGGTTGAGCTGCATGAGTCGGCACATCCATGTGATCGGGATCGGTGCCGGCGACCCCGACTACGTGACCGTCCAGGCAATCGAGGCGCTCAACGACACCCAGGTGTTCTTCGCGATGGACAAGGGAGAGGCCAAGAGCGACCTGGTCGCGCTGCGCCAGCAGATCTGCGCGCGGTTCATCCGCGAGCCCGGGTATCGGTTCGTCCAGCTGCCGGATCCGCGGCGATCCACCGCCACCGACTACCGGGCCGCCGTGTCGGACTGGCACGCGGCGCGCGCCCGGCTCTGGGCGGCTGCCATCGCCGAAGAACTGGAGCCCGACGGCGTCGGAGCCTTCCTGGCCTGGGGTGATCCGTCGCTCTACGACAGCACACTGCGCATCCTGGATCTCGTCGCCGCCGAGGTGCAGATCAGCTACGACGTGATACCCGGCATCACCGCGATACAGGCACTCACCGCGCGTCACCGCATTCCGCTCAACGACGTCGGCGAACCGGTGCTCGTCACCACCGGTCGGCAGTTGCGTGCCCACGGGCTGACCGGTGCGGCCGTGGTGATGCTCGACGCGGACTGCTCGTTCCAGACCTGTGCGCCCGACACCTGGATCTGGTGGGGCGCGTACCTGGGGACCGCGGACGAGATGCTGATGGCGGGACCCGTCGGCGAGGTGGGCGCGCGCATCCTCGAGCAGCGCACGCAGGCCCGAGCGCGGCACGGCTGGATCATGGATACCTATCTGTTGCGGCCCCCCGGCCAACCGGCTTAGCCGTTGGCGTGCAAGGCCCCGTCGACACTTCTGTACAGCTGCGCCGGCTGGTGCGTCGCGGATTTCCTGCCGCGAATTTGACGTGTCGGCAAGAACACGTGCTCCGGATTCCGGGTGACGGGTTACGATCCCCTCTAGTGTGCTAAACACGTGCCTAATCGCGGGCTCGTCGTAGGGTTGAGAAGGGTCGGCGTATGTCCTACGTGTTCGCTCAGCCGGAGTGGGTCACTGCTGCGGCAACGGACTTGGCGAGCATCGGTTCGTCGATCAACGCCGCCACCTCGGCCGCGGCCGCGCCCACAGCGTCGGTGCTGGCTGCCGGCGCCGATGACGTGTCCACGGCGATCGCCGCGCTCTTCGGCGCGCACGCCCAGGCCTACCAGCAACTCAGTGCCCAGGCGGCGCTCTTTCACGAGCAGTTCGTGCAACTGATGAGCGGCGGAGCGACGCAATACGCCGCTGCTGAAGCCCTTAACGTGAGCACGCAGTCCCTCGAAGAAAACGTCCTCGGTGCTGTTAACGCACCGGCTATGGCGCTGTTCAACCGTCCACTGGTGGGTAACGGCGCGGACGGCGCGACCGCCGGAGCCGATGGCAGGGACGGCGGCATCCTTTGGGGGAATGGCGGCAACGGTGCAACCGGTGGCGTCGGCCAGAGCGGTGGCAATGGCGGAAACGCGGGCTTGTTGGGTAACGGCGGCCGCGGCGGAGCCGGTGGGATCGGAATGACCGGAGTCGCCAGCGTGGCTGGCGGCACCGGCGGCACCGGCGGTACCGGCGGCTGGCTCTACGGCGCGGGCGGTAGTGGCGGTTTCGGCGGCAACGGCGGAATCGGCGCCCCTGGTCAAGCCGGTGGTGCGGCAGGTGACGGTGGCGCCGGTGGTGCCGGCGGGTTCTTCACCGGCGCCGGCGGAGCCGGTGGTGCCGGTGGTGTCGGCGGCCAAGCCAGCGATGCCGGCCCGTCCGGCGCAGGCAACAACGGGGGACAGGGCGGTGACGGTGGAGTCGGCGGTCGCGCGGGACTGCTGGTCGGCAATGGCGGCGCCGGAGGAGATGGTGGCAAGGGCGGCGCCAGCACCGGCGCTCTGACGTCCAGCTCATTCGGGGGCGAAGCCGGAGCCGGTGGTTCCGGTGGCGACGGCGCGCGGGCCGGCCTGTTCTCCGGTGACGGGGGCGCGGGTGGCAACAGCGGCGACGCCGGCAACGGCCTGGACAACAGCCCCGCGGTACTTGTTGGCGCGCATGGCGGTTCGAACACCGGCGTGCTGGGCGGCAGGGGTGGCGACGCCGGCTTCTTCGGTAACGGTGGTGCCGGCGGCAACGGCGGGCTGGGCGGCAACGGCGCACTCGGCACGAACACCGGTGGTGACGGCGGCGAGGGCGCGCTCGGTGGTCAAGGTGGCAGGGGTGGTTGGCTCTACGGAAACGGCGCCGACGGCGGCCGCGGCGGGACCGGCGGTACCGGCGGGCTGGCTACGAATCCGTCGCTTTCCGGTTCCGGTGCCCGCGGCGGCTTCGGCGGTGACGGTGGCTCGGCCGGCCTGTTCGGCAGCGCCGGGAACGGCGGCGGCGGCGGCAACGGCGGAAACTTCTTCGGTACCGGTCCCAGCTTCGCGGCGCCCGGCGGCAACGGCGGTGACGGTGGAGACGCCGCGTTGGTCGGTCGCGGCGGCGCGGGGGGCGCCGGCGGTACCACGGGCAGCGGCAGCGTCCTGGCTTCGAGCAGTAACGGCGGAAACGGTGGCGACGGCGGTCTGTTCTACGGCGACGGGGGTGCCGGGGGCAACGCCGGCCCGGTGGGCATCGGTCCGGACGGACGCGGCGGCAGCGGCGGTAATGCACAGCTGATCGGCAACGGCGGTGACGGCGGCGACGGCGCCAATGGGCAGCCGGGTGGCCGGGCTGGCACTGGTGGCGCGCTGTTCGGCCAGAACGGACAGCCGGGTCAGACCTAGTTCGCAAAGCGAACGATGTGGCGCCGAATTCTGTTAAGCGCGAACGAATTCAGGCGAATCGGCCCACACATCATCCTTGATCGCCGTAGCATGCGGATCGGTTGAGGAGGTCCGCTTGTGTCGTTTGTGAACGCTGCCACGGAACTGGTCGCGGCAGCCGCGTCCGATCTGGCCGGTGCGGGATCGACAATCAGCCAGGCGAATCTGGCTGCCGCGTTCCCCACGTCGAGCGTGCTCGCCGCCGGCGCGGACGAGGTGTCGGTGGCCATCGCCGCGATGTTCGGTGCCCACGCCCAGGCTTACCAGGCCCTGAGTGCCCAGGCGGCGCAGTTTCACCAGCAGTTTGTCCAGTTGATGAGCGGTGGTGCGGCGCAGTACGCGGCCGCTGAGGCGGCCAATGTGTTGCAGACGGCGGAGCAGGAAGTGCTCGGCGCTGTCAACGCGCCCACGATGGCGTTGCTGAACCGTCCGCTGATCGGCAATGGCGCCAACGGCGCCACCCCCGGAGCCAACGGTCAGGACGGCGGCATCCTCTGGGGCAACGGCGGGAACGGTGCGATCGGCGCGGCCGGCCAAAGCGGTGGCAACGGCGGCTCAGCTGGCTTCTTCGGCAGCGGCGGGTCAGGCGGAGCCGGTGGAGCGGGTGCCAACGGTGCCACTGCGGGTTCGGCGGGCCTGGCCGGTGGCAACGGTGGCGTCGGAGGTGCCGGCGGTTGGCTGTGGGGCAACGGCGGCAGCGGCGGACTCGGCGGCGTCGGGGGAAACGCGACTGAATTCAGCAGCGGCAGTGGGGGATCTGGAGCCAACGGCGGAGTCGGCGGCAACGGCGGGGCCGGTGGTCGCGGTGGCTTGTTCTTCGGCGACGGTGGCCGCGGGGCGGCCGGCGGTGCCGGCGGGCAGGCAACCGGCGCGACAAGTCACAGTCCTTCCGCGGTGGCGGGCACCGGCGGGACCGGCGGCCTGGGCGGCGACGGTGGTCAAAGCGGATGGCTATCCGGCAACGGCGGTCGAGGCGGGGACAGCGGTGCTGGTGGCGGCGCCAACACCAGCGGGATTCCGGCAGTTGACGGTGCCAATGGTGGATCGGCCGGTCTGAGGGCCGGAGCCGGAGGCAACGCCGGGTTGTTTGGCAGGGGAGGTGCCGGCGGTAATGGGGGCCTCGGTGCGGCCGGTGTCAGTGTCGGTGCGACGTCTTACGACGGAGGCGACGGCGGTGCCGGTGGCAACGGCGGACTTGGCGGCCGGGGTGGCTACTTCCTCGGCGACGGCGGTGCCGGCGGATTCGGTGGAGGCGGTGGACAAGGGGGCAACCCGGGCGGCGCCGCCATCACTCCCGTGCCCGGCAATGGTGGCCTCGCCGGCTCCGGAGCCGCGGGTGGGGCGTCAGGGTTGATCGGCAACGGCGGCGATGGCGGCGATGGCGGCAAGGGAGGGGTCCCGGGCCAGCGAACGGTGAATGGCACGACGTATATCGGCAACACCGGCGCCAACGGCAGCGGCGGCCAGGGTGGCAACGCCAGCTTGTACGGCAACGGCGGCCGTGGCGGTCACGGCAACCCGCCGGCTGCCGGCGGCAATATGGGTTTGATTTCGGGGACCGCCGGAACACCGGGCGCGCCCCTGTAGGGGCACACTGGACCGGTGCCCGAACTCCCCGAGATCGAAGCGCTGGCTGATCATCTGCGCCGGCATGCCGTCGGCTTGACCGTCGGCCGGGTCGACGTCGCCGCGCTGAGTGTGCTCAAGACCTTCGATCCGCCCGTCAACGCGCTGCACGGCCGCGCCGTCGTCACCGCCGGCCGGTGGGGCAAGTACCTGGGCCTGCAGGCCGGCGACCTCTGGCTGATCACGCATTTGTCGCGGGCCGGCTGGCTGCGCTGGTCGGACAAACTGGCCGCGGCTCCGTTACGGCCGGGCAAGGGGCCGATCGCGCTGCGGGTGCATCTGGGCACCCCCGGTACGGCGCCAGGCTTCGACCTCACCGAAGCCGGCACCCAGAAACGGCTCGCGGTCTGGCTGGTCAACGATCCCCGGCAGGTGCCGCAGATCGCCGCACTCGGACCCGATGCGCTCGAACTCGGCCCCGATGACCTGGCCCGCATCCTGGCCGGCAACACCGGGCGGATCAAGACCGTCATCACCGACCAGAAGGTGATCGCCGGCATCGGCAACGCCTACAGCGACGAGATCCTGCACGTCGCGCGGATCTCACCGTTCGCGACCGCGGCGAAACTGTCCGACGAGCAGCTCACCGTCCTGCACGACGCGATGATTTCCGTCCTCACCGACGCGGTGAGCCGGTCCGTCGGGCAGGGCGCTGCCATGCTCAAAGGAGAGAAGCGCTCTGGGCTGCGGGTACACGCCCGCACCGGACTGCCCTGCCCGGTCTGCGGCGACACCGTGCGCGAAGTGTCGTTCGCGGACAAGTCTTTTCAATACTGTGCGACCTGTCAGACCGGCGGCAAAGTGCTGGCCGACCGGCGCATGTCCCGGCTGCTCAAATAGCCCCGATATGCTGCCCGGGTGACTCGCCAGAGAATCCTGATCACCGGAGCCAGCTCCGGCCTGGGCGCCGGCATGGCCCGCGCCTTCGCCGCCAAAGGCCGCGACCTGGCCTTGTGTGCCCGCCGCACCGACCGGCTCGAGGAATTGAAAGCCGAACTGTCGCAGCAGTATCCGTCGGTCAAGATCGCGCTGGCGGCGCTGGATGTCAACGACCACGAACAGGTGCCGAAGGTGTTCGCCGAACTCAGCGACGCGCTGGGCGGTATCGACCGGGTAATCGTCAATGCCGGTATCGGCAAGGGCGCCAAGCTGGGCTCGGGCAAGGTGTGGGCGAACAAGGCGACGCTGGAGACCAATTTGATCGCTGCGCTGGTGCAGATCGAGACCGCGCTGGAGATCTTCAACAAGAGCGGATCCGGTCACCTGGTGCTCATCTCCTCGGTGCTGGGCAACCGCGGTGTGCCGGGCGTCAAAGCCGCCTACTGCGCCAGCAAGGCTGGGCTGACGTCGCTGGGCGAGTCGCTGCGCGCCGAGTACGCCAAAGGTCCCATCAGGGTGACCTCCATCGAGCCGGGCTACATCGAGTCGGAGATGACGGCCAAATCCAACAGCACAATGTTGATGGTGGACAACGAAACCGGCGTCAAGGCACTCGTCGCCGCCATCGAACGCGAGCCGGGTCGCGCCGTGGTGCCGCGCTGGCCGTGGGCACCGCTGGTCCAGCTGCTGCGGGTGATGCCACCACCGCTGACCAAGCGCTTCGCCTGACCCTCCTGAGGCCCACTGTGCAAGCCACGACACCTGAGCGGCGTGTCGCGTCGTGGGATGCACACTCGGCGCAACAGCAGGCGAATCGCTATTCCGCGCGGCCCCGCTCGGCGCGGTAGCGGCGCACCAACGCGTCGGTGGAGCTGTCCGACTGCTTGGCCGGGGATTCGTTGCTGGTGAGTACCGGGATCAGCGCCTTGGCCTGCGTCTTACCCAGTTCCACACCCCACTGGTCGAAGGAATCGATGCCCCAGATGACACCCTCGGTGAAGACTTGGTGCTCGTAGAGCGCGATCAGCTGGCCCAGCACCGACGGTGTCAACCGGGTGCCCAGGATCGAGGTCGACGGCCGGTTGCCGGGCATCACCTTGTGCGGCACCACCTCGGCCGGGGCGCCCTCCTGAGCGATCTCCTCAGCCGTCTTGCCGAATGCCAGAACCTGGGTCTGGGCGAAGAAGTTGCTCATCAACAGATCGTGCATGCTGCCGTCGCCTTCTGCTGTCGGCAGGTCGTCGAGGGGCTGACTGAAGCCGATGAAGTCGGCAGGTATGAGTCGGGTGCCCTGGTGCAGCAACTGGTAGAACGCGTGCTGGCCGTTGGTTCCCGGCTCGCCCCAATAGATTTCGCCGGTGTCGGTGGTGACCGGAGTGCCGTCGGCGCGCGTCGACTTGCCGTTCGACTCCATGGTCAGCTGCTGCAGATAGGCCGCGAACCGCGCCAGATCGTCGGCGTAGGGCAGTACCACCCGCGACTGGGCGCCGAAGAAGTTGTTGTACCACAGCCCGATAAGCCCAAGCAGCGCAGGCGCATTGGCGTCCAGCGGTGCCGTCCGGAAATGTTCGTCGACGATGTGAAATCCGGACAGGAAGTCCGCGAACGCTTCTCGGCCGATCACCGCCATCACCGACAACCCGATCGCGGAATCCACCGAGTAGCGGCCACCCACCCAGTCCCAGAAACCGAACATGTTGTCGGTGTTGATCCCGAATTCGTCGACGAGACGCTTGTTGGTGGACACGGCCACGAAATGCTTTGCCACCGCGGCATCCCCGAGTTTGTCGGTGAGCCAGCGGCGGGCCGCCGTCGCGTTGGTCAGCGTTTCGAGAGTGGAAAAGGTCTTCGACGCGACGATGAAAAGTGTTGTGGCAGGGTCTAAGTCGGCCAGTACACCGACCAGGTCGGCGGGATCCACGTTGGAGACGAAGCGGGCCGAGATGCCCGCGTCGGCGTAGTGGCGCAGTGCCTGGTACACCATCACCGGGCCCAGGTCGGAACCGCCGATGCCGATGTTGACCACGGTGCGGATCCGCTCGCCGGTGGCACCTTTCCAGTCCCCGGTACGCAGCCGGTCGGTGAAGTCGCCCATCGCGTCCAGCACTTCGCGGACATCCCTGACCACGTTCTGGTCCCCGACGATCAGGTCGGCATTACGCGGCAACCGCAGCGCGGTGTGCAGCACCGCCCGATCCTCCGAGGTGTTGATGCGCTCACCGGCGAACATGGCGTCCCGGCGCTCCTCGAGCTTGGCTGTGCGCGCGAGGTCGATCAGCAGTCCGACCGTCTCGCCGGTGATCCGATGCTTGCTGTAGTCGATGTAGAGGTCTCCCACCGTCAGGGTGAGCTCGCGACCGCGGTCCGGATCGTCGTCGAAGAACTGCCGTAAGTGGGTTTCTCCGATCTGATCATGGTGCTTGCGCAGGGCGTCCCAGGCCGGGGTGGCGGTGATGTCTGATGGCGCGGAGGTCATAAGTCGACCCTAGTGCCGGGACGGTCAGGGCCCGAGACTCATCCGGCGATCTGCAGCCAGAGACCTCTCAGCGTGCGGGCGTGCTGCCTAGCACCTGCTGCAGATCCGGCAGCATCGCCTGCAACTGCTCTCCCCAGTACTGCCAGGTGTGCGTGCCGTTGGCGGGGAAATTGAATACGCCGTTGTGGCCGCCCTTGAGTTTGTAGCGGGCCGCGAAGACCTTGTTGCTGATGCGGGTAGCGCTTTCCAGCAGGCTGGCGTCCAGCTTGGTGCCCAGGTCTGACTCGCCACCGTTGCCGGTGTAGATCCAGATGCGGGTGTTGTTGGCGGCCAGCTTGGCGGCGTTGACCGTGGGGTCGTGATCGGCCCACGCGGGGTCACCGGCGGGCCCCCACATGGCGTCGGAGCGAAAGCCGCCGGCACCCAGCTGCGCGGCGGTGAGCAAGGTGGGCCAATTGCCGGCGGACAGGTTGAGGAAACCGGACATCGACGCGGCATAGACGAAGTTCTGCGGGTGATCAGCGGCCAGGATCAATGCCGCTGAGCCGCTCATCGAGGCTCCTACCACGGCGTTTCCGGTGGGGCTGGTGCCCTTGTTCGTCGCTAACCAGGCCGGCAACTCCTGGGTCAGGAAAGTCTCCCATTTGTAGGTCCACGTGCCCTTGTTGCCGACCGCCGGCCGGTACCAGTCGGAATAGAAACTCGCCATGCCACCGGTGGGCAGTACCAACGACAGGCCGGACTGGCCGAACCACTCGAATACCGGCAGGTGGATGTCCCACCCGTTGAAGTCGTCGCGGGCCAGCATCCCGTCGAGCAGATACACCGCGTGCGAGCTCGCGCCGGTTGCCCGGCCCTGGTACTCCACCTTGACTTGGCGATTCATCGACGGCGAGGGGACCATCAGGTACTCGATCGGTTGACCCTGGCGGGACCAGGCGGAACCGATCGCCGTGCTGGCCGAGAACCCACCCGTGACGGCGAGCAACGCTGCGGCTGATAGCGACATCAGCCGACGTAACGGTGAAAGTGCAGCTCTTGACGACGCAGCCATGTCCGGCGGAGCTTACCGGGGCAAATCAGCAAACTGCCGAATGTAACGGCAGGAGTAACCGATTAGTGGCCGAGTCGTCCCCGGCCCAGACGCAGCAGCAGCATCGCGAGGTCTTTTCCTTCCGGACCCAACTCGCTGTAGCGTTCGATGACTTTCATCTCCCGGGTGTGCACCAGCCGAGTGCCGCCGGATGCCATCCGGGCTTTGCCGATCGCCTGGGACACCTCGGCGCGTCTCTTGACGGCGGCAAGGATCTCAGCGTCGAGCCGGTCGATCTCTTCGCGCAATTCGTCGATATCGAGCTCTGCGGTATCGATGGTCTCGGTGTTCATTTCTGCTATCTCCGCATTTTCGTGAGGTGGTGGGTCTGGTCTCATCCGGTTCGGGCCTCACACGAAAGACGAGCCCCGATCGCCGAAGCGGACCACGGGGCTCTGCGAAAGCAGCTACGCCACGGGCACCGCTGACGGGTACCCGTAGAAAAATCGGGGCTGCACGTTGAGCACCAACCGAGTGTGCCACCAATGGCCGCACGCACGCAAAAACTCGGTAATTAGTGGCGGGAAGGGCGTGGGTGTCGGGCAGCGGCGGTAAGTTTGGACGGACATGAGTGTGCACGCGACTGACGCAAAATCCGAAGCCGAGCAACTGCTCGACGGTCTCAATCAGCAACAGCGCCAGGCGGTGGTCCATGAGGGCTCGCCGCTGCTGATCGTCGCGGGTGCCGGCTCGGGCAAGACGGCGGTGCTCACCCGCCGCATCGCCTACCTGGTCGCTGAGCGCGGCGTGAGCGTCGGTCAGATCCTGGCGATCACGTTCACCAACAAAGCGGCCGCCGAGATGCGTGAACGTGTGGTCAACCTGGTCGGTCCGCGGGCCCGCTACATGTGGGTGTCGACGTTCCACTCGTCGTGTGTGCGGATCTTGCGTAACCAGGCATCGCTGATCGACGGGCTCAACTCCAACTTCTCCATCTACGACGCCGATGATTCCCGCCGGCTGCTGCAGATGATCGGCCGCGACATGGGCCTGGACATCAAGCGGTATTCGCCCCGGCTGCTGGCCAACGCCATCTCCAACCTCAAGAACGAGCTGATCGATCCGCACCAGGCGGTGTCCAACCTCACCGACGAGTCCGACGACCTGTCCCGCACCGTGGCATCGGTTTTCGGGGAGTATCAGCGACGGCTGCGGGCGGCCAACGCATTGGACTTCGACGACCTGATCGGCGAGACCGTCGCGGTGCTGCAGACATTCCCCGACATCGCGCAGTACTACCGACGCCGGTTCCGCCACGTTCTGGTCGACGAGTACCAGGACACCAACCACGCGCAGTACATGTTGGTGCGGGAACTGGTCGGTCGCGACACCGAGGATGGTGTGCCACCCGGGGAGTTGTGCGTCGTCGGGGATGCCGACCAGTCGATCTATGCGTTCCGCGGTGCCACCATCCGCAACATCGAAGACTTCGAACGTGACTACCCGGACGCGAGAACGATTCTGCTGGAACAGAATTACCGCTCGACGCAGAACATCCTGTCCGCGGCGAACTCGGTGATCGCCCGCAACACGGGGCGCCGCGAGAAGCGGCTGTGGACCGACGCCGGCGAGGGTGAACTGATCGTCGGTTACGTCGCCGACAACGAGCACGACGAGGCCAGGTTCGTCGCCGACGAAATCGACGCATTGGCCGACCGCGGCGACATCACCTACAACGACGTCGCGGTCTTCTACCGCACCAACAACTCGTCGCGATCCCTGGAAGAGGTGTTCATCCGCGCCGGGATTCCGTACAAAGTCGTTGGGGGAGTTCGTTTTTACGAACGCAAGGAGATTCGCGACATCGTCGCTTACCTGCGGGTACTGGACAATCCCGGCGATGCCGTCAGCATGCGGCGCATCCTGAACACCCCGCGCCGCGGCATCGGTGACCGCGCCGAGGCGTGTGTGGCGGTGTACGCCGAGAACACCGGCGCGAGCTTCGCCGACGCACTGCAGGCGGCGGCCGCGGGCAAAGTGCCGATGCTCAACAGCCGCGCGGAGAAGTGCATCGCCGGCTTCGTGGAGTTGCTCGACGAGCTGCGGGGGCACCTCGACGACGATCTCGGCGACTTGGTCGAGGCGGTGCTCGAACGCACCGGGTACCGCCGCGAGCTGGAGTCGTCGACCGATCCGCAGGAGCTCGCGAGGTTGGACAACCTCAACGAACTCGTCAGCGTCGCACACGAATTCAGCATCGATCGGGCAAACGCGGCGGCACTGGCAGCCGAAGGCGACACCGACGACGAGGACGTGCCGGACACCGGAATCCTGGCGGCTTTTCTGGAACGGGTCTCCCTGGTCGCCGACACTGACGAGATTCCCGAGCACGGCGCGGGTCTGGTCACGTTGATGACGCTGCACACCGCCAAGGGGCTGGAGTTCCCGGTGGTGTTCGTCACGGGCTGGGAGGACGGCATGTTCCCGCACATGCGGGCGCTGGATGACCCGGGCGAGCTGTCCGAGGAACGCCGGCTGGCCTACGTCGGGATCACCAGGGCCCGGCAGCGGCTCTACCTGAGCAGGGCCATCGTCCGCTCGTCCTGGGGGCAGCCGATGCTCAATCCGGAATCGCGCTTCCTGCGCGAGATTCCCCAGCAGCTCATCGACTGGCGACGAACCGCGCCTAAGCCGTCGTTCAGCGCGCCGGTTAGCGGTGCGGGCCGGTTCGGCACGCCGCGTGCCGCGCCGACCCGCTCGGGTGCGAGCAAGCGCCCGCTCATCGTGCTCGAGCCCGGCGACCGGGTGACGCACGACAAGTACGGCCTGGGCCGGGTCGAAGAGGTGACCGGCACCGGCGAATCGGCGATGTCGTTGATCGATTTCGGCAGTGCCGGGCGGGTCAAGCTGATGCATAACCACGCCCCGATCGCTAAGCTCTGACCCACCCCGGGGAACAGACCGGATTCAGGTGACGGCTGCCGCCGGTGGCCACCGGCGGGCCAGACGTTCGTCGCTGCTGAAGCTCAGTCGGTCCACCGTTTGGTCTCCGGCAGTGCCGCCAGGACCGCGCTGGCGACCGGCAGCAGCGGCAGCGCGTGCACCAACCACGCCACCCGGGCGCCCGCGATGAACACGCCGAGGTAAGTGAGCAGCGCGACCACCGCTCCGGCCGTGATCAGGTGACGCCCGACCGGCCGGCGCAACAGCAGCGCGATCACCCCGGAGACGGTGGTGATCGCAAAGACCAGGGCAAGGAACCCGACCGCGATGCAGAACAGCCGGTCGGTGCGCCACCAGCCGGCGATCAGGTCGGTGGCCACCACCGAGGTGGCCCATCCGCTGACGATGCTCACGGCGCCGGCCGCGACCGCAGTACGGGGGCTGGGCTGCGGGAGACCGGGCAGCGCGGCAATGGGGTCCACCGGGGCCGCGGCGGCACCGGAGGATGGCGCACGCCGGATGATCTGCGTGGGCTGCGCTGAGTCGGGCACCACCGGCAGCGGCTCGGTGGGCGCGCGGCGAATGATCCGGGTTCGTGGCTGTTCGGGAGGTTCGCGTCCGGCAGGGTCGGTCGGCGCGCTCACCGGTCAGCCGGCGTAATTACCGACCGACAGCCCGCGCTTGGCCAGCCACGGTACCGGGTCGATGCGCTCAGAGCCGTTCAGGTGAACCTCGAAGTGCAGGTGCGGACCGGTGGAGAACCCCCGGTTGCCCATCGTTGCGATCTGGTCACCCGCCATCACCCGCTGCCCGACGCTGACCAACGTGGTGTTGACGTGGCCGTACAGGGTGACGGTGCCGTCGGCGTGCAGCAGCTTGACCCACATGCCGTAGCCCGCGGTCGGTCCGGCGTCGATGACGACACCGTCGGACACCGCGTAGATCGGGGTGCCGATCGAATTGGCCAGGTCGATGCCGGCGTGCAACACACCCCAGCGGTAGCCGAAATTGGAGGTGAAGATTCCCTTGGTCGGCATGACGTAGAGCGGCTGCTGCAGCCGTGCCTCACGCTGGGCGCGTTCCTGTGCGAAGGCCACGCCGCGGGCGAATTCCTCGTTGTGCACGCTGACGTTGCCGGGCTGAGCGGCGATCACCTGGGCGCCCCGCGGCGCGGTCGCCCCGGACCCGCCGGACATCGACGACGCATTCGCGGTCAGCACCGTCTCGATGTTGGGCGTCTCGGATTGGGTGAGTGCGGTGTGCGTGGCAGCAGCGGCCGCACCGGCGGCCATCGCGCCGATCAGTAGCCGACCCTTGGCCGCGCTGGTCGGCTGCTTGCGGTGACTGCCGCCCCGGCGCGGAACCGACGTGACGTCCGTCGTGAGCGACCGGACCGAGACCGGCTCCGGCGCGGGGATGATGACCCGGGCGAGCACCTCGGTGACGGGAGCGGCCAGCCACAGCGGCGTCAGATCGTCGGTGTCATCCAGATCGTCGAGCTCGGGCGCGTGCAGCAGCTGCTCTGACACGTCGAACTCGGATTCCCCGAAGTCGAGCTCGTCGAGATCGGCGAGTTCCATGTCGTCGAGTTCATCAAAGCCATCTAACGGGATGATCTCGGTGACTTCGTTGGGGTGGTGACGCAGCCAGCGGTCCCGGGACGGGCGAGCCGCTACTGCGCTGGCAGCGCGGGAAATTCGGTGCTGGGACAAAGCTGGGATGTCCTCGGATCGTGACCATAACGTTATCTGGACCATGAGACGGTAACGGCTGAGGGGTAAAACTAGCAACCTCGGTATGGAATCCCGTCGAAATTGTGACTTGGATCACGGTTTCGGGCGAGGATACATTCGGTGACCTGCGCCACAGCGGTGGATGCGGCGGCGGAGACCATTTCGGGTGTCGATACAGTTCCTCCGGGCGCGGTGCCGATTTGGGGCCACCGCCGCCCTAGTGGACTAGCAAGTTAGCCGAGCAAAGGCAGTGACGCCCATGGATCTGTTCGAGTATCAAGCCAAGGAATTGTTCCTCAAGCACGGGGTGCCCGGTACGCAAGGCCGGGTGACCGACACCGCCGAGGGCGCGCGCGCCATCGCCGAGGAAGTCGGCAAGCCCGTCATGGTCAAAGCGCAGGTCAAGACCGGCGGCCGCGGCAAGGCCGGGGGTGTGAAGTACGCAGCCACCCCGGACGAGGCCTACGAGCACGCCAAGAACATCCTCGGCCTGGACATCAAAGGCCACATCGTGAAGAAGTTGCTGGTCGCCGAGGCCAGCGACATCGCCGAGGAGTACTACCTGTCCTTCCTGCTCGACCGGGCCAACCGCAGCTACCTGGCCATGTGCTCGGTGGAAGGTGGTATGGAGATCGAAGAGGTCGCCGCGACCAAGCCCGACCGACTCGCCAAGGTGGCGGTCGACGCAGTCAAGGGCGTCGACCGGGACTTCGCGCGGTCCATTGCCGAGCAGGGGCACCTGCCCGCTGAGGTGCTCGACGCCGCGGCCGTCACGATCGAGAAGCTGTGGGCCGTGTTCGTGGGCGAGGACGCGACGCTGGTAGAGGTGAACCCGCTGGTACGCACTCCCGACGACAAGATCCTGGCGCTGGACGGCAAGGTGACGCTGGACGCCAACGCCGACTTCCGCCAACCCGGTCACGCCGAGTTCGAGGACCGCGAGGCCACCGACCCGCTGGAGCTCAAGGCCAAGCAGCACGACCTCAACTACGTCAAGCTCAGCGGCGAGGTCGGGATCATCGGTAACGGTGCCGGCCTGGTGATGTCGACGCTGGATGTCGTTGCCTACGCCGGAGAGAAGCACGGTGGCGTCAAGCCGGCCAACTTCCTGGACATCGGTGGTGGCGCCTCGGCCGAGGTGATGGCAGCCGGACTGGACGTGATCCTGGGCGACCCCGAAGTCAAGAGCGTTTTCGTCAACGTCTTCGGCGGCATCACCGCCTGCGACGCGGTGGCCACCGGCATCGTCAAGGCGCTGGAGATCCTGGGCGACGAGGCCAACAAGCCGCTGGTGGTGCGGTTGGACGGCAACAACGTCGAGGAGGGTCGGCGCATCCTGGCCGAGGCCAATCACCCGTTGGTGATCCAGGCCGAGACGATGGACGCCGGTGCCGACAAAGCCGCCCAGCTGGCGAACGCCTGAGCAGAGGAGAACCGACCCATGGCTATTTTCCTGAACAAGGACAACAAGGTCATCGTCCAGGGCATCACCGGAGCCGAGGCCACCACACACACTGCGCGGATGCTCAAGGCGGGTACCCAGATCGTCGGCGGCGTCAACGCCCGTAAAGCCGGCACCACCGTCGCGCACAAGGACGCCGACGACAACGACGTCGAACTGCCGGTGTTCGGCACCGTCGTCGAGGCCATCGAGAAGACCGGCGCGGACGTCTCGATCATCTTCGTGCCGCCGAAGTTCGCCAAGGACGCGATCACCGAGGCCATCGACGCCGAGATCCCGCTGCTGGTGGTCATCACCGAGGGAATCCCGGTGCAGGACAGCGCCTATGCGTGGGCGTACAACGTCGCGAAGGGTCAGAAGACCCGCATCATCGGCCCCAACTGCCCGGGCATCATCAGCCCCGGACAGTCGCTGGTCGGCATCACCCCGGCCAACATCACCGGGCCGGGGCCGGTCGGGCTGGTGTCCAAGTCGGGCACGCTGACCTACCAGATGATGTACGAGCTGCGCGATTTCGGCTTCACCACCTCGATCGGCATCGGCGGTGACCCGGTGATCGGCACCACCCACATCGACGCCATCGAGGCGTTCGAGAAAGATCCCGACACCAAGCTCATCGTGATGATCGGTGAGATCGGCGGCGACGCCGAGGAGCGGGCAGCCGACTTCATCAAGGCCAACGTGACCAAGCCGGTCGTCGGCTATGTCGCGGGATTCACCGCCCCGGAGGGCAAGACGATGGGTCACGCGGGAGCGATCGTTTCCGGCTCCTCGGGTACCGCGTCGGCGAAGAAGGAAGCGCTGGAAGCGGCCGGGGTCAAGGTCGGTAAGACACCGTCGGAGACGGCGGCGCTGGCCCGGGAGATCCTGCAGAGCCTGTAGCACCCGCTGGCGCCCGTGCTGGCGCGAGAACTGCCGGCGAGCAGACGCAAAGTCGCCCTGGAACATGTGCTCCGGGGCGATTTTGCGTCTGCTCGGCACTGCGGTAGATAGTAGATCTATGAATCTTGATCCGCGGACGCCCGTCGTCGTCGGCGTCGGGCAGGCTGCCGAGCGTATCGACGATCCGGATTACCGGGCGATGTCGCCGGTGGAATTGGCCGCCGCCGCGGCGCAGGCTGCGCTGGACGACTGCGACGCGAAGGCTGTCGCCGCCGAGATCGACACGATCGCGGCCATCCGGCAATTCGAGATCTCCGGACCGGTGGCCACCGCCCCGCTGGGCCGATCGAACAACTACCCCCGGTCGGTGGCCAAGCGGGTCGGCGCCGAACCGCGGCGGGCGATCCTGGAGATCATCGGCGGGCAGGGGCCTCAGCACCTGATCACCGAGCTGGCCGGTGACATCGCCGGCGGCCGCTCGGAGGTCGCGCTCATCTTCGGGTCGGACGCGACGTCGACCCTGCGGTATTTCGCGGACCGCGAGGACAAGCCGGACTTCAGCGAGACCATCGACGGGGACCTGGAGGACCGCGGGTCGGGCATCGAGAAGCTGATCAACCGCTACATGGTGATCCACGGTCTGGTCGATGCGCCGACCCAGTACGCCCTGATGGAAAACGCCCGCCGCGCCGCCACCGGCCTGAATCCCGCCGATTACCTGCGCCGCATGGGCGAGTTGTTCGCCCCCTTCACCAAAGTTGCTGCCGCGAACCCGTTTTCAGCATCGCCGGTGGAGCGGACCGTCGACGAATTGATCACCGTCACCGACAGCAACCGGATGATCACCGAGCCGTATCGGCGGTTGCTGGTGGCCCGCGATCAGGTGAACCAGGGCGCGGCGGCGCTGCTCATGTCGGTCGGGGCGGCACGCAGGCTGGGTGTGCCGGAAGACAAGTGGGTGTACCTGCGTGGTCACGCGGACCTGGAAGCGCCGCCGTTTCTCGACCGTCCGGACCTCGGGCACGCGCCGTCGGCGGTGCTGGCCGCCCGCGAGGCGCTGGACGTGGCCGGCATCGGCGTCGACGAGGTCGCGACCTTCGACCTGTACAGCTGCTTTGCGGTGCCGGTCTTCAACATCTGCGACGGACTGGGCATCGCCCCCGACGACCCGCGTGGCCTGACGCTGACCGGTGGACTGCCGTTCTTCGGCGGCGCCGGCAACAACTACTCGATGCACGGCGTGGCCGAGACGGTCGCGCGGATGCGAAGCGCGCCAGGACAATTCGGGTTCGTCGGCGCCAACGGTGGCATTCAGAGCAAGTATTCGGTCGGGATCTATTCCACCGCGCCGGGACCCTGGCGTGCGGATCGCAGCTCCGAGCTACAGGCGCAGATCGATGGTGCGCCCCGCGTGCCGGTGACCGAGAACGCCGACGGCGTCGGCACCGTCGAGACCTACACGGTGCGCCGCGACAACGGCCGCCTGACCGGGATCGTCATCGGGCGGTTGGACACCGACGGCAGCCGCTTCCTGGCAACGACCGAAGACGACGACCTGATCTCGCTGCTGACCGACGGCGAACCCCTCGGGTCGGCCGTGCAGGTGAAGTCGTTCGACTACGGAAACCGCTGCCTGCCGCGCTGACGGCTCCCCGGCGCTCGATCCCACCCTCCCCGGCGCTCGTGGGGGCCACACCAGCGTGACGTTCGGCGTGCGGCGTCACGCTGGCGTGACGCTCGGCCCGCGAACCGATCGTGGGGGCGCCGCCGCTTGCGGGAGAGCTCACGCCAGTGTGACGTTCGGCGTGCGGCGTCACGCTGGCGTGACGCTCGGCGCGAAATCGATCGCAAGGGTCAGAACGAAGCCAACTTCCCGGCCAGCCGTTCCACATACGCGGCAACCTTGGCCTCGTCGCTGTCCGGCATGCCGAAGAGCACCTCGGTGACGCCCAGCTCGGCCCAGCGCGCCAACTTCTCGGCGTCCGGCTTGAAGTCCAGCGCGACGATCTGTGGCGCCCCCGCACGCCCGGCAGCGGCCCACGTGTCCTGGAGCAGTTTCACCGGCTCGTCGATATCGATGTCACGCGGCGTGGTGATCCAGCCGTCGGCGCTGCGCGCGATCCACTTGAAGTTCTTCTCGTTGCCCGCTGCGCCCACCAGCACCGGAATGTGCGCCTGCACCGGCTTGGGCCACGCCCAGCTCGGACCGAACTTGACGAACTCGCCGTCGTATTCGGCTTCTTCCTGAGTCCACAGCGCCCGCATCGCCTCGAGGTATTCGCGCAGCATGGTGCGCCGACGACCGGCCGGCACGTGGTGGTCGGCAAGTTCGTCGGTGTTCCAGCCGAAGCCGACGCCCAGGCTGACCCGCCCGCCGGACAGATGGTCCAGCGAGGCGATACTTTTCGCCAAGGTGATCGGGTCGTGTTCGACGGGCAGCGCGACGGCCGTTGACAGCCGGACGCGGGAGGTCACCGCCGATGCCGCGCCCAAACTCACCCAGGGATCCAGCGTGCGCATGTAGCGGTCGTCGGGCAGCGAGGAGTCGCCTGTGGTGGGGTGGGCCGCTTCGCGCTTGATCGGGATGTGGGTGTGTTCGGGCACGTAGAACGTGTGGAATCCGTGTTCCTCGGCGAGTTTGGCGGCAGGCGCCGGGGCGATGCCGCGGTCGCTGGTGAACAGAACGAGGCCGTAGTCCATGCCTCAATTTAGAACGTGTTCTAATTTTGTCCGCAGCCGCCCCTGCCGTCTCGGCGCAGATGCAGGCCGGCAGCGGCGCGCGGCTACGGGCATTTACTTTCCGGGGTGCGCTAGCGTGGTTGATCGAATGGCGTCGCACGGCAGCATGCGCACCGACGCCGCCCGGCAGCCGAAGGCACCGGAAGCAACAGGAGGAGTCCATGACCTTATCGCCTGGTAGCCCCGGCTACCCGCCCGGCCAGCCAGCCGGCCCCTACGGTTCCGGCGCCCCGGCCGCAGCGTCCGGGCAGGCCGAGCCCGCCACCCCGGCGGAAAGCAAGCTCGGCCTGTACCTGTCCATCGCGGTGGCGGCGCTGGGTCTGTTGGCCTACTTCTTCAGCTTCGGCCCGATCTTCACCTTCAAGTCTGAAATGGGCGGCATCGGCAGCGACGTGTCCGGTGACGTCGGTTACGCGGTACCGGTGGCCGTGGTGGCAGCGCTGCTGGCCGGAGTGGGACTGCTACCCAAGGCCAGGAGTTACGTCGCGATATCTGCGGTGCTCTCGGTCGTGAGCGTGCTGATGGTCATTTCCTTCACGTTCAGTCGGCCGGACTCTTACTCCGCCGGCTGGGCCCTGTGGATCGTGCTGGCGTGCGTGGTGTTCCAGGCGGTGGCGGCCGTGGCCGCGCTGTTGCTGGAAGCGGGCGTCATCACCGCGCCGACTCCGCGGCCCAAGTATGACCCGTTCAGCGGCTACCAGCAGTACGGACAGTATGGCCAGTACGGCGGTCAGCCGGGCGGGTACTACGGTCAGCCGGGTGCACAGCAGTCCGCGCCGAACTCGGCCCAGGGGGCGCAGCCGCCCGGGTACGGGTCGCAGTACGGCGGCTACTCGGGACCGAACCCGCAGTCCGGCGGCTTCCCGGCGCAGCAGGCCACCCAGGTGGTGTCCCAGCCGCAGCACCAGCCGCCGGCCAGTCACACACCGCCCACCGGGTTCCCCAGCTTCAGCCCGCCACCTCCGGTCAGCGCCGGCGGCGGATCGCAGGCTGGTTCAGCGCCGGTCAACTACTCCAACCCCCCCAGCGGACCGCAGTCCTACGGGCAGGGTCAGCAGTCGCCTGGTGGGGCACCGGTCTAAGCCTGCGCTCTCGCGCCCAGCCCGGTTCGCGCGCGAAGAGTGACAAGGGTGTCGGCAAGCGAGGACAACCGGACCGCGGGTGCCCGTCAGGCACGTGACCTGGCTAGGGTCGCGTTTGCGCCCGCCGTGGTGGCGCTGGTCGTCATCGCCGCGGTCACGCTGCTGGAATTGTTGATCGCCAACAGCGACATGACCGGTGCGCTCGGCGCCGTCGCCAGCATGTGGCTCGGTGTGCACCAGGTGCCGATCTCGATCGCCGGCCGCGAGCTTGGCGTCATGCCGTTGCTGCCGGCGCTGTTGATGGTGTGGGGGACGGCTCGCACCACGGCCCGGGCGACCACGCGATACTCGTCGTTCCTGGTGGTGCGGTGGGTGATCGCCTCAGCACTGGGCGGGCCGCTGTTGATGACGGCCATCGCGCTGGCGGTCATCCACGACGCGTCCTCGGTGCTCACCGAACTGCAGACGCCCAGCGCGCTGCGCGCGTTCACCAGCGTGCTGGTGGTGCATGCCATCGGGGCCGCGATCGGGGTGTGGTCCCGAGTGGGACGACGAGCGCTGGCCGCCTCCCCGTTGCCGGGATGGCTGGGCGATTCGCTACGCGCCGCGGTCGCCGGGGTGCTGGCGTTGCTGGGCCTGTCCGGAGTGGTGACGACGGGCTCGCTGGTGGTCCATTGGTCGACCATGCAGGACCTGTTCGCAATCACCGACTCCATCTGGGGCCAGTTCAATCTGACGGTGCTGTCACTGTTGTACGCCCCCAACGTCATTGTCGGCGCGTCGGCGATCGCGGTCGGGTCCAGCGCGCACATCGGCTACGCGACCTTCAGCTCCTTCACGGTGTTCGGCGGCGACGTGCCGGCCCTGCCGATCCTGGCCGCCGTGCCCACCCCCCGCCTCGGGCCGGTGTGGGTTGCGCTGCTGATCATCGGCGCGGCCTCGGGGGTGGCACTGGGGCAGCAATGCGCGCGCCGGGCGCTGCCGTTGGTCGCCGCGATCGCCAAATTGCTGGTCGCCGCGCTGGTGGGGGCATCGGCGATCACGGTGCTCGGGTACGGCGGGGGTGGCCGGTTGGGCAATTTCGGCGACGTCGGCGTGGAGTTGAGCAGCCTGTTCCTCGGCGCGCTCTTCTGGTTCGTGGTCGTTGGTGCGATGACGGTGGTGATGGCCGGCGGGATCAGGCGGCGCCCGCGACGGCCCAGACCCGCACCGGTGGCCGAACCGGTGCTGGGATCGTTCGACGACGATCTGGAGCCGGGGGAGTCGGCCGATCTGGCCGAGGAGGACGAAACGCCCAGCGACGAGGACGCCGAGGAGCCACAGGAACAGCCGCGCGAGAGTTGAGTATTGTCGCCGTGTGCCAGAACCGCTCCGTGTGCCCCCGAGTGCACCGGCGCGGCTGGTAGTCCTGGCATCCGGGACCGGATCGCTGCTCAACTCTCTGCTGGATGCGGCCCAGGGTGACTACCCGGCGCGCGTCGTGGCGGTTGGGGTGGATCGCGACTGCCGGGCCACCGGGGTCGCCGCGGACGCCGGGGTACCGTCGTTCACCGTGCGCGTCGGCGACTATCCGAGCCGCGATGCCTGGGACGCGGCGATCACCGAAGGCACCGCTGCCCACCGCCCAGACCTGGTGGTGTCCGCTGGATTCATGAAAATCCTTGGACCGCAATTTCTTTCGAGGTTCAACGGGCGCACCCTGAACACCCACCCCGCGTTGCTGCCGGCCTTTCCGGGCGCACACGGTGTGGCCGAAGCGCTGGCATACGGTGTCAAGATCACCGGTTGTACCGTGCACCTGGTGGACGCCGGCGTGGACACCGGACCGATTTTGGCGCAGCAACCCGTCGAGGTGTTCGACGGTGACGATCCGGAGACCCTGCACGAACGGATCAAGGTCGTGGAGCGGCGACTGCTGGTGGATGTGGTGGCCGCAATAGCGACACGCGGCGTGACGGTGACGGCGAGGAAGGCGACCCTAGGGATGAGCACAACATGAGCATCGGCAAGAAACCGGTCCGTCGCGCACTGATCAGCGTGTACGACAAGACCGGCCTGATCGACCTCGCCCAAGGTCTCGCGGCCGCCGGTGTCGAAATCGTGTCAACCGGATCAACGGCGAAAACCATTGCCGATAAAGCGATTCCGGTGACGCGGGTCGAGGAACTGACCGGTTTCCCGGAAGTGCTGGACGGCCGGGTCAAGACGCTGCACCCTCGGGTGCACGCCGGGCTGCTGGCCGATCTGCGCAAGCCCCAGCACGAGGCGGCACTGGCCGAACTGGGCATCCAGGCTTTCGAGCTCGTCGTCGTCAACCTCTATCCCTTCACCCAGACCGTCGAATCCGGGGCGTCCGAAGACGAGTGCGTCGAACAGATCGACATCGGCGGTCCGTCGATGGTGCGCGCCGCCGCCAAGAATCACCCCAGCGTCGCCGTCGTCACCGATCCACGCGGCTACGACGGTGTGCTGGCCGCGGTCCGCGCCGGGGGATTCACCCTCGGTGAGCGTAAGAAGTTGGCGTCGCTGGCATTTCAGCACACCGCCGAATACGACATCGCCGTCGCGACCTGGATGCAGTCGACGTTGGCGCCTGAGGAGCCCGCGCAGGAATTCCCGCATTTCTTTGCCCGCAACTGGCAGCGCGAGGCGACGCTGCGTTACGGCGAGAATCCGCACCAGCAGGCCGCGCTGTACTCCGACCCGGCGGCGTGGCCGGGTCTGGCGCAGGCCGAGCAGTTGCACGGAAAAGAGATGTCCTACAACAACTTCACCGATGCCGACGCGGCCTGGCGGGCCGCCTTCGACCACGAACAAACGTGTGTGGCGATCATCAAACACGCCAACCCCTGCGGCATCGCCATCTCCGATGTGTCGGTCGCCGATGCGCACCGCAAGGCCCACGAATGCGACCCGCTGAGCGCCTTCGGCGGCGTGATCGCGGCCAACACCGAGGTCAGCGTCGAGATGGCGGAATACGTCAGCACCATCTTCACCGAGGTGATCGTGGCGCCCGCCTATGCACAGGGTGCCCTGGAGGTGTTGACGCGCAAGAAGAACATCCGGGTGCTGGTGGCCTCCGAACCGCTGGCCGGTGGCCACGAACTGCGGCCGATCAGCGGCGGATTGCTGATCCAGCAGCGCGACCAGCTCGACGCCCCCGGCGACGACCCGAACAACTGGACCCTGGCCACCGGGGATCCCGCCGATCCGGACACACTGACCGACCTGGTTTTCGCCTGGCGGGCCTGCCGGGCGGTGAAGTCCAACGCGATCGTCATCGTCGCCGGCGGTGCTACCATCGGCGTCGGCATGGGTCAGGTCAACCGGGTGGACGCCGCCCGGCTCGCGGTGGAACGCGGCGGCGATCGGGTCAGGGGCGCGGTGGCGGCCTCCGATGCGTTCTTCCCGTTCCCGGACGGCCTCGAGACCCTGACCGCCGCCGGCGTCCAGGCGATCGTGCATCCGGGCGGCTCGGTGCGCGACGACGAGGTCACCGCCGCGGCAGCCAACGCCGGGATCACGCTGTACCTCACCGGGGCGCGCCACTTCGCGCACTGAACCCTTGTAGTCCGTCTCCGGCCTTCAGTGCATTCCGGCCAGCGCGCCTGTGCCGAATCCATCGCACCGCCGTAGCGTGGAGAGGTGACTTCACCGAACAATCTGCCCCGCACCGTCGGCGAGCTGCGCGCTTCCGGTCATCGCGAGCGAGAGGTCAAGCAGGAAATCCGCGAGAACCTGTTGACCGCACTGGCCGACGGCGACGACGTATGGCCCGGGATTCTGGGTTTCGACGACACCGTGATTCCGCAGTTGGAGCGGGCCCTGATCGCCGGCCACGACTTCGTCCTGTTGGGCGAACGCGGCCAGGGCAAGACCCGCCTGCTGCGCGCGCTGACCGGTCTGCTCGATGAGTGGACGCCGGTGATCGCCGGGGCCGAACTCGGCGAGCACCCTTACACCCCGATCACCCCGGAGTCGATCAAGCGGGCTGCCCAGTCCGGTGAGGATCTGCCGATCGCCTGGAAACACCGCAGCGAGCGTTACACCGAGAAACTGGCCACCCCCGACACCAGCGTCGCCGACCTGGTCGGTGACATCGACCCGATCAAGGTCGCCGAGGGGCGCAGCCTGGGCGACCCCGAGACCATCGCCTACGGCCTCATCCCGCGCGCGCACCGCGGCATCGTGGCGGTCAATGAGCTGCCCGACCTCGCCGAGCGCATCCAGGTGTCGATGCTCAATGTGATGGAGGAGCGCGACATCCAGGTCCGCGGTTACACGCTGCGGCTGCCGCTCGACGTCCTGGTGGTCGCCAGCGCCAACCCCGAGGACTACACCAACCGCGGCCGCATCATCACCCCGCTCAAGGACCGGTTCGGTGCGGAGATCCGCACCCATTATCCGCTGGAACTGTCCGCCGAGATCGGCGTGATCGCCCAGGAGGCGCACCTGAGCGCGCAGGTTCCCGACTACCTGCTGCAGGTGATCGCCCGGTTCGCGCGGTATCTGCGCGAGTCCAGCTCGGTCGATCAGCGCTCCGGCGTCTCCGCCCGATTCGCCATCGCAGCGGCCGAGACGGTCGCCGCCGCGGCCCGGCACCGCGGGGCGATCCTGGGCGAGTCCGATCCGGTGGCGCGGGTGGTCGATCTGGGCACCGTGATCGACGTGCTGCGCGGCAAGCTGGAATTCGAGTCCGGCGAGGAGGGCCGCGAACAGGCCGTGCTGGAGCACTTGCTGCGCCGCGCCACCGCCGACACTGCGTCGCGGGTGCTGGGCGGTATCGACGTCGCCACCCTGGTGACCGCCGTCGAACGCGGTTCCGCGGTGACGACGGGTGAGCGGGTGTCGGCCAAGGATGTGCTGGCCGCCGTGCCGGGCCTGCCGGTGGTGGACAAGATCGCAGCGAAACTGGGCGCGGAATCCGAAGGGGAGCGCGCGGCGGCATTGGAATTGGCTCTGGAGGCGTTGTACCTGGCCAAGCGGGTCGACAAGGTGTCCGGGGAAGGGCAGACCGTCTATGGCTAGCAGCGGGCACTCCGCGCGGTATTCGGCGTACACCGGCGGGCCCGACCCGCTGGCTCCGCCGGTGGATCTGCGTGAGGCGCTCGAAGCGATCGGGCAGGACGTCATGGCGGGCACCTCGCCGCGACGGGCGCTGTCTGAGCTGCTGCGTCGCGGCACCGAGAACATGCGGGGTGCCGACCGGCTGGCCGCCGAAGCGAATCGTCGCCGCCGGGATCTGCTGCGGCGCAATAACTTAGACGGCACGCTGCAGGACATCAAGAAACTCTTGGATGAGGCCGTGCTCGCCGAGCGCAAGGAGCTGGCCCGCGCCCTGGACGACGACGCCCGGTTCAGCGAACTGCAACTGGAGGCGTTGCCGCCGTCGCCCGCCAAAGCGGTCCAGGAACTTTCCCAATACGACTGGCGCAGCGGCGAGGCGCGGCAGAAGTACGAGCAGATCAAGGACCTGCTGGGCCGCGAGATGCTGGACCAGCGGTTCGCCGGCATGAAGGAGGCGCTGGCCGGCGCCACCGACGAGGACCGCCAGCGCGTCAACGAGATGCTCGACGATCTGAACAACCTGCTGGACAAGCACTCTCGGGGTGAGGACACCCAGCAGGACTTCCAAGACTTCATGGACTCCCACGGCGAGTTCTTTCCGGAGAACCCGAAGGACGTCGACGAGTTGCTGGACTCGCTGGCAAAACGGGCCGCCGCTGCGCAGCGATTCCGCAACAGTTTGAGTCAAGAGCAGCGCGACGAGCTGGATGCGTTGGCGCAGCAGGCGTTCGGCTCACCGTCGTTAATGCAGGCACTGAGCCGCCTGGACTCCCACCTGCAGGCCGCGCGTCCGGGCGAAGACTGGACCGGATCCCAGCAGTTCTCCGGCGACAACCCGTTCGGCATGGGTGAGGGGGCCCAGGCGCTGGCTGACATCGGTGAGCTCGAACAACTGGCCGAGCAGCTGTCGCAGGCCTATCCCGGCGCCACGATGGACGACGTCGACCTCGACGCGCTGGCCCGGCAACTGGGTGAGGAAGCTGCCCTCGACGCCCGGACGTTATCCGAACTCGAACGCGCGCTGCTCAACCAGGGCTTTCTGGATCGCGGTACCGACGGACAGTGGCGGCTGTCCCCGAAAGCGATGCGCCGATTGGGTGAGACCGCGTTACGCGATGTGGCGCAACAGCTTTCCGGTCGGCACGGCGAGCGCGACCACCGGCGTGCGGGGGCGGCCGGGGAGTTGACCGGCGGGACCCGGCCCTGGCAGTTCGGGGACACCGAGCCGTGGAACATCCCCCGCACCCTCACCAATGCTGTACTGCGCCAAGCGGGTACCCACACGCTGGACGGTGCCCGCCCGTCGCTGAAGATCACCGTCGACGACGTCGAGATCTCCGAGACCGAGACCCGCACCCAGGCCGCGGTGGCGCTGCTGGTGGACACCTCGTTCTCGATGGTGATGGAGAATCGTTGGCTGCCGATGAAGCAGACGGCTATCGCGCTGAATCATCTGGTGTCCACCCGGTTCCGCTCGGATGCCCTGCAGATCATCGCATTCGGCCGTTATGCCCGCACCGTCACCGCTGCGGAGCTGACCGGCCTGGAGGGTGTGTACGAACAGGGCACCAACCTGCATCATGCGCTGGCCCTGGCCGGACGTCATCTGCGCCGCCACCCGAACGCGCAACCCGTGCTGCTGGTGGTGACCGACGGCGAACCCACCGCACACCTGGAGGACCTCGGCGGCGAGGGCACGTCGGTCTTCTTCGATTACCCGCCGCACCCGCGGACCATCGCGCACACGGTGCGCGGATTCGACGACATGGCCCGGCTGGGTGCGCAGGTCACCATCTTCCGGCTGGGCAGCGATCCGGGCCTGGCCCGCTTCATCGATCAGGTTGCCCGACGGGTGGAGGGTCGCGTCGTGGTGCCCGACCTGGACGGGCTGGGGGCCGCCGTGGTGGGCGACTACCTGCGGTCGCGGCGACGCCGCTGACTAGCGCGGGCCCAGCGCGGGTGGCCGGATGAGGTCGTCGGGCAGACCGGCCAGCACCGCCGCCATGTTGTAGGCACTCATCCGCAGCTGCCCGTTGCTGCCCAGCCGGCCGTAATCCGAGTGACCGTAGGCCCGCTCGTGCAGTTGCCCGTCGCCGTACGCGTTCGGCGGCGCTACCCCCGTGGCCGTCGACAAGGGCACCATGCCGGGCACGTCCTGCAGCCCGGCGCCGAATGCGCCGAAGCCGGGAATGGTCTCTGCCACCACGTCTTCGCGACCGATCATGTAGTAGGCATGACCGGGTTGCACACCGAGTTGCGAGGCGTTGCTGAGCTCACCCCCGGGCGAACCGTAGAGCACCACGTCGCTCACCGGCGCACCCTGCTGCAACGCCAGGCTGGTGACCAGCGAGCCGTAGGAGTGCCCGAACGCCGTGATGTGTTGGTCTGCAACGTTGCTCGCCGCGGCCAAGCCCTGGTAGAAGCTGTTCAACCGGCGCGCACCGTCGCGGGCATGCCAGTCGTGCGTCACATCCCGCAGACTGTCCGGTGCGTCATAACCCAACCAGGCGATCGATGCGACAGCACCGGGGTTGCGCCGGTGTGCCGAGGCCCGCAAGTCGCGCGCCTTATCCCGTTGCAGGGCAGCCTGATTAGTTAAATCTGCGGCAGTGGCGCTGACTCTGGAGTTCAGGCCGGGCACCATGACCCCCACGCATTCGGCGTTGTCGACATCGCCGACTCCAACCGCCGCCAACACCTTCCCCGGAATCCCCGTGGTGTCCAGCAGAATCAGACCGGACTCGGGAACGGCCTCCAGGGTGTGCCGCAGCGCTTGCAGGTCGGCCAGCTTCTCGGGATCGGTGCGCCAGTATCCGGCCCCGTCGTACCATCCCTGCCCCAGCCGGGTGATTTCGTGTTGCAGCTCAGTCCTGTTGAGCCGGCTGCGGACAGCGACCGGAATACCGTCGAGGTTGCGGATGGCGGACGGAAGGCATTCCCTGACCTGATCCTGCTGGCCGGGCAGCAGTGCATGCCACCACCGGCTCACCTGATCGGCGGTGCTGTGGTCCGGGGGTACCGCAGGGACCGCAGGCAGCTGGTGGCTAAGTTGCGCGTCGATCTGAGTCGGTGAGAGGTCGCCGTCGGTGCCGCGGATCGCCGCGGCCAGATCCTCGTCGGCGAGCTCGGCGGCCGCCAGCAGGGTGCGCACGTCTTCGGCCAGCCGCAGCGCTGCGTCGAATATGCGTTGCAGTTCTGCGGCGGACCGCGAATACACGTTGGACGGTGGCAGGACCGCGCCGGTCTGGTCGTCGATGGCCAGCTGGTTTTCCGCTGCGAAGTCGCGCATCGCCCGCAGCCGAGACTTGATGCCGGTCACTTCGTCGGCGGATTGTTCAGCCGCCCGTGCGACAGCTTCACAAGCGCCGGCGTGGTCGTCCAGGACGACGTTGGTGTGCTGGGTAGCCGCCTGCGCGGCTTCGGCGGCGACACCGCCGAAGTTGAGCAGCCGCATCATCTCCGCGACCGCGGCCGATGCGGTGCGGGTGCCGTGTGCGCGGCGGATCGCGGCATCGAACACCGTCCGGATCGCCTCGGGATCCCAGCGGTCGACGTCGGCCAGAGTGACCGTCATGACGCCGACGGGCCGGCCAGGCGCGCAGCGCTGTGCTGCTCGGACTCGGCGAAGCCGGCGGCGGTGACATGCAAGCCGACGGAATGTTCGCCGAGTCGGCCGATGTGCACATCGCTGGCCGCCGCCCAATGGTCCAGCAACGCCGATAAGGCGGTAGCCGAGGAACCTACCCACCCCGACTGGGCACCGTCGGCGTCGCGGTGGCACACCTGTTGCAGGTTCCACAACACCTGACCGTGGTCGGCCAGCGCGGTGCCGACCCGGATGAGCTCGTCGGGAATCGCCCGTAGTTGTTCTGCCATATCTGCCCGTCTGCCGAGGTGACTTTGGGCGAAAGATTGGCAGCACACAAAACAGCGGACCACTCACCAGGAGTGGCCCGTGTGGATACGAAATGGCGTTGTGGATTACTTACGCGGTTTGCGCGCCTTGCGCCGGATTCCCACGCCGCCCCAGAAGGAGAACCCGCGGATCCGCACGTTCGGCGCTCCCGGGCTGCCCCCGGCGACCACCGATTGATCGAAGTTGCCCATGATCCCCCGGCCGTCGATCTCGACGTTGACCTCCGGTGGCAACAGGATGGTCTGGGCGCCCATGATCGAGTACGCCCTGATCTCGACCTCGGTGGAGGTGAAGTCGGCGTAACGCAGATCGACCACACCGTTGCCCCAGAATGTGACGGTGGTCAGCTTCTTCGGCACGTTCCACCGGCCGCGGCGCTCGAAGCCGCTCATGATGGCCAGCAGCAACGTCGACGGCGCCGGATTGCATTTGCCGCCGCGGCGCGAGCTCACTGCCGTACCGGGCAGGTCGGCGCGCAGTTCGTCGAGCTCCTGATAGGTCGTCGCCGCGTAGGCCTTGGTTAGCCGATCTTCGTAGTCGTTCAGTTGCAGGCGTCCCTGTTCGGCCGCGTAGGCCAGCAACTGCGCGACTTGGATGCGGTCGGTGTCGGCCGCGCGCGCCATATCGTCGCGCGAGGTTTGAACGTCATGCTGGGCTGGGTTGGTCATCTCACCCGCGAGCTTACGACTTCACGATTTTGCTGCAAGAGGTGTTGGCTAAACTGCAACGTTGGTCCGCTGCGAAACGCCGTCTCAGGACGAAGAAGCCCAGCTCGGCGCGCGTTTCTGCAGAAATGCGAGCATGCCTTCGCGGGCTTCCTCGGAGACGAACAATCGGGCCGATTCCTCGGTGAGGCGCTGTGCGTCGCGGTCGAACCCCTCGAGCACGGCGGCGGTGGTCAGCGCCTTGGACGCCGCCAGACCCTGCGGAGACCCGCGGCTGACGTCGGCGACCAGCCCGGCCACCGCGGCGTCCACGTCGTCGGCGGCCAGGCTGATCAACCCGATCTCGGCGGCTTCGCTGGCGCCGAACGTTTCACCGGTGAGGTAATAGCGGGCTGCCGCCCGGGCGGAAAGTTTCGGCAGCAACGTCAGCGAGATGATCGCCGGGGCGACCCCGATCCGGGCTTCGGTCAAGGCAAAGGTGCTGCGGGGTCCCGCGACCACCATGTCGCACGCGCCGATCAGACCGAACCCCCCTGCGCGCACGTGCCCGTTGATGGCACCGATCACCGGCAACGGCGAGGCGACGATCGCGCGCAGCAGGTTGGTCATCTCCTGTGCCCGCGCCACGGCGAGGTCGAAGGGGTCGCCGCTGGCGCCCTGGCTGAGGTCGGCGCCCGCGCAGAACGTGCCACCGGCATGGCCGAGTACCACCACCCGCACCGCCGGGTCTTGGGCGGCGGCCCGCAGGCCGTCGTGGAGTTGGCTGACCAGGGCGGTCGACAGGGCGTTGCGGTTGTGCGGCGAGTTCAGCGTCAGCCTGGCGGCCGCACCGTCGCGGGCGTACTCGACGAGGGTGTCCATCAGTACGAACGGGGCAGACCGAGCGAGGTCTGGGCGACGAAGTTGAGCACCATTTCCCGGCTGATCGGCGCGATCCGCGCCAGCCGGGATGCGGTCAGCATGGCGGCCACGCCGTACTCCTTGGTCAGCCCATTGCCACCCATGGACTGCACGGCCTGGTCGACCGCGCGCGTCGAGGCCTCGCCGGCTGCGTACTTGGCCATGTTGGCCGCCTGGGCGGCGCCACCGTCGTCGCCGGCGTCATAGAGCGTCGCCGCCTTCTGCATCATCAGCTTGGCCAGTTCCACCTCGATGTGACACTGCGCCAACGGGTGCGCCAGCCCCTGGTGCGCGCCGATCGGAGTGCCCCAGACCTGGCGGGTCTTGACGTATTCGACTGCCTTGTCCAGCGCGAAACGTCCCATGCCGACGGCGCTGGCCGCGCCCATGATGCGTTCCGGGTTCAGCCCGGCGAACAGCTGTGCGATGGCGGCGTCTTCGGCGCCGACCAGCGCGTCGGCGGGCAGTCGCACATCGTCCAGAAACACCTGGAACTGACGCTCGGGACTGATGATCTCCATGTCGATGGGCGTGAAGGTGAAGCCCGGAGCATCGGTGGGCACCACGAACAACGCCGGGCGCAGCTTGCCGGTCTTGGCCTCTTCGGTCCGGCCCACCACCAATACGGCCTGCGCCTGGTCGACACCGGAGATGTAGACCTTCTGCCCCTTGAGGATCCAGTCGCTGCCGTCGCGGCGGGCGGTGGTGGTGATCTTGTGCGAGTTGGAGCCGGCGTCGGGTTCGGTGATGGCGAACGCCATGGTCAAGGAACCGTCGGCGATGGCGGGCACCCAACGCTTCTTCTGTTCTTCGGTGCCGAACTTGCTGATGATGGTGCCGTTGATGGCGGGCGAGACCACCATCAGCAGCAACGCGCTGCCCGCCGCTGCCATCTCCTCCATCACCAGTGACAGCTCGTACATGCCGGCGCCGCCACCGCCGTACTCCTCGGGCAGATTCACCCCGAGAAAGCCGAGCTTGCCTGCCTCAGTCCACAATTCGTTGGTGTGCTCTTGGGCGCGAGCCTTCTTCAGGTAGTAGTCGGCACCGTAACCGGACGCCCATTCGCGCACCGCCTTGCGCAGTGCCTGACGATCTTCGCTTTCGATGAAGCTGGTTTCGGTCATTGAGAATCCCCTTCTGATTCGGGTGCTTCGACGCGTGCTAGCACAGCGCCGACTTCGACTTGCCGGCCTGGTTGGACATTGAGTTCGGCGAGGACGCCGTCGTTCGGTGCGGTGATGGTGTGTTCCATCTTCATCGCCTCCAGCCAGATCAGCGGCTGGCCGGCGGTGACGGTGGCGCCGACTTCGGCCCCGATGCGAATGACGTTGCCCGGCATGGGTGCGATGAGTGAGCCTTGCGCGACGGCTGATTCCGGTTCGGGATAGCGGGGTAGCGCGACGAGGTGCACCGGTCCGCGCGCGGAATCGATGTAGACGTCGTCCCCGAAGCGGGCGACCCGAAAACCGGTGGCCACGCCGTGCTCCGCCAGCACCACTTCGTCGGGCGACGCGGCGACCAGTTGCACGCCCGGATCGTCGGGCAACGCCAATCCGGTTCTGGTGTAACGGTATTGGATCCGCTGCTCGGTCTCGGCGTCATCCCGGTAGGTCTTGACCTGGAACCCCGACGTCAGGTTGCGCCAGCCACTGGGGAGCGCGGGCAAGGCCGTGGCGGTGGCGCGGTTGTGCGCGGCGTCGGCCAGCGCCGCCGCGATCGCCGACAACCGGACGGTCTCGGCATCGGCCAGCGGCGCCGAGAGTTCGGCCAGGCCGTGGGTATCGAAAAACGCTGTGTCAGTGGCACCGTCGAGGAACGCAGGGTGGCGCAGCACGTGCACCAGCAGCTCACGGTTGGTGCGCAGGCCGTGCACCCGGGCGCGGGCCAGCGCGTCGGCGAGCACCAGCGCCGACTGCCGGCGGGTCGGTGCGTAGGAGATCACCTTGGCCAGCATCGGGTCGTAGTAGATCGATACCGCCGAGCCGTCGACGATGCCGGAGTCCAGCCGGATGCCGGTCCGGTGACCCAGGGTCTCGAACTCGGCGCGCACCGAGGGCAGTCGCAGCGCGTGCACCACCCCGGCCTGCGGCTGCCAGCCCTGCGCCGGATCCTCGGCATAGAGCCGGGCCTCGATCGAATGACCTTGAGCTGCAGGAGGTTCGGCGCTGAGCCGGCCACCGTCGGCCACTTCGAGTTGCAGCTCGACCAGGTCCAACCCGGTGGTTTCCTCGGTGACCGGGTGCTCGACCTGCAGGCGGGTGTTCATCTCCAGGAAGAAGAACTCCCCGTTGTCGTCGGCGAGGAACTCCACGGTGCCCGCACCGGTGTAGCCGATCGCGGCGGCGGCCAACCGGGCTGCCTCGAAAAGCTTCTCGCGCATGCCCGGCGTCCGCTCGACCAACGGCGACGGCGCCTCTTCGATGACCTTCTGGTGTCGTCGCTGAATGGAACACTCCCGCTCGCCGATGGCCCAGACCGTGCCGTGCTTGTCGGCCATCACCTGCACCTCGATGTGGTGTCCGGTGGGCAGGTAGCGCTCGCAGAACACCGTCGGATCGCCGAACGCGGATTGGGCCTCGCGCTGCGCGGCCTCGACTTCGCCTGGCAACGCCGACAATTCGCGGACGACCCGCATCCCACGCCCGCCGCCGCCGGCGGACGCCTTGACCAGCACCGGCAGTTGCGCCTCGGTGACGGTGGCCGGGTCCAGTTCTTCCAGGACCGGGACCCCGGCGCCGGACATCAATTTCTTGGATTCGATCTTGGAGCCCATCGCGCGCACGGCGTCCACGGGTGGTCCGATCCAGGTCAGACCCGCGTCCTGCACCGCCGCGGCGAATTCCGCGTTCTCCGAGAGGAAGCCGTATCCGGGGTGGACGGCGTCGGCCCCGGCGGCCTGTGCGGCTGCGATGACGGCATCAGCGTTGAGGTAGTCGGTCGTCTGCGGAAGGCGCACCGTGGCGTCGGCCTCGGCGACGTGCGGTGCGGCGGCATCCGGGTCGGTGTGGACCGCGACGGTGCCCAACCCGAGCCGTCGGCACGTGGCGAACACCCGCCGGGCGATCTCGCCACGGTTGGCCACCAGCACTCTCGTGATTCCCATGCCGCTCACATCCGGAAGACGCCGAAGCTCGACGTCCCCTCGATCGGGCCATTTGCAATGGCGGACAGACACATTCCCAACACGGTGCGGGTGTCGCGCGGGTCGATCACGCCGTCGTCGTAGAGCATCCCGGACAGCACCAGCGGCAGCGACTCGGCCTCGATCTGTCCCTCGACGGCCGCCCGCATCGCGGCGTCGGCCTCCTCGTCGACCTGTTGGCCACGGGCTTCGGAGGCGGCCCGGGCGACGATCGACAACACCCCGGCCAATTGCGCGCCACCCATCACCGCGGACTTGGCGGTGGGCCAGGCGAACAGGAACCGCGGGTCATAGGCGCGGCCGCACATGCCGTAGTGGCCCGCGCCGTACGATGCGCCGATCAGCAGCGAGATGTGCGGGACCTTCGAGTTGGACACGGCGTTGATCATCATCGAGCCGTGCTTGATCATTCCGCCTTCCTCGTAGTCCTTGCCCACCATGTAGCCGGTGGTGTTGTGCAGGAACAACAGTGGCGTGTCGTAGCGGTTGGCCAGCTGGATGAACTGGGTGGCCTTCTGCGATTCCTCGCTGAACAGCACACCGCGGGCGTTGGCCAGGATGCCGATCGGATAACCGTGCAGTTGGGCCCAGCCGGTCACCAGCGACGAGCCGTAGAGCGGTTTGAACTCGTCGAATTCGGAGCCGTCGACGATGCGGGCGATCACCTCGCGCGGGTCGAACGGGATCCGCAGATCCGCGGGCACGATGCCGATCAGCTCCTCGGTGTCGAACAGCGGTTCGGTCACCTGCCTGGGTGTCGGTCCCTGTTTGCGCCAGTTGAGCCGGGCCACGATGCGGCGTCCGATGCGGATCGCGTCGACCTCGTCCTGCGCGAAGTAGTCACCCAAACCCGAGACTCGGGAGTGCATTTCGGCACCGCCGAGGGACTCGTCGTCGGATTCCTCACCGGTGGCCATCTTCACCAGGGGCGGGCCGGCCAGGAAGACCTTCGAGCGCTCTTTGATCATCACCACGTGGTCGGACATCCCCGGCACATAGGCCCCACCTGCGGTGGAGTTGCCGAATACCAGTGCGATCGTGGGTATTCCGGCCGCGGACAGCCGGGTCAAGTCGCGGAACATCCGCCCGCCGGGGATGAAGATCTCTTTCTGCGTCGGCAGGTCCGCACCGCCGGACTCCACCAGCGATATGACGGGAAGCCGGTTCTCGAAGGCGATCTGGTTGGCCCGCAGGATCTTTTTGAGGGTCCACGGATTGCTGGTGCCGCCTTTGACGGTCGGGTCGTTGGCGACGATCATGCATTCGACGCCTTCGATCACCCCGATTCCGGTGACCGTGCTGGCGCCGACTCGGAAAGCGCTGCCCCAGGCCGCCAGTGGGCTCAACTCGAGAAATGGTGAGTCGGCGTCGACGAGTAGCTCGATACGTTCGCGTGCCGTGAGCTTGCCGCGGGCATGGTGGCGTTCAACATATTTGGGGCCGCCGCCGTCGATCGCGTTGGCGAACTCGGCAGCGATCTCGTCGAGCTTGGTGGTGGTCGCGGCCGCCGCTTCGGCAAAGGCCGCACCGGTGGGATCCAGGGTGGACTGCAGTGTGGTCATTGCCAACTCCGACGATGCGGAGCGCCGCGATAGGTAACTGTGATCATTGTTGATACCCCAGGAGTTTGGCGGCCAGTGCGGTCATGATCTCAGTGGTTCCGCCGCCGATACCCAGGATCCGCATGTCCCGGTACTGGCGTTCGATCTCGGATTCAGCCATATAGCCCATGCCGCCGAACAATTGGACGCCCTGGTTGGCCACCCACTCACCCGCTTCGACCGCGGTGTTCTTGGCGAAACACACCTGCGCGATCAGGTTCGTCTCACCCGCCAACTGACGCTCCACCACGTTGCGCGAATACACCCGGGCCACGTCGACCCGGCGGGCCATCTCGGCCAGCGTGTTCTGCACCGCCTGCCGGGAGATCAACGGCCGGCCGAAGGTCTCCCGGTCCCGGCACCACTGGGCGGTGATGTCCAAACACCGCTGCGCACTCGAATATGCCTGGGCGGCAAGCCCGATGCGCTCGGAGACGAAGGCCTGCGCGATCTGACCGAAGCCGCTGTTCTCCGCGCCGACCAGGTTTGCCGCCGGTACCCGGACATCGGTGTAGGACAGCTCCGCGGTGTCGGAGGACCGCCAGCCCATCTTGTCCAGCTTGCGGGTGACCTCGAAACCGGGTGTGCCCTTGTCGACGACGATCAGCGACACCCCCGCCGCGCCGGGTCCTCCGGTGCGCACCGCGGTGACCACGAAGTCGGCCCGCACCCCGGAGGTGATGTAGGTCTTGGCGCCGTTGATCACGAAGTGGTCGCCGTCGCGCACCGCGGACGTGCGCAGGTGCCCGACGTCGGAGCCGCCACCGGGTTCGGTGATGGCCAGCGCGCCGATCTTCTCACCGGCCAGCGTCGGACGCACGTAGGTGTCGATCAACCTCTGGTCACCGGTGGCGATGATGTGCGGCACGGCGATGCCGCAGGTGAACAGCGAAGCGAAAACCCCACCGGGAGCGCCGGATTGGTGGAACTCTTCGCAGATGACCACCGCGTCGGCGCCGTCGCCCCCGCCGCCGCCGACGGCTTCGGGGAAGTTGGCACCCAGCAGCCCGGCTTCCCCGGCGCGCAGGTGCAAGGCGCGGGGCAGGTCACCGGAGCGTTCCCACTCGGCGACGTTGGGCAGGATCTCCCGTTCGACGAATGACCTCGTGGTCTTGCGCAGCTGTTCGCGCTCGGGTGTGGTCCAGATGCTCATAGAAAACTTTCCGGCATGTCGACGTGACGGCTGCGCAACCATTCACCCAGCCCCTTGGCCTGCGGGTCGAAGCGCGCCTGGTAGGCGACGCCCTGACCGAGAATTCCCTCGATGACGAAGTTCACCGCCCGCAGGTTCGCCAGCACGTGGCGGGTGACCTGCAGCGGCGCCGCTTCGGGCAGCAGCTCTTTGAGCAACTCCACGGTCAGCGTGTGGGCCAGCCAGCGCCATTGGTCGTCGGTGCGCACCCACACACCCACGTTCGCCGAGCCGCCCTTGTCGCCGCTGCGGGCGCCGGCGATCAGGCCCAGCGGGACGCGCCGGGTCGGTCCGGCCGGCCACGGCTCGGGCAGAGCTGGCGCATCGGCCGGTTCCAAGGTCAAAGTCTCGATGGCGCAGGGAATGTCGGTCCGGGTGCCGTCGGCGTGGACCGCGACGTGGGGCACCAGGGCGGCGTCGACGTAACCGGGGGTGAACACCCCGTACACCTGGCCGTCGCCGGGCGGGGTGGTGGCGGTGAACCCCGGGTAGCTGGCCAGCGCCAATTCGACTGCCGCAGCGGAGAATTTGCGTCCCACGTTGGCGGGGTCGGGGTCGCGGACCACGCAGCTGAGCAGCGCGCTGGCGGTCTCTTCGGTGTCGGCGTCGGGACGGTCGGTGCGCGACAGTGTCCAGTCCAGCTCGGCCGGCTTGACGGTCAAGGTGGCCTCGAGCTGGTGGCGCACCAACTCCGCCTTGGCCTCGATGTCCAGCCCGGTCAACACGAAGGTCATGGCGTTGCGGAATCCGCCGATGCTGTTCAGCGACACCTTCAGCGTCGGCGGCGGTGGTTCGCCGACAACGCCGCTGATCCGCACCCGGTCCGGGCCGTCGCTGGACAACGAGATGGAGTCCAGCCGGGCCGTCACATCCGGGTTCGCGTAGCGGGCGCCGGTGACCTCGTAGAGCAACTGCGCGGTGATCGTGTCGACGCTCACCAGACCACCGGTGCCGGCGTGCTTGGTGATGACCGACGAACCGTCGGCATACACCTCGGCGAGCGGGAAACCCGGGTAGGTCAGGTCCGCCACCTCGGTGAAGAACGAGAAGTTCCCGCCGGTGGCCTGGGTGCCACACTCGATGACGTGACCGGCCACCACCGCCCCGGCCAGCTGGTCGTAGTCGGTGCGGCGCCAATCGAAGTGCGCGGCCGCCGAACCGACGATCACCGAGGCGTCGGTGACCCGGCCGGTGACCACCACGTCGGCGCCGGCGTTGAGGCAGTCCGCGATGCCCCAGCCGCCCAGGTAGGCATTGGCCGTCAGCGGCGAACCCAGACCCAGCTCGGCCGCCCGGGGTTGCAGGTCGTCACCCTCGACATGGGCGACCCGGACCGGGACGCCCAGCCGCTCGGCCAGGGCGCGCACCGCCGCTGCCAGTCCGGCCGGGTTCAGGCCACCGGCGTTGGCGACGACGCGCACTCCGCGCTCGTGAGCCACGCCCAGGCATTCTTCGAGCTGGGTGAGAAACGTCTTCGCATAGCCGCGGTCGGGGTTCTTCATCCGGTCGCGACCCAGGATCAGCATGGTCAGCTCGGCCAGGTAGTCGCCGGTGAGGAAATCGATCTCACCGCCGATCAGCATCTCGCGCATCGCCGAATGCCGGTCACCGTAGAAACCGGAGCAGTTCGCGATCCGGACAGCGCCCGGAGATGCCATGCGCATCCTCCCCTCACGGATCAGCGTGCATCGAACCAACCAACCGGTAGGTTAGCGGGTACCGGCGGTGTCGCGTCAACCCGGCTCAGCCCCGCGTTGCCCCAATTTTGGTGACGGGAAGGTCGACCGACTATTCTGGTCAGCAACTGTCGCCGTGCGGCCAATCAGCCTGGAACCGCGACACGCCCCACCGAAACCCCGAACGAGGAGTTAGGCCCGACCATGGCCGTACCCAAGCGCAGGATGTCGCGCTCGAATACCCGCAGCCGGCGCTCGCAGTGGAAGGCCACCGAGACCGGTCTGGTCGGCGTGAACGTCGCTGGTCAGAAGCACAAGGTGCCGCGCCGGCTGCTCAAGGCCGCTCGGCTGGGCCTGATCGACCTCGACAAGCGCTAGCCGGTGCGGCGTCGTCTCTGACGCCCGTTTCGGCGCGCCTCTCAGCCCAGTCTCAGGCGTCCATACGAAACTGGACCGCGTGCGAATACTTGTCGTCGACGACGATCGCGCGGTGCGCGAGTCGCTGCGCAGATCGCTTTCCTTCAACGGCTACTCGGTGGAGTTGGCTCACGACGGTGTCGAGGCGCTGGAAAAGATCTCCAGTGACCGGCCCGACGCGGTCGTGCTGGATGTGATGATGCCCCGGCTGGACGGGCTAGAAGTGTGCCGTCAGCTGCGCAGCACCGGTGACGACCTGCCCATTCTGGTGTTGACTGCGCGTGATTCGGTTTCCGAGCGCGTAGCCGGCCTGGATGCCGGAGCCGACGACTACCTGCCCAAGCCGTTCGCCCTGGAAGAGCTGCTGGCCCGGATGCGGGCGTTGCTGCGCCGCACCAAGCCTGAAGACGCGGCGGAGTCGGTGGCGATGACGTTCTCGGACCTGAGCCTGGACCCCGTGACCCGGGAGGTGATCCGCGGGCAGCGTCGCATCAGCCTGACCCGTACCGAGTTCTCCCTGTTGGAGATGCTGATCGCCAACCCGCGCCGGGTGTTGACCCGCAGCCGCATCCTGGAGGAGGTGTGGGGGTTCGACTTCCCCACCTCGGGCAATGCCCTGGAAGTGTACGTCGGATACCTGCGCCGTAAGACCGAAGCCGACGGCGAGCCGCGCCTGATCCACACCGTGCGCGGGGTGGGTTACGTGCTACGCGAAACACCCCCCTGATGCTCGGTCTGCGCCGCAAACGGCGGGCGCCGCTGCGAGCGACCAGTTCCCTGTCACTGCGCTGGCGGGTCATGCTGCTGGCGATGTCCATGGTGGCGATGGTGGTGGTGCTGATCTCGGTGGCCGTCTACGCGGTGATTTCGGCGGCGTTGTACAGCGACCTCGACAACCAGCTGCAAAGCCGTGCGCAGTTGCTCATCGCCAGTGGTTCGCTGGCCGCCGACCCTGGCAAAGCCATCGAGGGCACCGCCTATTCGGACGTCAACGCCATGTTGGTGAACCCGGGACGGTCGATCTACACGGCCAACCAGCCGGGGCAGACACTGCCGGTCGGAAGCCCGGAGAAGGCGGTCATCCGCGGTGACCTGTTCATGTCCCGGCGCACCGCCGCCGGCCAGCGGGTGCTCGCCATCCACCTGCCCAACGGCAGCTCACTGCTGATCTCCAAAAGCCTCGAGCCGACCCAGCACGTGATGAGCAAGCTGCGGTTCGTGCTGCTCCTGGTCGGTGGCGTGGGTGTCGCAGTGGCCGCGGTGGCCGGCGGGATGGTGACCCGGGCCGGGTTGCGGCCGGTGGGTCGGCTCACCGAGGCGGCCGAGCGGGTGGCCCGCACCGACGACCTGCGTCCCATACCGGTCTTCGGCAGCGACGAGCTCGCCAGGCTCACCGAGGCGTTCAACCTGATGCTGCGCGCGCTGGCCGAATCGCGGGAGCGCCAGGCGCGTCTGGTCACCGACGCCGGACACGAACTGCGCACCCCGCTGACGTCGCTGCGCACCAATGTCGAGTTGCTGATGGCGTCGATGGCGCCGGGGGCACCACGGCTCCCGGAACAGGAAATGGTCGGCCTGCGCGCCGACGTGCTGGGGCAGATCGAGGAATTGTCCACGCTGGTCGGCGATCTGGTGGATCTCACCCGCGGTGACGCCGGTCAAGCGGTACACGAACCGGTCGACATGGGCGAAGTCATCGATCGCAGTCTGGAGCGAGTTCGACGTCGCCGCAACGACATTCACTTCGACGTGGAGGTGGTTCCGTGGCAGGTCTACGGTGACCCCGCCGGGTTGTCGCGGGCGGCGCTCAACCTGATGGACAACGCGGCCAAGTGGAGTCCGCCGGGCGGCCGGGTGGCGGTGCGGCTGCGCCGGGTCGATGCGTCCCACGCCGAACTGGTGGTCGCCGACCACGGGCCGGGCATCCCGCCGCAGGAGCGGCGCCTGGTATTCGAGCGGTTCTACCGCTCCGCGTCGGCACGCGCGATGCCCGGTTCGGGTCTGGGGCTCGCGATCGTCAAGCAGGTGGTGCTCAACCACGGCGGATCGTTGCGCGTGGAGGACACCGACCCGGGCGGCGACCCGCCGGGGACGTCGTTCTACGTGCTGCTGCCCGGTCGTCCGCTGCCTGGTCCGGACTATCCGTCATCCGCCGACGAGCCCGAGAGTTCACGGGGTTCGGCGAATGTCATCTCAGTCGATTCTTAGTCCGCGCGCGCAAGGTGGTTGTGCAGTTAGTGTTGAAAACCAAGCCATGCAAGCAACGCATGCTCCAGTAGGCCTTCAGTAAGCCCCTAGAAGTAGAGGAAGAGCGTCTTAGCGACATGACGAATCACCCGAGGTATTCGCCACCGCCGCAGCAGCCGGGATACGGTGCCACATCTAGTCAGCCGGTACCGCCCGCCTATGCCCAGGGGCAGCAGAGTTACACCCAGCCGTTCGACTGGCGCTATCAACCGCCGTCGCATCAGCAGTACCGCTCCTACGACCCGCTCAGCGGCACCGGGGCCGGGCCGATACCGGGCAACACCGGATCGGGTGCGATACCCGGCGGTACAGGTTCGCGTCCGATTCCGACCGTGTCGGGTCCCGGTCCGCTGCCGGGTCAGACCATGCATGGTCCAGTGCCCGGGATGATGCCCCCGATGGCGCCGCCGCGCCGGCGGCGGTCAGGCGGCCTGATCCTCGGTGCGCTGGCGATCGCGGTGGTGTCCGCCGGTATCGGAGGCGCCGCCGCGTCGGTCGTCGAACTGGGCCACCAGGCCGGCGGCGGTAAGAGCACCACGGCGTCGTCCGGCGCGGCCCCCAGCGTTCCGGCGGCCAACATGCCGCCAGGATCGGTCGAGCAGGTGGCTGCCAAGGTGGTGCCCAGCGTCGTCATGCTGGAAACCGATCTGGGCCGGGCCTCCGAAGAGGGATCCGGCGTCATCTTGTCCGCCGACGGGCTGATCCTGACCAACAATCACGTCGTCGCGGCGGCCGCCAAGCCGCCGGCCAACGGCCCGGCGCCGAAGACGACGGTGACGTTCTCCGACGGGCGCACCTCCACCTTCACCGTGGTCGGCGCCGACCCGACCAGCGACATCGCCGTCGTACGCGTCCAGGGCGTCTCCGGATTGTCCCCGATCGCGATGGGATCGTCGTCGGGCTTGCGGGTGGGTCAGCCGGTGCTGGCCGTCGGCTCACCACTGGGCTTGGCGGGCACGGTGACCACCGGGATCGTCAGCGCGCTCAACCGGCCGGTGTCGACGACGGGTGAGGCCGGCAACCAGAACACGGTGCTGGATGCTATTCAGACCGATGCCGCCATCAACCCGGGTAACTCCGGTGGCGCACTGGTCAACATGAACGCGCAACTGGTCGGCATCAACTCGGCGATCGCCACCCTCGGCGCCGACTCCGGCGACGCGCAGAGCGGCTCGATCGGACTGGGCTTCGCAATCCCGGTCGACCAGGCCAAGCGCATCGCCGACGAGCTGATCAGCACCGGCAAGGCGTCGCACGCCTCGCTGGGCGTTCAGGTCACCACCGACAAGGGTGCCCCGGGCGCCAAGGTGATGGAAGTGGTGGCCAACGGCGCGGCGGCCAATGCGGGGGTGCCCAAGGGGGTCATCGTCACCAAGGTGGATGACCGTACGATCAACAGCGCCGACGCGCTGGTGGCCGCGGTGCGTTCCAAAGCACCCGGAGACAAGGTGTCGCTGACTTATCAGGATCCAGCGGGCGGCAGTCGCACTGTGCAGGTCACCCTCGGAAAGGCGGACCAGTGATGAAGGCCGAGGCGCAGCTGTCGGACCTCGGATATACGGTGGCACCCATGGAACAGGGCGCTGAATTGGTGGTCGGACGGGCTCTTGTCGTCGTCGTCGACGACCGCACCGCGCACGGGGATGAAGACCACAGCGGCCCGCTGGTCACCGAATTGCTGACCGAGGCAGGGTTCGTCGTGGACGGCGTGGTGGCGGTCGAGGCGGACGAGGTCGAGATCCGCAACGCGTTGAACACCGCTGTGATCGGCGGGGTCGACTTGGTGGTGTCCGTCGGCGGGACCGGGGTCACGCCCCGTGACGTCACGCCCGAAGCCACCCGCGACATCCTGGACCGGGAGATCCTCGGCATCGCTGAGGCGATCCGCGCTTCGGGCTTGTCCGCCGGGATCACCGACGCGGGTCTGTCCCGCGGGCTGGCCGGCGTGTCCGGCAGCACCCTGGTGGTCAACCTGGCTGGATCCCGCTATGCGGTACGCGACGGGATGGCGACTCTGAACCCGTTGGCGGCCTACATCATCGGCCAGCTGTCGAGTCTGGAGATATAGCTCTCCGGACCGGGTCAGCGGTCGGCGCGGGGCCCGTAGTTCGGCGGCGGCGACAGCGGGGTGGCTTCGACCGCCGGTGCGCTGCCGTGGCGGCCGGACGATGCCGCACCGTTGGTCTGTGCGAGCAGGTCGCGGATCTCTTCGAGGAGGACGACCTGTGCGTCGTCGGCCTGCTCGACTTCACCCTGCCTGCGCAACTTGCTGTACGGCAGCACAACCAGGAAGTACACCACCGCAGCCACCAGCAGGAAATTGATTGCGGCCGACAGCACCACGTTGAGGTCGATGAATTGATCGGTGCCCGGAATCTGGATTTTCAGAAGTCCGTGTTCCTGCTTCTGGTTCATGCCGATCGAGCTGACCAGCGGTTTGATGATGCTGTCGGTGAAGGCGGTGACCAGCGCGGTGAACGCGGTACCGATGACCACTGCAACGGACAGGTCGACGATATTGCCGCGCGAGAGAAACTCTTTGAACCCTTTGAGCATGGGGACGTCCTTTCTGCAGCGGGCATCCGATGATCCCGGAATTTGACCCCAGGAAAAATTTAACTCAGTTGGTGGCGTTTGCCACGACCCCCTCCGTGTCGTCCCGCCCGGAGTGCACGCAATCGATCAATGTCGAGAAGGCATGACGGGCCGCGCAGTCCGGTAGACCGGCCAGTTCCGCGTGAGCCAGATCGGCGTACCGCGCCGCGCCGGGGTGGGACGCGAGGTGCGATACGGTGCCGACCAGCCGGCCCAGTCGCGACAGCCGCTGCACGGTGCCGTCGGGCGCCCCGGCGCACAGGGCGCCCAGCTGTCCGCAGGCGGCGATCAACGAGCCGGAGCGCTCTTGCGCCACCCGCAGCTGATGTTCGGCGGGATCGACGGTCGCCGCGCTGCCGCGGGTTGCGCGCAGCTGTCCGGTCACCAGCTCGCCGAAGGTCTCCGCGATCACCGAGAAAGCCTCCGGACCCAGCCGCGAACCCAGCCGGGACGCCACCGCGTACCGGTAGTCGCCCGCGAGGATCGCCAGGTTGCTGTTCCAGCGGGCGCCGGCGTCGTCGGCCACGTCGGCATCGTCGGCGACGCCCGCGTGACACAACGTCGCCAGGTGGATCAGCTCGAGCGCGGCTCCGACGACGCTGACCTGCCAGGCGTCCGATTCGGGGCCGAGCTGCGCCGCCAGCACCGTGAAGAGCGGCCGGAGCTGAGTGCGTTCGTCGGCAAACGGATGCTGCATAGCATCGCGAATCATGTCGTCACCCAGGGCGAGCTCGCTGCTCATCAGCTCCTCGATGCGGGCGACACCGTCGCGCACGCCGGCGGCGAATCGGGAGTCGTCGAGCTGCAGACACTCGAGCGCGCTCCCCGGTGCAATGCTCACCGGTCCAACAGTAGGGGGTGCGCCGCCGCGACGCCGTTTTGCGTTGGCACGGCACGGATTCGCCGTCAGTGCAAAACGAGGGTCACCGTCTGGCCCAGCGCCGCTCCCGCCACCGCCGCTGCCAACCGGGCCGGCAGTGCCACCAGCACCACCCGATCGTTGCCCGGCCCCAGGGCCTTCTGCTGGGCGGAGATCAGGACCACGATCGCGTCGGTGGCCAGCAACCGCGAGGGGGTGGCCGCGTCGGATGCCGGCGCGGCCAGCACGTCGACGACGTCGCCGACCCGCACCAGGTCGATCAGGGCGGCGTCGGCCAGATGCAGCGGCACGATCCGGGCGTTGGGCCCGGCGGCGGAATCGGCCAGCCGGCTGCCCAGTAGCCGCAGGTCGGTGAGCACTTCGCCGCGCCGAGTGGGACTGGCCAGCGTCGATCCGAGCACGACCTCGAGCTTGCCCTGAGATCCATCGGGAACCGTTGCCGCCGAACGCTTTTCGAGCCGGACATCATCGGCGCTGAGTGCGGTGCCGGACTTCAGGTCACGGGCGGCCACCAATACGTCGACCCGGTCACCGTCCGGGTTCGAACGCACCGCGGCAACGCAGGCGAGGACGACGAGGGCGCCGGCGGCCACCCGGCGGGCCCGCACAGTCCGCATCCAGTCCGGCCGCAGCACGGTCGAAATGCGGTTCAGCAGTGAGGGATTGAGTGAGGCCGATTCCCGCACCTCCCCAGGGTAGGCAGGGTGGGGCCAGGCTGGTTGCGCGTCGCAGGCCGGTTGTGGATAACTAGCTGGCGGAGCTGGCCGCGGCCGCCTTGGAACTGCCGGCCTTGTCGCCCGAGCCTGCTGATTTGCTGTCACTGGAACTCGAAGACTTGGCGTCCGCGGACCCCGAGTCGCTCGTCGAGGAGCCGTTGGTCGAACTCTTCTCTTTCTTGCCGGCCTCGCGACTGTCGGTGCGGTAGAACCCGCTGCCCTTGAACACGACCCCGACCGAGTTGAACAACTTGCGCAGTCGGCCTGAGCACTGGTCACAGGTCGTCAGGGCATCGTCAGTGAAGGCCTGCACCTTGTCGAAGCGGTTGTCGCATTCGGTGCACGCGTAGCTGTACGTGGGCACAAGAACCTCCGGGTGAATGTAAGTCTGCTGCGTTAGCACTCTACCGTCTCAAGTGCTAGAACCGCCACGTGTTGCCGGTCATTCCCGGATCGGCAGCGCGAGCAGGCCCCGCGCGGGGGTCAGCACATGGCTCATCGGCACGTCATGCGGCTCCGACGGCAACTCGTCGACCAATTCCACATCGCGGACCACCGCCACCAGCGCCGCCCGCGGATCTCGCGCCGGCAGGGATCGGTCGTAAAAACCGCGACCGCGGCCCAATCGCACACCGCGCCGGTCGACCGCCAGGGCGGGCAGCAGCACCATCCCGGCCTCGCTCAGCGCACTCGCCGGCAGCCACGGCCCGGGCGGCTCGAGGAGTCCCCAGCGCCCGGTCCTCAGCGCGCCAGGGGAATATTCGCCCCATGACAACGGCAGCGCGGTGTCGTCCGGACCGGTGCGCGCCACTGGCAACAGCACCCGCCCGGCGCGGCGCAGCAACACGTCGAGCATGTCGATCGATCCGGGTTCGGTGCCGACCGGAACATACGCACAGACGGTGACACCGCTGGTCACCACCTGTTCCAGCTGCCGGATCAGCATTTCGGCCTCGGCGGCGCGGACGCCGGCCGCAACGTGCCGGCGAGCCCGAGCCAGCTGGCTGCGCAACGCGGCCTTGCCCGCCGTGGTCATGGTGCTAACGATGACAGACCCCCGGCGGGCGCGGTGTTCTCGCCGACCGCGCGGCCGGTGCGGGCTATGGTTGTGAACGATGTCACGACCGCAAACATCGATCCCGTTCACCGCGATCGTTCCCGCCGCCGGCCTAGGAACCAGGTTCCTGCCCGCGACCAAGACAGTGCCCAAAGAGCTGTTGCCCGTCGTGGACACCCCCGGCATCGAGTTGGTGGCCGCCGAGGCGGCCGACGCCGGCGCCGAACGCCTGGTGATCATCACCTCCGAGGGCAAGGACGGTGTCGTCGCGCACTTCGTCGAGGACCTGGTGCTGGAAGGCACCCTGGAAGCGCGGGGCAAGAAGGCCATGCTGGCCAAGGTCCGTCGCGCCCCGGCGCTGATCAAGGTCGAGTCGGTGGTGCAGGCCGAGCCGTTGGGCCTGGGGCACGCGATCAGCTGCGTCGAGCCCACCCTGATGCCCGACGAGGACGCCGTCATGGTGCTGCTGCCGGATGACCTGGTGCTGCCGACCGGGATCCTGGAGACGATGTCGCAGGTCCGGGGCCAGTACGGCGGCACGGTGCTGTGTGCCATCGAGGTCTCGCCCGAGGAAATCAGCGCCTACGGCGTGTTCGACGTCGACCCGCTGCCCGACACCACCGACGTCCTGCGGGTCAAGGGCATGGTCGAGAAGCCCAAGACCGAGGACGCGCCGTCGTTGCTCGCCGCCGCCGGTCGCTACGTGTTGGACCGGGCGATCTTCGATGCGCTGCGCCGCATCGACCGGGGTGCCGGTGGCGAGGTGCAGCTCACCGATGCCATCGCGTTGCTGATCTCCGAAGGGCATCCGGTACACGTCGTCGTTCATCGCGGATCCCGACACGACTTGGGAAATCCCGGCGGCTACCTCAAGGCTGCGGTTGACTTTGCATTGGATCGTGATGACTACGGCCCGGACTTGCGGCGGTGGTTGGTGGCGCGATTGGGCCTGACCGAACAGCAGTAGGCGCTCGGGTCCGGTTCGCCAGACCGCGCCCGCCACTTTGGGGGCAGGAAGGCGCTGCACTGTGCGTTCTGTGGAGGAGCAACAGGCCCGGATATCGGCGGCCGCGGTGGCCCCGAGGCCGATCAAAGTCGCCATCGCCGAGGCGCAGGGACTGCTGTGTGCCGAAGAGGTGGTGACCGAACGTCCGCTGCCCGGCTTCGACCAGGCTGCCATCGACGGGTACGCAGTGCGCAGCGTCGACGTGCTCGGCGTCGGTGACGGTGGCGCGAGTGAACCCATAGCGGCCGTCGCCGACGACGGCAGCGTCGAAGCCCGTGCCGTCGTGACCCTGCCGGTGATGGGGACGATCGAGGCCGGGGCCCGCACGCCCAGCCGGCTGCAGCCGCGCCAGGCCGCCCGGGTACAGACCGGGGCGCCGTTGCCCACCCTGGCCGACGCGGTGTTGCCGCTGCGCTGGACCGACGGCGGCATGAACCGGGTGCGGATCCTGCGCGGTGCGCCGTCCGGCGCCTACGTGCGGCGCGCCGGCGACGACGTGCAGCCCGGCGACGTGGCGGTGCGGTCGGGCACCATCATCGGCGCTGCTCAGGTCGGATTGCTGGCGGCGGTGGGCCGTGAACGGGTGCTGGTGCATCCGCGCCCGCGGTTGTCGGTGATGGCCGTCGGCGGCGAACTCGTCGACATCTCGCGCAATCCGGGCAACGGGCAGGTCTACGACGTCAACTCCTACGCGCTGGCGGCGGCCGGCCGCGACGCCGGCGCCGAGGTCAACCGCGTCGGCATCGTCAGCAACAACCCCAAGGAACTCGGCGAGATCGTCGAAGGCCAGCTCAACCGGGCTGAAGTGCTGGTGATCGCCGGGGGAGTAGGTGGTGCGGCGGCCGAGGCGGTGCGTTCGGTGCTGTCCGAACTCGGTGACATGGAGGTGGTGCGGGTCGCCATGCACCCCGGCTCGGTTCAGGGCTTCGGGCAGCTCGGCCGCGACGGTGTGCCGACCTTCCTGTTGCCCGCCAACCCGGTCAGCGCGCTGGTGGTGTTCGAGGTGATGGTGCGCCCGCTGATCCGGCTCTCGCTGGGTAAGCGGCACCCGATGCGCCGGGTCGTGCAGGCGCGCACCCTGTCACCGATCACGTCGGTGGCCGGACGCAAGGGTTACCTGCGCGGCCAGCTGATGCGCGACCAGGAGAGCGGCGAGTACCTGGTCCAGGCGCTGGGGGGTGCGCCCGGTGCGTCTCACCTGCTGGCCACGCTGGCCGAGGCCAACTGTCTGATTGTGGTCCCCAGCGGCGCCGAGCAGATTCGCACCGGGGAGATCGTCGATGTCGCCTTCCTGGCTCAGCACGGCTGAGCGCGCTTCGGTCCCGTGAACCTGCTGCGATCCAGCTCCCGCCACCCTGGCTGGCCGATGAGTGTCGGTTCGCTGCGCGTCGCCGCCGGGGTGATCCGGTTGCGGCCGGTGCGGATGCGCGACGGCGCACAGTGGAGCCGGATCCGGCTGGCCGACCGCGCGCAGCTCGAACCGTGGGAACCGAGCGCCGACGGCGACTGGGGCATCCGGCACACGGTGGGCGCGTGGCCGGCGGTCTGTTCCGGGTTGCGCGCCGAGGCACGCAAAGGTCGGATGCTGCCCTATGCGATCGAACTCGACGGACGGTTCTGCGGGCAGTTGACCGTCGGCAACGTCGTGCACGGGGCGCTGCGGTCGGCGTGGATCGGCTACTGGGTGTCCAGTGAATGCACCGGCGGGGGCGTGGCGACCGGTGCGGTGGCGTTGGGACTCGACCACTGCTTCGGTCCGGTGATGTTGCACCGCGTAGAGGCCACCGTGCGTCCGGAGAACGCGGCGAGTCGGGCAGTTTTGGCCAAGGCCGGGTTCCGGGAGGAAGGCCTGTTGCGGCGTTATCTCGAGGTCGACCGGGCCTGGCGGGACCATCTGCTGGTCGGGTTGACCGTCGAAGAGGTATACGGCTCGGTCGCATCGACGCTGGTCAGGGCGGGTCACGCCAGCTGGGTCTGACGGTTGCGGGTGCTCGCCTGCCTGAGCGTTGCGGGTCGCCGCCCGTCGAGCGTCACGCCAGCGTGGCGTTCGCTGCCGAGCGTCACGCCAGCGTGGCGCCTGCCGAGCGTTGCGGGTCCTTGCCGCCCGTCGCGGGTCGCCGCCTGCCGAGCGTCGCGGGTCCTTGCCCCGTCGAGCGTCACGCCAGCGTGGCGCCTGCCGAGCGTCACGCCAGCGTGTCGCCTGCCGAGCGTTGCGGGTCGCCGCCCGTCGAGCGTCACGCCAGCGTGGCGTTCGCTGCCGAGCGTCACGCCAGCGTGGCGCCTGCCGAGCGTTGCGGGTCCTTGCCCCGCCGAGCGTCACGCCAGCGTGGCGTTCGCTGCCGAGCGTCACGCCAGCGTGACACCGACGCGGCAATGGTGCACAAGTCGAAATAATTCTGTGGCTAACGTGACATATGTGGCGTGTGATGCTTGGAAAAGGCAAATTACAGGTGTGTAATTGCCCTGGTCACTACAGACCCGGCCGCGCAGGTCACCCGAGGGGCCTCGCGGGGATCGGAACCGAAGAGAGCAGGTCATGATGCCAAGCATCCCGCAGTCGTTGTTGTGGATATCGCTTGTGGTGCTGTGGTTGTTCGTGTTGGTGCCGATGCTGATCAGCAAACGCGACGCTGTCCGGCGCACCAGCGACGTGGCATTAGCCACCCGCGTGCTTAACGGGGTCGCCGGTGCCCGCCTGCTCAAGCGGACCGGACCCGCGGCCGGTCATCGCAGCGACCCGGACTGGAAGCCGGAAGAGGAATGGGAAACCGAGCCGATCGACGGACCGTACGCGGACGCCGACCAGAACCACGACGAGGACATGCCCGTCCTCGACGACGAAGACACCGATGTGGTGATGCGCCGCCGGTCGGTGGTCACTGCGTTGAGCAAGACGGACAAGGTCGAAGAGCCGGCAGAACCCGACTACCTCGACGTCGACGTGATCGACGAAGATGCGGCCGCGCTGCCGGTGGGTGCCAGTGCCCAGGCGGAAGCGACTCCGCAGCCCACGGCCGACGACGCGGCTGAGCAGGACGAGGGGCTTGCCGACGACGAGTACGAATACGTCGACGACTCTTCGGGTTTGGAGCCCGAGGAGGACGAGGTGGACGACGCCCCGCCCGTCTACGCCTCGGGTGTGTCGCGTCGGCGCCGCTATGACAGCAAGACCGCCGCCGCGGTCAGCGCGCGCAAGTACGCCTTCCGCAAGCGGGTGCTGGTCGCGATGGCGCTGGTGCTGGTCGGCTCGGCGATCACCGCCTTCGAAGTGACCGACACGGCATGGTGGATCTGCGGAACCGCCACCACCATCACCCTGTTCTATCTGGCCTACCTGCGTCGACAGACCCGCATCGAAGAAAAGGTGCGTCGCCGCCGGATGAAGCGGATGGCCCGGGCCCGCATGGGCGTCGAGAACACCGAGGACCGCGACTACGACGTGGTGCCGTCCCGGTTGCGGCGCCCCGGTGCAGTGGTCCTGGAAATCGACGACGAGGACCCGATCTTCCAGCACCTGGAATATGCGATGTCCGCCCGCAACTACGGGTGGCCGCGGGACCTGCCGCGCGCCGTCGGGCAGTAGCCGCGCGGTTCGGCCCATCGGGGTGGCGGCTGGTAGCCTGCTAGCGGTCAGGGGCTATGGCGCAGTTGGTAGCGCGACTCGTTCGCATCGAGTAGGTCGGGAGTTCGAATCTCCCTAGCTCCACAGAGTTCCAGCACGTCAGGTCAGCGATCGCTCGGCTCTTTCAACGCCCGTCGCCTGTTCGGCCATAATCACGATGATCTTGGTCGCACAGCGTGGGGGGACATGTGGACGACGGCAGGGCCGGCAGCGCCGAATCCTCGGGATCGGCACGCATGGCGCGCTGGGCAGGTGCGCTCGGGGTACTGCTCCCGGCCCTCGGGATCGTTGTCTATCCGATCTGGTCGTTCCCGCTCACCAGCACGCCGGGCGCCGACGTCGGGCGGTGGGCCGCCACCTACCACGACCGGCTGGTGGCGACGCAGACTCTCTATACGGTCGGTGTAGCCCTGTGGCTGGTGTTCGGGGCGGCGGTCTGGGCTTTCCTGCGGGAGCGCCTACCCTCGGGGTCCCCGCTGCCGCCTGTATTCGCCGCCGGCTTCGTCGCACTGGTCACGCTGATACTCGCCGGGTTCACCGCGTTCAACCTCCTGCTCTACCGCGACCGTGGCGCCGAGCAGGCGACGCTGCTCTACGACCTGACCTTCGGGCTGTTGGCGATGTCCGGAATGCCCACAGCCGTGGCCCTGGGAGCATTCGCCACCGCGGTCTATCGCCACCGGGTGCTGCCGCCCTCAACCGCTCATCTGGCGATCGTTGCTGTCGTTGGGCACGTGCTCCTGCTCGCCGCTTTCATCGTTCACGACGGTCCGTTGTCACTCGAAGGTTTCTTGACCACCTGGGGGATCCCGATCTTGCTGTTCGCCTGGATACTGCGAACCGCCTTGACAATTCCCCGCCGCTCCCACTGACCCGCCGGGTTCGTCAACGCCCGCGAAATCGTGGATACTGGTAGAAATCGGTTCAGAAACGATGCCGAGCGGCTCGATTCCGGCCAAGAGTGAGGCAATGCCCACCGTTCTGCTCGATACCACAGACCTAGACCACGCCCAGAGCGCGTTGAGCGCAAACTTCTCCAGGATGCACATCCACGCGAAGTCTGGGGCGCAATCCACTTCGATGCGGGTGGAGCGGCATTTCGTCGGACCTGTCTGCATCGATTCCGCCGACTACGGCCGTGATTTCAGCTACGCCATGGACCCTCCCGAACAGATCCTGGTGTGCCAGGTGGTCTCCGGTCTGCTCGAAGCGGGCCACGCACGGCAGCCGGTTGCCCGGTATCGACCCGGGGACTTCTACGCGTTCGGGGCCGTCGACGGCGCGTCCTACAACGGCCGCGTCCGGCCGGGGCACTACAACCACCTCGTCGTGAACCGCAAGGAGTTGAGTACGTTCGCGGCGGCATACCGCGGCGCCGATACCCCGGTCCACCTGACCGGATCTGTTCCCGTGTCGAGGTCGGCCGGCCAACGCCTCACCAAGGGCATCAGTCATGCGCATCGTCTTGCCGCCCGCGGCGACGCCGAGGCCAACCCGCTACTCGGTGCCCGATTGGCGCGCTACCTGGTGAGCTTGCTGTTAGCCACGTTTCCGACTACCGCGGTGCCGGAACCCGCCGTCGAGCACCAACTCGACAGTGCGACGATGCGCCGTGCCGCGGCATTCATCGACGACAATGCCCACACCGACATTTCGCTGAGTGATATCGCGGCGGCGGTGTACGTCACGCCGCGGACCTTGCAGTACACCTTCCGCAAGCACCAGGACTGCACCCCGATGGAATACGTCCGGCGGGTGCGCCTGGGTTACGCCCACCTCGACCTGCTGGCCGGTGACCCCGCCACCGTCACCGTCGGCGATGTCGCCCGGCGCTGGGGGTTCGGGCACGTCGGACGTTTCGCGGTCTACTACCGGCAGACCTACGGCCAGAGTCCGCACGTCACCCTGCGCAGCTGACCCCGCTAATCCGAACTGCCGTCGCGCTCAGCTGAGAACAGTTCCGCTGCAACGGGTTTGGTCGCATACGTGCGCGCTCCGGACGTGACCGTCAGAACGAATTGAGTCGGTTCCGAAGTGGTGCCCTCGGCGAAATGCTGAGCGTGCTGCAGTTCGGTCAGGAAGACGGCGGTACCGCCCGGCGGGATGTCGTGCGGAATCTCGGCCCCCGCGATCGGCTTCTCCAACGGCACCAACGACGTGCCGTCTGCATCGGAGCGGATGGCCCACCCAGCAACGTGAAAAGCCAGTCGGCCCGCGTTGACGACCTTCACGCCGATGATCGTGTCCTCGGGCCGTTCGGCGGCATTGGCCAGCGCCTCGCGCACGTCGCTGCCGGCGTCGTTGGTCACCAGCCCGTCGGGCGTCAATCGACCGACCAGGGGCGTGAGTTTCGGCCGCGGTCTGTGGCGCAGGAATGTGCCGAGCTGCCAGCCCAGTGCGATCACCGCCAGCACGGTCCCGACCAGACCGAGGACGAATCCGGCGACGCTCACTGCCCAACCCTGATGTCATCCATGGCGCCAACGCTACTGGCATGGATCTGGGAGCCCGGGGCGAAGGCTGATGACTAACAAAAATTCCGCTGAGCATTCGCTGAGATCGGGGTTTTGGGCTCGGTTCCGGCGCCCGATCACCCCTAGTGTCAGACCGATGAGCACCAAGTACTACTTGCGCAAGGTACCCGTCGAATCCGTCGAGCCGGGATTCTCACTGGCCATTCCGAACGGCGGCAAGTATCGGCTTTTCCAGGTCGAATGCACTCAGATGTCTTATCGCAGTGGACAACCCGCGCTGATTTCGCTGATTTCGAAGGGCCATCCCGACCAGGTGCTGGAGTACGAATTCGGCACACCGGTGGTCCGGCTCTTCGGCGTGTGCGAAGCTGCTGCGTCGTAGCTCTCAATCCGGCTTGGCTGCGGTGACGAACTGCAGGGCACGCTGGGCGTGCTGCTCGATGTCGATCAAACCGGCGGAGGAGAACAGGTCGACGAAGGCGTGCCCGTCGAACATAGTCAGTCCGATCGCCCGCGCGGTGGTTTTGAGGGCGAAGCTGATCGGCTGGGGTTGATCGGCGTAGCTGGTCAGGATGGCGATGCGACCGCCCGGACGCAGCACCCGCACCATTTCGTGGGCGACCCGAAACGGTTCGGGGATCAGGTACAGGGCGCCGAAACAGCAGACCGCGTCGAAGGTTTCGTCGTCGAACGGCAGATCGCGGGCGTCGCCGCGCACGTAGCAGGTGCGCGGGCCGCTGTTGTCCTGCACGGCCCGGGTCAACATCGGTTCGGAGATGTCGAACCCGACCGCGAGGCTGCCGGTGGCCAGCTTTGCAGCCAGCGGTGCGGTGAAATTGCCGGGCCCGCAGGCAACGTCGAGCAGCCGCGTCGCGCTGCGCAATTGTAGGGCGGTCGCCGCGCGTCGCTGCTCGGCTCCGGTGGTGACCCCGCTGGCCAGGTAGAACGATGTCGGTCGCCACAGCCGCTCATAGACCGTCGCGACCAGCGGACTGTTCATCGCAAGCTGCGCGACCGTCGGGACGGGACTCGCCGTGGATTCACCCAGCACATCGAGGTAGCCGTACCGCAACACGGCGGGCTTGTTGAGCAGACCGCGAGTCAACTCGAGTCGGTCCTGGTTATCGATCATCGTCGGTTCATCCCTCCCGTCGCCCAGGCTAGTGCCCGTGTTTGCAGGGTCGGCAACCTTACCCATAACGTGGGCCATAGCCTGGGGCCGCAGCAGGCCCCGGAGGGGTGGCGGAATTGACCGGCGTGGGGATCGCGGAACTCGCGGAAATGGACATCTTTCAGGGATGCCCTGTCGAGGACCTGTTGCCGCTGGCCGCGTGCCTCGCCCCGTTACATGCCCGCACCGGTCAGGTGTTGATGCGCCAGGGTGAGCAGGCTGTCTCCTTCCTGCTGATCGCGTCCGGCAGCGCCGAGGTGATGCATGTCGGGGACGACGACGCGGTGATCGTGGAGCTAGCGGTGCCGGGCATGATCGTCGGTGAGATCGCTTTGCTGCGCGATATTCCGCGAACAGCGACGATCACCACTCTGGAGCCGTTGACCGGCTGGATCGGCGGCAAGGACGCGCTGACCCAGATGGTGCACGTCCCGGGGATCATGGACCGGTTGGTGCGCACTGTCCGCCAACGCCTCGCCGCGTTCATCACGCCGATCCCGGTCCGGCTCCGAGACGGATCTGAGCTGATGCTGCGTCCGGTGCTGCCCGGAGACAGCGAACGCACGGTGCACGGACACGTCCACTTCTCCAGTGAGACGATCTACCGGCGGTTCATGTCCGCGCGGGTGCCGAACCTGGCGATGATGCAGTATCTGGCCGAGGTCGACTACGTCGACCACTTCGTCTGGGTGATGGTCGACGGCACCGATCCGGTGGCCGACGCACGTTTTGTTCGCGACGCGACGGACCCGACGGTCGCCGAGATCGCGTTCACGGTCGCCGACGCTTATCAGGGACGTGGAATCGGGACTTTCCTGATCGAAGCGCTGTCGGTGGCAGCGCAGGTCGATGGCGTCGAAAGATTCTCTGCGCGAATGCTTTCGGATAATCTGCCGATGCGCACCATCATGGATCGCACCGGCGCGGTATGGCAGCGCGAGGACATCGGTGTCATCGCCACGGTGATCGACGTGCCACGCAAGCTGAGCCTGGACCGCAAGATGGTCGAACGGATCAGGCAGGTCGCCCGGCAAGTCATCGATGTGGTGAGCTGAGTCAGAAGGCTGGCTGGCGCGCGGTGAATCGTGCCGTCACATTGCCGATCGGCGATTCGTCATAGGCGTCGACCGCGCTCGGCTGACCACCTTCGCTGAGGTAGAGACCGTCGAGTTCAACCCAGATCGCATTCGGGCTGGTGATCAATTGAAAGAAGTACAACCGATCGGTGAGATCGGACTCCGGCAGCAGCGCAAGGTAATTCGCCGCCCGCTGGAAGCGGTCGACGGGATTGACGTTTCCGCGCAACGGCATATCTCGGCTGGAATGGGAAAAGTATTGTCGCGAAAGCAATTCGCGTCGCTTGTTGTAGCTGGGATCGTTGGTCATCAGGGTGTATTGACGGCCTTGGTGCACCGCCATCTGGCCGTGGTCGAATCCGATGCTCGCGGAGTCGCCGGCGGCGTCCTCGAGGGCCAGGCGCAGCGTGCCCTGGCGTCCGCGGGCACCGACCATCACCAGCTGCACCTCATCCATCAAACTGAGCGCCTCGGCGACGGTGCCGGCCTGGTCGAGCAGGCATTGCGCCTGCAGGCCGGTGTGCAATGCCGGTCTGGCGGGTCGCGCGAGCCGACATCGGTGGATTTCAGGTACAGCGCAGGCGCGGCCAAGCCGTGTTCGTTGACGCCGTCCACGGTTCCGATGCCGTAGACGATGATGACCAGGCCGCCGTACCGACTGGTCCAGCGCCTGGCACTGTCGGCGACCACCGGCTGCCCGCCCAGCAACCCGCTGCCGCGCGGAAACGCCACGATCAGCGGTTCGGTGGTCTCCCGCCAATCCATGCTCCGGCCGCACAGAACGGGATGGCCGTCGGTATTCCACAGCACTCGGGTGCACACGACCGCCGAGCTACCGGACTCCGCCCGGCACCCGTGATATCAACGATCATGCGGCCGTCGTGGATTGGCCCCCCGCTGGTGGTCCTGCTGGCCGCATGCGGCCCGCAGAGCGCACCGCCGCCCGTGTCCTCGTCGTCGTCTCCGGAGCCACCGACTGTCGCGGTAACCCCGGCAAATATCAGGCGGGTTGCCCGCGAGCTGCCGCCCGGGTACGAGGTGACGCAGGTGCCACGCGCGCCGTCGCCGCGGGCAATCTGGGGACTCGGTGCCGATACTGCGGCGGATCCTGCGGCCTGCACCACGCTGTCCGATCCGGCCGGCGGCCGCGAAAAGTCCGCCCAGGGCGTTTCCGGGTCGGGGTCGGGCGGCATCGTGGATGCGGTGGTGGTGGCGCTGCCGAGGCCCGCGCAACTGGACCACCATGTCGTAACCGGTTGCGCGCACTGGGATCTGACTGCGGGGCGCACTGTCGCGAGTATCGCGCTGATCGATGCGCCGCACATTGACGGCGCGCAAACCGTCGGCATGGTCGCCGACATCCGGTCGGCCGTCGAGTCGGGCAGCGAAATCGCCTCCCGGGCATACACATTCGGCGCCTATCTGGGCGATTTCTACGTATTCACCACGTTGACCAACGACCCGGGCTCGATGCTGCCGGCGCTGCCTGCGCAGTACGCCGCCGATCTGCTGGTCAAAACCGTGTCGACGTTACGCAGCTGAGCATCCGCGTTGGGTAGATTGGCGACGATGTTCAAGCTGGTGCTCGCCCTCGGATCGGTGTGCGTCCTGGTCGGCTGTTCGCCGGATTCCAAGTCCGCGCAGCCGATCAAGGCCGACATCGCCAAGATCGCGGAGGCGAAGTCCACCTTCGGGCCGGAATTCAAGGTCACCCACATCACGCCGCAGGCGATCGATCCCCAGTTTTTCGCCGCCCGCAAGCTGCCCGACGGGCTCACCTTCGATCCGGCGAGTTGCGCCAAGGCAGCGGTCGGGCCGGACATGCCGCCGGGCCTGCAGGGCAACATGGCCGCCATCTCAGCCGAAGGCAACGGCAACCGGTTCGTGGCGATCGCGATGGAAACCTCCACCGCGCTGCCGGTCAACGATCCCGGCAAGGACTGCGCGCGCGTGGGCTTCGCCGGTGCTCAGCTGCGCGGCGCGATCGAAGTCGTCGACGCACCCCACATCGACGGGGTCCACACCCAGGGCGTGCACCGCGTGCTGCAGGCACTCCTTCAGGGCGCGGCCCGCACCGGCGAACTGTACGACTATTCCGCGCAATTCGGGGACTACCAGGTGATCGTGATCGCCAACCCGCTGGTGATACCGGGTCAGCCGGTGGCCAAAGTCGACACCCAGCGCGCCCGCGACCTACTGGTCAAAGCGGTTGCCGCAGTGCGCGGTTGACGCTTGGGATCTATCGCACATTGCGGGGGCGGAACTGGATGCTCACGCGTGGACCCGCCGACGCCGACGTCTTGGGCACCGAATGCTCCCAGGTGCGTTGGCACGAGCCGCCCATCACCAGCAGATCCCCGTGCGCCAGCGGCAGGCGCAGCGACGGCCCGCCGCCCCGCGGACGCATGGCGAAGGTGCGGGTCGCGCCAAGGCTGAGGATCGCCACCATGGTGTCTTCGGAGCTGCTGCGCCCGACCGTGTCGCCGTGCCACGCCACGCTGTCCGATCCGTCGCGGTAGCAACACAGCCCGATGGTGGTGAACGGCTCACCCAGTTCTCCGCCGTAGATGTCGTTGAGTCGACGCCGCAGCCGGGACAACTCGGGATGCGGTGGATCCTCGACGGTCAGGTCATGAAAGCTGACCAGTCGAGGCACGTCGACCACCCGGTCGTACATCTGCCGGCGCTCGGCCCGCCACGGCACGCAGGTCAGCAGTGCTTCCAGCAGACCATCACAGCCGCGCAGCCAGTTCGCCCGGACATCGATGAAAGCACCGTCGCCGAGGAATCGTCGCTCGTTGTGCTCGAATAGCGAGCCCTGAACCGCGATCGCCACGGGCCGAGTTTATCGCACATCAGTTCGATGTCGCGCCTGCTGGCCCCGGCGCGGCTACCGTTTGAGGCGTGTCAGCGGCGTGGGGGACCAATTCCGAGGTGGGGACGTTGCGGGTCGCCATCCTGCACCGGCCGGGCGACGAACTGCGTCGACTCAACCCGCGCAACAACGACCAACTGTTGTTCGACGGGTTGCCCTGGGTTTCGCGTGCGCAGGACGAACATGATCAGTTCGCTGACGTGCTGCGATCGCGCGGCGTGGAAGTACTGCTGCTCGCACAGCTGTTGACCGAGGCGCTGCAGCACAGCGGTGCCGCGCGGATGCAGGGGGTTGCCGCGGCCGTCGACACGCGCCGACTCGGAACGCCTCTGGCGCAATCACTTTCGTCCTACCTGCGCGGACTCAAACCTGAGGCGCTGGCCCACGTGCTGACGGCCGGACTGACCTTCGACGAATTGCCGGCCGCTACCCGTCCCGAGGTTTCCCTGGTGTTGCGCATGCAGCACGGCGCGGACTTTGTCATCGACCCGCTGCCCAACCTGGTGTTCACCCGTGACTCGTCGATCTGGATCGGGCCACGGGTGGTGATTCCGTCGCTGGCCCTGCGGGCGCGGGTCCGCGAGGCGTCGCTGACCGACATCATCTATGCCCACCACCCGCGGTTCACCGGCGTGCGGCGCGCCTACGAATCGCGCACCGCTCCGGTCGAGGGTGGTGATGTGCTGCTGCTGGCGCCGGGGGTGATCGCGGTGGGGGTGGGGGAGCGAACCACCCCGGCCGGTGCAGAAGCGTTGGCGCGCAGTCTGTTCGACGACGACCTGGCGCATACCGTGCTGGCGGTGCCGATCGCCCAGCAGCGCGCGCAGATGCATCTGGACACGGTGTGCACCATGGTCGACACCGATGCCGCGGTGATGTACGCCAACGTCGTCGACACGCTCTCGGCCTTCACCGTTGCGCGCACCGCTGAGGGGGTGACCATCAGCGACGCCGTCCCGTTCGTCGCGGCTGCCGCCGAGGCGATGGGGATCGACAAGCTGCGAGTGATCGACACCGGCGACCCGGACGTCGCCGAACGCGAACAGTGGGACGACGGGAACAACACACTGGCGCTCGCGCCGGGTGTTGTCGTCGCCTACGAACGCAATGTGGCGACAAACGCCTGCCTGCAGGACGCCGGCATCGAGGTACTCACCATCGCCGGGTCGGAATTGGGGACGGGGCGCGGCGGGCCCCGGTGCATGTCCTGTCCAGCCGCCCGCGACCCGCTGTGAGCTCTTGTGTCGGGTGGGGCGTCACGCTGGTGTGACGTTCGGCGTCAGCGCCACGCTGGCGTGACGCTCGGCGATAGCGGGGCGACGTTCGGCGATGTGTGGGGGCGTTCGGCGTCTTGCGTCACGCTGGTGTGACGTTCGGCGTTCAGCGTCACGCTGGCGTGACGCTGGGCGACAGCGGGGCGACGTTCGGCGATGTGTGGGGACGTTCGGCGTCCAGCGCCACGCTGGCGTGACGCTGGGCGACAGCGGGGGCGACATTCGGCGATGTGGGGGGTCGTTCGGCGTCCAGCGCCACGCTGGTGTGACGCTCGGCGTTCTGCGTCAGCCTGGCCCGGGCGCTACCGCCAGCTGGGCAGCCAGATCTCCATGTCCCAGGTCTGCTGGGAGATGGGCAATCCGGTCAGCACCGGGAACAGCCACGCGAAGTTGGTCACCACCAATGCCACATAACAGGACACCAGGATCATCCCCAGCGTGCGCCGTTCCTTGTTCTGGCCGGGCTGGTGCAGGATGTCGCCGAGGATCAGCGCGATCGCCATGGCCAGGAACGGGCCCATCGTCGCCGCGTAGAAGAAGTACATCTGCCGGTCGATCTCGGCGAACCACGGCAGCCACCCGGCGCAGTAGCCCACCCACACCGCGGCGTATCGCCAGTCTCGGCGAATGAACATCCGCCAGGACGCATACACCAGCACCGGCACCGCCAGCCACCACATCGCCGGGGTGCCGACCAGCATGACTGCTTTGACACACGATTGGGCGCCGCAGCCCGGCACGTTGTTCTGGTCGATCGCGTACAGCACCGGCCGCAGCGACATCGGCCAGCTCCACGGTTTGGATTCCCACGGGTGATAGTTGCCCGCGGAATTCGTCAGGGTCGAATGGAAGTGGAAGGCCTTCGTGGTGTACCACCACAGCGAGCGGATGGCGTCGGGCAGCGGGACCACGCTGTGCGGACCGATCGTCTGGCCGACCTGGTGACGATCGATCGCCGTCTCGGACGCGAACCACGCCGAATAGCTGGCCAGGTAGACGGCGAAGGGGATCACCAACAGCGCGTATGCGGTGGGGAGCAGGTCGCGGCGCACCGTGCCCAGCCACGGGCGCGGTACCTGATATTGGCGGCGGGCCGCCACATCGAAGGCCAGCGACATGACGCCGAAGAACGCAATGAAATACAACCCGGACCACTTCGTCCCGAACGCCAGCCCGAGCAGCACCCCGGCGCCGAACCGCCACCACCGCACGCCCAGGCGCGGACCCCACACCGTCGCTGCGCAGCGTCCCTCGAGGAACGCGACGTGCATGCGTTGCCGCACCTGGTCGCGGTCGACGATCAGCGCGCCGAATGCGGCGACCACGAAGAATGTCAAGAAGCCGTCCAGCAACGCGGTCCGGGCGGTGACGAAGCTGACGCCGTCGCAGATCACCAGCACGCCGGCGATGCCGCCCACCAGGGTCGAGCGGCTGATCCGGCGCACGATCCGCGTCACCAACACGACCATGATCACGCCCAGCAACGCGCTGGTGAACCGCCAGCCGACGCCGGTGTACCCGAACAGTGCCTCGCCGATTGCGATCAGTTGCTTGCCGACGGGCGGGTGTACCACCAGGCCGAACCCCGGATTGTCTTCCACCCCATGGTTGTTGAGCACTTGCCAGGCCTGCGGCGCGTAGTGCTTCTCGTCGAAGATGGGGGTGCCGGCGTCGGTCGGCGAGCCCAGGTTGAGGAATCGGGTCAGCGCCGCGAACGCAGCGATCACCCCGGTGGTAATCCAGCCGCGCGAACGATCCAGCGGACCGAAGTCGGCGACGGGACGTAACAGCCCGGGGCTGGCCATGGGTATCTGGGGCGTCGCAGGCCGCTCGACGGGGTCCTCCGGCAAGACGGAGGTTTCTCGGGGCGGGGCTGTCATCACGTCGATCGTAGGCTGTCGGTCATGACCAGTGGGCGACTGTTGCTCGGCGCGACTCCGTTGGGCCTGCCATCGGATGCGTCGCCTCGCCTGATCAGGGCGCTGGCCGAGGCCGACGTAGTGGCCGCCGAGGACACCCGGCGGGTGCGCAACCTGGCCAAGGCGCTCGACATCCGGATCGCGGGCCGGGTGTTGAGCCTGTTCGACCGGGTCGAGTCGACCCGGGTTGGCGCCCTGGTCGAGGCCATCAGCTCCGGGGCGACGGTGCTGGTGGTCAGCGACGCCGGCATGCCGATCATCAGCGATCCCGGCTACCGGCTGACCACGGCGTGCGTCGAGGCCGGCCTGCCCGTGCAGTGCTTACCCGGACCGTCGGCGGTGACGACGGCGCTGGTGGTCTCGGGGCTGCCGGCAGAGAAGTTCTGCTTCGAGGGTTTCGCGCCGCGGAAGGGTTCGGCGCGGCGCAGCTGGCTGGCCTCACTCGCCGAGGAGCGGCGTACCTGTGTGTTCTTCGAGTCGCCGCGTCGGTTGGCAGCCTGCCTGCGTGACGCGGTGGAACAGCTCGGTGGACAGCGTCAAGCGGCGATCTGTCGCGAGCTGACCAAGGTGCACGAGGAAGTGGTGCGCGGCTCGCTGGACGAGTTGGTGGCGTGGACGGCCGGTGGGGTGCTCGGCGAGATCACCGTCGTGCTGGCCGGGGCCAGCCCGCGCACCGACGTGCCCGCCCTGGTGACCGATCTGGTCGTGGAGGTGGAGAACCTGATCGACGGCGGCATCCGGATCAAGGACGCCTGCAGCCATGTCGCCGCCGGTTATCCGGAAGTGCGTCCGCGGCAACTCTACGAAGCGGTTCTGCAGTCCCGGCGCGACGAGTCTGGCGAGGAGTAACCCCTCACGTCAGATGCAGGGCCCCATGGGGATGCACAGCGGCGGGTGCGGCGGCGGGCCGGGCAGTGCCGGCAGGGCCGGTAATGCTGGAAGTGCGGGCAGCCCCGGCAGGCCCGGCAGGGCCGGAAGGCCGGTCGGGATGCCGGCAGCGGCCGCCAGCGCCGGAAGCGCCGCAGCCAGCATGGCCGGGTCCACGCCCGGCAGCGCCGGTGCGCCGCCGAGCAGCGCCGGCAGGGCGGCGGCCAGCATGGCCGGATCCACACCGGGCAGGGCGCCGCCGGCCAGGGCGGGCAGTACCTGGGCCAGCATGGCCGGGTTCAGCGCCGGTAGTGCGGCGGCCAATGCGGGCAGCGCGGCCGTCAGCATCGCCGGATCGATGCCGGGGATCGGGGGCAGACCCGGGATGCCGGCCGTCAGCGCCGGCAGGGCGGCCGCGAGCACGGACGGGTTGACCGCCGAGAGCGTGGGCAGGCCGGGGATGCCGCCGGCCGCTGCCATCGCCAGTACGTCAGTCGGCGACACACCCGGCAGCCCGGGCAGTGCGTTGGAGGCCAGCGACATCAGGCTGGCCGGCGATATGCCGGGCAGTCCCGGCAGGTTCACCCCGGGTAGACCGCCCGCCCCGGCCAGACCGATCAGTCCGGCCGGCGAAATCCCGGGCAGCCCGGGCAGGTTCAGGTTCGGCAGTCCCGGCAGGCTCAACCCCGGCAGCGCCGCCGCCGGCAGGATGGCCCCGGCCGTCGGCAACAGCATGCTGCTGACCGAGCTCAACGCCCCTTGCACGCCGTTCTGTGCGACCGGAAGGATGCCCGATGACTGCAGGGCGTTGTAGGCCAGCACCACGTAGGTGACGGCCAGCGCGCTGGTACTGACCACGCTGGCCACCGTGTTACCGACACCCAGCACGCCGTTGACGACGGCCGATGCGGCGTTCACCCCGTAGGGCAGCCCGGCCAGCCCGGCCATACCGCCGGCGTAACCGTACAGGTCGGGCACACCCGGGATGCCGACGCCGGGAATCGGGCCGATGCCCGGCAGGCCGTCGTTGTAGCCGGGCGGCAGTGCCGCGGCCGGCGGCAGGGACGGGCTGGTGGCGCTCGAGGCATCGGGAAGTATCGCCGAGCCGTTGCTGCCGCCGCCGGGATTGGTGTACGCCGCCGGTGCCGGGCCGGCGGGCCGGGCTAATGCCGACGACGGCGTCTGCGGGGGTTCGATCACCGAGGGTGCGGCCTTGGGTGCCACCGCAGACGGCTTGCCGGTTTCCGGCATCAGCACCGACGCGAGTTTGTCGCACTGCTTGCCGGCGGTGCAGGTGCCGCCGGACAGGACCTTGCTCTGGTTGGAGACGGTCAGCGGCGCAACCGCCAGTGCGCCACCCAGGACGACCGCCGCCGCAGCGCCGACGATGGCAACTCTCATGACAGACCTTTCGCACCCGCTCGCGTCCCTGATGCGCGAAAACACGCATCGATGGCAGCAGCTTATGCGCACCCGGCGACTCATGTGGGCGTTCGGCGAAATCCGCGGCAGCTGCTTGAGCCGCTCGATATTTGCTCAGCTAACTCACGCGACTGGAGGTGGTGCTGGGCAGGCCGATCACCGGAGCGGCCTTGTGCAGACATTCCGCCCACTCGGCGGCGGGTACAGAATCGGCGGTTATCCCGCCGCCGACACCGAGGACGGCCTGACCCTCAGCATCGAATTCGACGGTGCGGATCGCGACATTCAACTCGCAACCGGCCACCGGAGATATCAAACCAATTGTGCCGCAGTATATTCCGCGCCGACGATGTTCCCACTGTGAAATGAGTTGGCGGGCACGGATTTTAGGAGTACCGGTAACCGATGCCGGGGGAAAAGCGGCGTCCAGCAGCGCTGCGGTCGGCAGCTCGGGTTGCACCCGCGCCGAGACCGTGGACACCAGATGCCATACGCCCGGCGCGCGCCTGACCACCAACAACTCCGGAACAGTGACAGTGCCGGTAATCGCTACCCGGCCAAGGTCATTACGGACCAGGTCCACGATCATGATGTTCTCGGCCACTTCCTTGGGAGATGCCCGCAGTGCCGACGGCCAGGCGTCCAGCGGCAGGGTGCCCTTGATCGGACTGGACGTCACGAACTCACCCCGACGGCGCAGGAACAGCTCGGGAGACAGCGAGGCCACCGCACCCCACCGTCCGGCGAGATAGGCGGCCCGGGACGGGGCGGTGCGGGCGATACCGTCGGCGAAGAAATCCAGCGACGAACCACGCACCGTCCCGGTGAACTGAGTGCAGACGCACGCCTGGTAGACCTCGCCGGCGCGTATCGCATCCAAACACGCCAGCACACCTTTGTAGTGTGCTGCCCGGTCTGCGGCATCCCATTCGATCTGGCACATTGGTGCCGTTCTTGCTGCCGGGGCCGCCAAGGAGTCGGCCAGCCAATCCGGCATCGCGGCACCCGAGAGGCTCTCGTACCACCACACCCCGGCGGGGTCGCGGCGCAGTACGCAGTCGGTCCAGCCACCGGCCGCCTCGGGAATCCGGTGTGGCCGTCCGTCCGCGCCGGGATCGGGGTAGGACAGGTAGCCGATCCAGCCGCCTCCCACGGCACTGAGCTGCGATGACACCGCACCCGCAGTCCCGGCGAACGCGTCGCGCACGGCGACTGGCCGCACTGCGACGCTGGGGGCGATCACGGCCAGCGCGCCGAACCACTCGCCGGTCAGCGCCGCCGGCGGCGGCAGGCCCAGGCGCACTGTGGCACGGCCGACCGCGCGCAGCACCTGCGGTGCGCCGCCCAGATCGCCGAGACGCTCGATTCGCACCGCCCTAGCTTGACAGAACGGCGGATTTCCGCACGCCAGGGTGGTATCAGCGCCGACTGATCTGTCGCGGGTTGCCCAGGGCCACCAATTTCTCCGGGTTGCGCATCGCATAGAAGTTGGTGATCTTGTCCCCGACGATCTCCACGGTGATCACACCCTGCAGTTGACCGCCCAGGTACAGCACCACGGCCGGGGCGCTGTTGCAGGTGACGGTCTGCACCTGCAGTTGCGCCTGCGTCTTGCGCAGCAGACCGATAATCGCCTTGGCCACCTTCTCGGCACCCGCGATGGGTTTGCGGGCTGCAGTGGCCTTGCCGCCGCCGTCGGCCATCCAGACCGCGTCCGGCGCGAGCATTTCCAGCAGCGCCGCCACGTCGCCGTCGGCCGCTGTGGTGAGGAACTGCCGGGTGATCTGCGCGTTGCGCTCCGGGTCGACGTCGCCGAACCGTTTGCGCCGCGCCTGGACGTGTTCCCGCGCCCGGTGCGCGATCTGGCGCACGGTCGGCGTGGGTCTGCCGACTGCGCCGGCAATCTCGGCGTAGTCGAAGCCGAACACCTCCCGCAGCACGAACACCGCGCGCTCGTCCGGGCTCAGTGTCTCCAACAGCACCAACATGGCCATCGAAACCGATTCCGCCAGAACGACATCGGCCGCCGCATCCTGGTCGTCGAGCAGCAGCGGTTCGGGCAGCCAGGGTCCGACGTACTCCTCCCGACGCCGGGCCTGGGCCCGCAATGCGTTGAGTGACTGGCGGGTGACCAGCTGGGCCAGGTAGGACTTGGTGTCGCGGACCGTCGCCAGGTCCACCTCCGCCCAGCGCAGGTAGCTGTCCTGCAGCACGTCGTCGGCTTCGGTTGCCGCACCCAAGATCTCGTAGGCGATGGTGAACAGCAGCGGGTGCAGCAGGGTGAATCGTTCTGCGTGCCCGCCGCTGTCCTTCGGCGGCTGCGTCAACGGACCGCGACCTGCTCGTCACGGGTCAGCTGCGCGGGTCGGCGACCACCCTTGAGCCAGCGGTACCAGCCGGGCTTGGCGCTCTCCTTGCGCAGGCCCCACACCGTGCCCTTGCAGACCACCTCTTTGATCGACGCGGCCAGCCGGCCACCGATGTAGAACCTGATCGGGGTGTCGTCGGTGCGGGCCAGCTGAATGGTGCCGTAGCGGCGCCCGACGCTGACGCACTGCCCGGTGAAGGCCTGGTTCAGCGCGGCCGGCGCGGTCCCGGCGACGCGAGCCAGCACGGTGTTGGCGGCTTGGGCGGCCAGCGGGATCGCCGCCTGGCAGCTCATCCGCAGCGGCTGGTTGGACGGTGCGGCAGCGTCCCCGGCGGCCACGATGCGCTGGTCGGTGATGCTGGTCAGCGTTTCGTCGGTGAGCAGACGGCCCAGCGTGTCGGTGCGCAGACCGCTGCGGGTGGCCAGGTCCGGCACGCCGAATCCGGCCGTCCACACCGTCACCGCGCTGGGCGCGATCGTCCCGTCACCGAACACCACCGAATTCCACCGCACCTCGCTGACGGTGGCGGACTCGAGCACGGTGACACCCAGCTTGCGCAGGTGCCGCGCCACCGAACGCCGGCCCGGGCCACTCAACGACGGACCCAGGATGCCCCCGCAGGCCAGGGTCACCGGAAATCCCCGCTCGGCGAGTTCGCCGGCCGCCTCGATACCGGTCAAGCCGCCGCCGACCACGGTCACAGTGGCGGTGTCGGGCAGGTCGGCCAGCGCGTAGTGCAGTCGTTGCGCGTCTTCCAGTTCAGCGAGGCTGTAGGCGTACTCGGCCGCGCCGGGCACCGCGACCGGGGTGGCGCCGGTGCTGCCGACCGCATAGATCAGGTAGTCATATTCCAGCGCGCCCCCCGAGGCCAGCGACACCCGCCGCGCGGGTGCGTGGATGTGCTCGGCGCTGTCGACGACCAGACGGATGCCGCCGCCCAGCAGGGTGCCGTAGTCGACGGTGGCGGTGCCGCTCCCGGCGGCCAGTTGGTGCAGGCGGATCCGCTCCACGAATTGCGGACGGGGGTTGACCAGGGTGATGTCAACGTCGGCGCGCAGCCGAAGGTGGTTGGCGGCCATCGTCCCGGCGTAGCCACCGCCGATCACGACGACGCGCGTGCGGGCGCCGGACGGTTCGAACATTTCAGACATCGTTGTCTCCGTTTCTGGTGCGGGGTTATGTACTGGAGACACCGCAGCCCGCCAAAGCGTGACAACGGCGGCCGGCTTTGTGAGCTGTCTCACGTTCGCCGGCCGGGAGTCCGGCCCGCGGGCGGGCAGGGTGACCAATATTTCAGCGGCCGGATCGGGGCCGCGTGCTAATCTCAGATGACTGACAAACCATCCGTGACCTGCGCCGGTCCGGGTACTTTCCCAGGCAACCAGGCCGATTGAGAGCCATCCGAAGGGCTGCTTCGATTTTCGTCGGCAGGCATCGGGAAGCCGCGGCCCGCGGAGACTGCCGCTCACTGGGTTAGTCGCCCATACTGGGTGCAGTCGTTCGACACGTGCCCAGACGGAGGACCCGGTGCCGCGCAGCTTGGACCTCGTGGTCACCTCCGTAGCTACCCAGCTCATGGAGGCGACAGCGTCGACCGCTACGCAGGTCAGCGAGAAGGTCCTGGCCCAGCTCGTCGAGCAGTTCGACGTCGACGCCAGTTTCCTGCGTCACCACGACCACGACATCCGTGCCTCGGTGCTGGTCGCGGAATGGCCGCCACGTACCGACGTTCCAGACCCGGACCCGCAGGCGGTGGTGCACTTCACCAGCGCCGATCCGGTACTCGCGCAGTGTGAGCACGGCCGCAAGCCGGTGGTGATCCGGCCCGACCAGAGCAACCGGACCCTGCCGCGCTGGGTCGGCGGCGCCAAGCACACGGCTTCGCCGTCGGTAGCTGCTGCACCGCTGGTCTCGGGGGACAAGACCACCGGGGTGCTGGGTTTCGTCAAATTCGGCGCCCGGAAATGGAAGCAAGAGGAAATCAACACCCTCGAGGCGGTGGCGGCGCTGTTCGCCCAGCTGCAGGCCCGGATCGCCGCCGAGGAGAAGCTGCGTTACCTCGCCGAGCATGACGACCTGACCGGGTTGTACAACCGTCGGGCGCTGGTGGCGCACCTGTCCGACCGGCTGGCCAGTGGCAATCCCGGCCCCGTTGCAGTGCTCTACATGGACCTGGACCGGTTGAAGTCGATCAACGACTACCTCGGCCACACCGCCGGCGACTGGTTCATCCGCGTCTTCGCCCAGCGGCTGCGGGTGTGCGCCGGAAGTCAGAGCATGATTGCCCGACTGGGCGGCGACGAATTCGTCGTCATCCCCGACCAGACCATGTCCAGTGGCGCGGCCGAATCCTTCGCCCGCCGGCTCGGCACCATGCTGCGCGAACGGCTGTCGATCGGCGGCCACCAGATCACCCGCACGGTCAGCATCGGGCTGGCGGTCGGCATGCCGGGCCGCGACAACAGCACCGACCTGCTGCGCCGGGCCGACGAGGCGGTGCTGACGGCCAAACGGGCCGGCGGTAACCAGGTCGCCCTGTCCACCGACGACATGTCGCTCAAGAGCGCTTTCCGCAACGACATCGAACTGCACCTGCAGGGCGACATCGACAGTGAAGCCCTGCTGCTGCACTACCTACCCGAGGTCGACCTGTGGACCGGCGCCATCGTGGCAGCCGAAGCGCTGGTGCGCTGGCGGCACCCGATCTGGGGTCTGTTGCTGCCGGATTCGTTCATCGGCGTCGCCGAATCCACCAATCTCGCCGGTGAACTCGGCCGCTGGGTGATGCGCAGCGCCTGCGCCGAATTCAGCCGCTGGCGGTCCAACGGGGTGGGGCAGAGCGCGATCCTGCGCATCAACGTCTCGCCCGTGCAACTGATCACCCGCGGCTTTGTCCGCACCGTCGCCGATACCATCGAAGAGTTCGGCATCGACGGGGGCTCGGTGTGCCTCGAGATCACCGAGCGTGCGGTGGTGCACGACATCGAAGCGACCCGCAAGACGCTGCATGAGCTCAAAGAGGTCGGTGTGCAGATCGCGATCGACGACTTCGGCACCGGCTACGCGGTGCTGTCGCATTTGAAGTCGCTGCCCGTGGACATGCTCAAGATCGATACCGGCTTCGTCCGCGACCTCGGCACCAACGCCGGTGACCTGGCGATCGTGCGCGCCATTATCGGTCTGGCCGAGGCGTTCGGGCTGCAACTGGTCGCCGAGGGAGTCGAAACCCCGGCTGCCGCACTGACTTTGATGCAACACGGATGCCACCGGGCGCAGGGATTCCTGTTGTCGCGCCCCGTTCCGGGCGACGCCATGGAGGCGTTGCTGTCCGCGCGCTGGATGCCGATGCCGTTCCTCGCCGACCGCGAGGCGCTCACGCTCGGCGCAATCTGACCCAAGCAGAGAATGGTTCGAACAATCAGAAAATTCACGTTAATCGCTGTCGCGTGCGTGACCGTCGTGGTCGCCGGCACGGCTCTGTTGATCGGCGGATGCGGTCGCAACCACACCGATCCCGGTCCGTTGACGGCGATGGTGAGTCCGGCAATCCCGGCGGCCGCCCAGGAAATATCCAACCCGCTGCGCGGCCAGTACGAGAACCTGCTGGAACCGCTGTTTCCGCAGGGGGATACCGCGCAGCAACGGTATCCGGCGTGGCCCGCGTCCTTCGACGCCAGCCTGCGGGTGACCTGGCGCCAGCTGCAACCGGTCGACCCGGCCACGCTGCCGCCGGACGCGCCGGATGAGCTCAGGTTCGACTTCAGCGTCATCGACGACGCGTTGAACAAGCTGGCCGAACGCCACATGCGGCTGACGCTGCGGGTCCAGGCCTACAACTCCTGCTGCAACGTCACCTATCCGAACAACACCAATATCGAGATTCCCGACTGGGAACGCGCCAAGTCGACCACCAGCATCAGCTACAACGGACCGGCCACCGGGCCGGCGGCCGGGGTGACGCAGGTGGTGCCGAACTTCAACGACCCCACCTACCTCCACGATTTCGGGCAGTTGCTGGCCGCGCTCGGCCGACGCTACGACAACGACGAACGGCTCAGCGTCTTCGAGTTCTCCGGTTACGGGGACTTCAGCGAAAACCACATCTCGTTCTTGAAGGAGGCGCTGAACGCGCCGGGTCCGGCGCCGCAGGACAGTGAACGTCTGCTGGGGTATTACAGCCAGTACGGCGACCAGAACATCACCAAGGCGTCCATCACCGAGCTGGTGGCGGCCAACGTCAATGCCTTCCCGCACACCCAGCTGATTGCCACGCCGAACAACCCGGAGATCATGCGGCAGCTGTTGGCCGACGATGTCACCAGGAAACTGGTCGCGCCGGTCGGTGTCCGGTCGGACTGCCTCGGCGTCTACGCGCCGCTACCCACCTGGGCCGAATCCTCGTCGCACTATGCGCAGACCCAGGATCCGCTGGTCCAACAGCTCACCGAACGCCTCGCGAAGGCGCCGGTGATCACCGAGTGGTGTCAGCTGCCGAACGGGATCACCCCGCAGCAGTACTACGAGAAGGGTCTGCGCGACGTGATTCGCTATCACGTGTCGATGACGTCGAGCACCAACTTCCCGGACCAGGACGCGACCTCGCCGATGGATCCCAAACTGTATGTCCTGTGGGCACAGGCCAACGCCGTTGCCGGGTACCGCTATTCGGTGGAAGCCCGGCCAGGTTCGCAGTCGCTGCAGGACAAGGTCGCCTCAATCTCGGTCAACTGGACCAACTTCGGTGCTGCCGCGGCGACCGAGAAGTGGACCGTGAGCTACCGGGTGGTCGACTTCGCCGGACAGACGGTACGAACCCTGCCCGGCACCGTAGACCTCAGAACCCTGGTGCCCGACGCGTCCGGCGACCGCAATGTCGACCAACCACCGCCGGCGTCGGCGACCGAGACGGTGAAAGTCGACCTCAAAGGTCTGCCGCCGGGCCACTACACGGTGCGCGCCGCCGTCGAGTGGCAACAGCACAAGCCCAACGGCTCGCATGCCGTGACCTATCCGCCCATGCGGCTGGCGCGCGACGGCCGCGACGACTCCGGCTTCTATCCGATAGCCACCCTCGATGTGCCCCGTGCGACGCTGGCAACCCCGGCCGCGTCGTGACCGAAAAGTGCCGCTACTTGCGGCGGCGGCCCTGCGGCCGGTATGCAGACAGAACTGACGCTATTCAGGCGGCGTCCGCTCAGGAGGTTTAGTGGGGGATGGATTTCCGTACCTTTGTTCGGACTCTCCTGCTGCATTGGAAGCTCTTCACGGGCGCGGTGCTGGCGTGTTTGGCTGGGGCAGCGGCCATTACGGTTCTGCAGACCAAGAGTTATGAGTCCACGGCCACCGTCTTGTTGTCGTTCTCGGGTGAGACGGATCTGATGCAGGTGTACCAGGGCACGCAGGCCGCGCAGGAACGATTGTCGTCGTATGCGGCGATCGCCGGCGGGCACGCGGTGGCCGAACGTGCGGTGGCGCAGTTCCACCTCCCGATCAGCCCGGACGACCTGGCCAACCAGACCAAGGTGGCGTTCACGCCGAAGTCCACCCTGTTCACCATCACCGTCACCGACACCGATCCCAATCGGGCCGCGAAGCTGGCCAAGGCCGTCGCCGACGAGTTCACCCTGATGGTCGGCACGCTGGGCGGCAGTCCGAAGGCGCCGGGCGCGCCGGCGAGCACCGCTACGTCGCAGCCCCCGTCGCCGACGCCGTCGGCTCCGCCTACCGACGGCGAGCAACCCACCCCGACACCACCCACCGAGACGACGACGACGTCGGAAACAGCGACGACGCCAACGAACCCGAACGGTACGGTGCTGCCGGTGGCCCGTGCGACGGTCATCGAACAGCCCGGGGTGCCGGACAAGCCGTCGAAGCCGGTACCGGTGCGCAACATGGCGATGGGTCTGGTGGCTGGTCTGTTGTTGGGCACCGGGGTGGCGCTGACCCGCGAGGCCGCCGACCGCACGGTGCGCGACCGCGCGAAGCTGGAGAACCTCACCGGTCTGCCGACGCTGGCCGAGTTGCCCGGACACCGGGGCAACGCACCACGATTCGGCACCGACATCTCGTTCGACGACGCGGTGCGCGGCCTGCGGGCGCGGCTGCTGCGGGCGATGGGACCCGGCGCCAACCGGGTGCTGCTGACCGCGCCCTTCGGCGGCGAGGGGACCACGACGACCGCGATCAACCTGTCCCGGGCCTTCGCCGAACTCGGTGAGGACGTGCTGTTGATCGAAGGCGACACCCGGCGACCGGTGATCGCGCCGCTGCTGAAAGTCGAATCGGGGGAGGGACTGTCCAATGCGCTGTCCAACCCCGAGATCGCCACCGAGGCCACCAAGCCGACGTCGATTCCCAAGCTGTTCGTGCTGGCGGCGCGCTCGGTACGCCGCGAAACCCTGCCCATCAGCGCGTATCTGCCCGAGGTGTTGGACACGGTGCTCAAGGATGTCGCGAAGACGTTCGAGCGGACGGTTGTCGACGGCCCGGCGGTGCTGGCGACAGCCGACTCGGGTCTGCTCGGCGGCGCGGTGGATGCCACGGTGCTGGTGGCCCGGGCCGGGCGCACCACCGAGGACGAGCTGTCCGACGCGCTGACCGCACTGCGGGCGGCCGGTGCCAACGTGGTGGGCACGGTGCTGACCGACGCCCGGATCGCCCGGCACACCCGGGCGGCCACCCGCACCTACCGCGCCAAGGTCAGTGGCCCGGCGTGATTCTCTACCTGCGGAGTCGTCATCGCCTGGCGGTGGCCGCCGTGGTGTTGACGGTGTTTCTGCTGGGCTGCTTCGTTTACGGCGCACTGTCGGTGCGCAACACCACGCAGGGCATCATGCTGGTGGGGTTGACGTTCTTCCTGATCGTCTATTGGGCCAAACCGGAATTGATGATCGGGTTGGCCCTGTTTCTGGACTTCGCGGCGCTGCCGCAAGGCCTGCACGTCGGCAAAGTGGTTGGGCCCGTGTCGATTTACGCCTCGCACGTGGTGCTGATTCTGGCGATCTGCTTCGTGCTGCCCGTGGTGCGGCTGCGCATGTCCGAGTACCTGTTGCCGGGGATGTTCGCGCTGACAGTGATCTACTTTGCCGCGGTTGGGTTTTCGACCGGACACAATCCCGCGATCGTGGTGCGCGAAGCGACTTTCCTGTTCGAGATGATCGCGGGTTTTGTGCTGGCGCTGGTGATTGTGTACGGCGACTACATCCTGCTCTCGATCCACGCGATGGCGTTCACGCTGTGGTTTTCAGCGGGAATGGCGTTGCTCGCTTCGTCGGGCGGTATCCGACTGGCGGGCCGGACCGAGAGTCTGCAGGCCGACACCGGCGACGCCGCCAACCGGGTGATCACCAACAGCCTGATACCGGCCATCGCCGTGCTCACCGCGCTGGTCGCCGCGCAGATCGCCGGGCGGGTGAAGCCGATCGCCTACCTCGCGCTCGGTCTTCCGGCACTGGTCATCGCCGTTCTTGCGTTCTCCCGCAACACAATACTGTCGGTGGGCGTCGCCGCCATCGTCGCGTTCTTCGCCAGCATGGGCTGGTCTGCGGTGCGCCGGGCCGCGCGGCTGGCGCTCACCGGGGCCGGAATTCTGGCGGTGACGATTCCCGGTGCGCTGTTCCTGCTGGGCGATTCGTCGGCGGGGGTGTGGCTGGCCCACCAGATCACCGGCTTCAGTCACCGGGTGCTGGGTCGATCGACCGGCGCCGCACTGACCGCCGACCCGTCGACGCTGGCCAGATTCGCCGAGGACCGACATCTGAACGAGGAGATCGCGGCGGCGCCGGTGTTCGGCCACGGGCTCGGTTATGCCTATCAGTTGCCGTTCGGGGGCGGTGACGATCCCAACGAATTCACCGAGACGCTGGGCACCACGTATGCGCACAATTTCTACCTGTGGTGGCTGGCCAAGTCCGGTGCGGTGGGGATGACGGCGTTCGCCGTGTTCGCGCTGACCCCTTTGGTACGGGCGCTGCGCAGCGCGTCGGTGCCGGCGAAGATCAGCGCGGCGACAGCCACCGGCCTGTTGGTGATGTCCATCATCGATCCGTTGCCAGAGGACCCGGCCAACTCGATGACGTTGGGTCTGGCGCTGGGTGCGGCGTTGGCGTTCGCCAAGGTCGGCCGGCGATCAGCCAAATACGCTGAAGCGCAGGAATTTGCAGCTGATGTGCCGGCTGACCCCGCACCGGCGGCACAGGCGGCCCGGTGACGGCGAAGCGGCCGGCGCTGCGGGTTTTGGTGGTGGGTCCGGCGCCGGCGCAGGCGGCCAGCCGTGGCGGCATGGCCACGGTGATCACCCTGATGGCTGCGCACCCCGATGACCGCGTCCGGATCACCGTGGTGCCCACCTACATCGAGGGTTCCTTCTGGTACCGGCGCTGGGTCGGTCTGTCCGGGATGCTGCGCGCCACCTGGCTGCTGCTGCGGGATCGGGCCGACGTTCTGCACATCCACCTCGCGCACGGCGGCAGCGTGGTGCGCAAGGCGTTGCCGTTGGCGGCGGCGCGGCTGGCCAAGGTGCCCACCGTGGTGCACGCGCACAGCTACGACTTCGGCGGCTGGTTCGACGGGTTGCCGCCGTGGGCGCAGTGGGTGGTTCGGCGGGTGCTGGTGGCCGACCAGTGGTTGGTGTTGGGCACCCGGCACGTCCAGGAATACGCCGACCGACTGCGGTTGGCCGACGACCGGATCCAGGTGCTCAACAACGCCGTGCCGATTCCGCACCGCCCGGTCGCTCAGTCGAATGTCGAAGCGGTACATGCGGTTTCGCTGGGTAGGCTGGGTGTGCGCAAGGGCAGTTATGACCTGATCGACGCCGTCGCCGCCCTCGATCCCGAAATTCGCGGCCGGCTACGGTTGACGCTGGCCGGCGACGGTGAGGTGGACCAGGCACGCGCGGCGGTGGCGACGGCCGGCGTCGCGGACACGATTCATGTTGCGGGATGGGTGGATCCAGCGGCCAGGGACGAATTGCTCGGCGCCGCACACATCTTCGTGCTGCCGAGTTACGACGAGGGCTTACCGATGGCGTTGCTGGAGGCGATGGCCTACGGCCTGGCGCCGGTGACGACGGTGGTGGGCAGCATCGGCGAGGCGATCACCGACCGGGTGAATGGTCTGGTGGTCGAGCCCGGCCGTCCCGACCAGATCGCAGCTGCACTGACCGAACTACTCAAGGACGATGCGCTGCGCGCCGAGCTCGGCGCAGCGGCCCGCGACCGGGCCGGGGACTTCGGCCTGGACCGCTGGTATCGGCGGCTGGATCAGGTGTGGGCGGATGTGCGTGCCACCGCCGGGGAAGGTGAGACATTGTCAGCGAAAGACCGCTTGCTGCACAGCAGCGCCGCCAATTGGGCGGCGAAGTTCGTGACGGTGCGCAACGTGGGCCGGGTGCTGGGCCGGACCGCGATGGCGACGGCGACCGAGGCGTTGTGGCGCCGCCGGTCGACCCAGGATCTGGCCATGGTCGTGGCAGATCACTTCTCGCCCAGCGGCGCAACCGTGGTCGACGTCGGCGCCAGCTGGGGGCTGTTCACCTATCACCTGGCTCGCCGGGTCGGAAAGTCCGGTCAGGTCTACAGTTTCGAGCCGCACCCGGACAACGCGCCGATGTTACGCAAGCTCGACCGGGCGCTGCCCTACGTCCACTTCAACCAGGCCGCGGTTTCCGACGAGCCCGGCACCGCGCAACTGTTGGTGCCCGCGCGGCACAACCGGCAGGTGACGGCGCAGGGCAGCCTGGCGCACGGGTTCGACGGGCAGGGGGTGGACGTCCGCAAGATCGACGTGCCCCTGGTTCGCCTCGACGACGTGTTGACCGACGTTGCCGTCGACTTCGTCAAGATCGATGTCGAAGGACACGAGATGTCCGTTCTGCGTGGGGGTTCGGCGATGTTCCGGCGCTGCCGGCCGACCATCCTGATCGAGATCGAGCAGCGGCACCTGTCGGTGCCCATCGCGGAGGTCTTCCGGCTGATCGAGGATCTCGGTTACCACCTGTTCTACGTCCGCGACACGGCGCTGCGGCCGATCGCTGATTTCGACGTGGCGCGCGACCAGGTGTCGATGGTGGATTCGGGTGAGTTCCATCCCTTCGCCATGCCGAAGGGGTACGTGCATGACTTCTGCGCGGTCTCGTCGCCGGAGTTGGTGTCGGCGTTTGTGCGCTGAACTTACTGAGCGAGATGGCTTGTCCCACGCGTCACGTCTGTAACTCCAGGGGCGCGGTGATGTCTTCTGAATTGTGGTGGCGCATCTGCGTCCGGGATGCGGTGGCCGCTAATGTGTTAGACGCATTCCGGTGCGGTTCGGTTCCGTCTATCTTGAGTGAATTATGTTCTGGCGCAACCGTTTATCGCTCATCTGGTTGTCGGTGGTGGTTCGTAGAATCATTGGCATGGCAACCAGTTCGCGCGATGAGATCGTGGCGGTCTTCGACGCGCTTGATGCTGGGTTGGATCGGTTGTGTGGGTTGTCGTTTGAGGTGTTGACCAATCCGGAGCGGCTGCGCGCGTTGGAGCGACTGGAACGGATGGCGCGGCGGTTGCGGGTCCCGCAGCACCCGTTGATCAATCAGCTCGCCGCCCAGGCCGACAAAACCGAGTTGGGGGGCACGTTGTGTGAGGCGCTGGCCACCCGGCTGGGCATCACCAAACCCTGCGCCGCCCGCCGCATCGCCGAGGCCGCGGATCTGGGTCCGCGCCGGGCGTTGACCGGGCAACCGTTGGAGCCGGTGCTGTGCGCGACCGCAGCCGGCCAGCGCGCCGGGCGCATCGGCGACGGGCAGATCACCGTGATCCGTGACTTCTTCAAACATCTGCCCGCGGCGGTCGATGTGTTGACCCGCGAGGCCGCCGAAGCTGACCTGGCCGACAAAGCCACCTGGCAGCGCCCCGATGAGCTGGCCGGCTACGCCCGCCAAATCATGAACTGCCTGCACCCTGACGGGGACTTCTCCGATGAGGAACGCACCCGATCGCGCGGGCTCACCCTAGGTGCCCAGCAGCGTGACGGCATGTCCACGATCAGCGGGCTGATCACCCCCGAACTACGCGCCGCGATCGAAGCGCTGTGGGCCAAACTGGCCGCCCCCGGCATGGCCAACCCCGCCGACCAAGCCCCAGTCATCGACGGTGAACCCGACCCCGAAATCGCCGGTGCCGATCGGCGCAGCACCTGCCAGCGTCAGCACGACGCGACGCTGGCCGCCCTGCGCGCGTTGTTCGCCTCCGGGGACCTGGGCACCCACCGCGGGCTGCCGGTCACCATCATCGTCACCACCACCCTGCAAGACCTGGAAGCCGGTACCGGCACAGGGCGCACCAGCGGCGGAACCCTGCTGCCGATCTCCGATGTGATCCGCATGGCCAGCCACGCCCACCACTATCTGGCGCTGTTCGATCACGCCAAACCGCTGGCGCTGTACCACACCCAACGCCTGGCCTCACCGGCCCAACGCATCATGCTGCACGCCAAAGACCGCGGCTGCACCAAACCCGGCTGTAGCGCCCCGGCCTACCACAGCGAAGTCCACCACGTCACCGCCTGGACCAAAACCCGACGCACCGACATCACCGACCTCACCCTGGCCTGCGGCATCCACAACCGCCTCGCCGAACACGGCTGGACCACCCGCACCAACACCCACGGCCACACCGAATGGCTCCCCCCACCCCACCAAGACCACGGCCAACCCAGAACCAACACCTACCACCACCCCGAAAAACTCTTCAACCCCGAAGACGACGACGAACCCGCTTGACGGGTGATCAGCCTCGTGCCGAGCTGCGGGCGTGGCCCCGGCCCACCCGGTCACCTGGTGCTCGACGCACATCGTCGATCACTTCGAGAAGTCGGCCGGCGGCCCGGTCGACGGCGAAACGGCGAGCATAGTGCTGCGCCGCCACCGCACCCTGCCGCGCTGCGGTCTCCGGGTCGGCGAGCATGTCGAAAGTGGCTGCCAGACCGGCGATGTCGTCGACCCCGACCGGGGGGCAGTCCGACGGCTGGTATTCGGGCAGGCCGCCCATCGTGGATACGATCGGCATCACCCCCAACTGCATGGAGAGCACCTGCACCCCGCTCTGCGAGGCACGCCGGTAGTGCGCGACCGACCCCTTCGCGGCCGCGAGGGTGCCCACCATATCGGCGTAGCGGTACCGACCCGAGCGCCACCGGGTGTGCGGCGGCAGGTACGCGGCGTCTACCGACCCATCTCCGATCAGCACCAGATCATCTCCGCGCCAACAGCTTCCGTCGACATGCCGCTGCCAGGCCGCTAACACCACGTCGAGATTCTTGTACGGGTTGAGCCGGCCGATCATCACGAAATCACGGCGCTGGTCGGGACCGGCCAGCGGCGGAACGAGACCGGGGTCGAGGTCACTGGTGAGCGGAACGACGCGCACGGACGTGCCCGCCACGTCGCGCCGGCCAACTATCCCGGCTGCCACGTAGTCGCTGTAGGCGATGGTGGCCGCGGAGTGAGCGCCCCACCGATCGAACACCGCCAGTTCGTAGGAGGGCCGCTGCTCGGCGGCATCGTGTGGTCGGTCGTCGTGCACGAGTTGGATTCGCGGGACCCGTCCGGCCAACGCTATCCAGCGCGGATCGCGAACCAGTTCGGTGATCACGATGTCGGGACGGTAGTCGCGGATACGGCGCCAGGCGGTATAAGTGGCCGGCCAGGTCGCAGCCGTCCGAAACCGCGGGTCGAGTACCAGTTCGTAGTCGCGGGGAGCGTCAGACTCCGGATGCTGGTCGGACGTCACCAGCAGCACCTCGGCTCCGTGGCGGCTCAACGCCTCGGCCTGGACCCGCGCCAAGGGTCGCATCCAGGGTGAAAGCCACAGCACCCGGGGGGATTTCACGCTGTCACCGGTCCCGCTGCGGTCCGTTGTCCACCCACCAGCGCCCGTCGAACTGCGGGTACGTTCGCTGCAGCTCGTCATAGAGATCGGGAAGGGTCAACAGGATTCGGTCGGGATCGGCGGCCAGCAGTTGCTCGGGGGAGATGATCTCCACATCGGTGCCAGGCAACCGGCGTCCCTGTTTGGCCGGCGATCCATCGGCAATGCCACTGATCAGGTTCCGGTTCACTTGCGCGATGCTGAACAATGCCGGCACCCGCGACCCGGCGGCATAGCCGTACACGGTGTGCCGCTGCTCGGCCTGGGCCTCCAGCCATGCACGCAGCTGGGCGGCGTGGCTGTCGACCGCCTGCTGCAGGCCCTGCAGCACCGCCGGCTTGGTCACTCCGAATGCCTGTTCGCGCGCGAGGATGTCGTTGGCGCGCGCGTCGCGCTCGACGTGCCCGTGCACCGCGGCCACCAGGAAAGTTCCCCCGTAGAGGTCGAACTCCCACGCGGTAGCCACGCTCATGTCGACGGCGCGCAGCAGGTTCGTCACCGCCGTGAGCGAGTAATAACCGAAATGCCCGTGGCGCAACGAATTCCACTGACCCTGTTGGACCATTGCCATCAGTGACGGGAATTGCACCAATAACACCCCGCCAGGTTTGGTGACCTTGGCCCGCAGCTGGAATCCGGCCCGCTGATCGGCTTCGTGCATCACGCCGAAGGAGTCGAGCACCAGATCTGCGACTTCGGCCTCGGCGTAACCGCGCTCGGCGAGCAACGGCAACCAGGTGCCGCCGTGCGGGCTGCCGAACTCACGAACTGTGCTGCCGCGCAGCCAGCCGGCCGTCGCGACCCGCTGCACCGCGTCGGCAGCCTGGTCACGCAGCGCCTGCGGTTCGATGCCGCGGGGTTCCTCCGTCACGGTGTCGTCATCAGCGAGTTGCGCCAGGCCGCAGCAGCCGCACAGGTCCATCGCCAGCGCATGCGCTGTCTCCTGCGGGCTCACCGGCTCACCGGCGAGTGGAAAGTGGTCGGCGGCAGGCACATTCCCCAGGTCCAGCACCCGGGTCAGGTCATCCTCACCGCACCCGCGGCAGCCGCTCACCGCAGCGCGGCACTACGCGTCACATCGGTCGCCATGTGCAGGGTGGGGAGTGGGTAGACGATCTGGCCGCCCCACTCGCTGACGTAACTGAGCTGTTCGGTGATCTCGGTCTCCAGGTTCCAGGGCAGCACCAGCACCACGTCCGGGCGGTCTTTGGCGATGAGCTCGGGATCGTGAATCGGTATCCGGGTACCCGGCGTGAAATGACCGTGCTTGTAAGGGTTCCGGTCCACCGTGTACTCGAGCAGATCGGTGCGGATACCGCAGTAGTTGAGCAGCGTGTTGCCCTTACCGGGCGCGCCGTAGCCGACCACCCGCTTGCCCTCCGCGCGGCATTGAAGCAGGAAACGCAACAGGTCCTGGCGGATCTGCTCGGTGCGCCGGCGCAGTTGCAGGTACCCCTCCGGATGGTGCAACCCGGCTGCTTCCTCGATGCGCAGGATCTTGTTGACCCGGTCGGTCGGGCGGCCGGCCACCTGGATCGGCCGGGCCCAGACGCGGATGGAACCACCGTGCGTGGGGAGCAGTTCGACGTCGACGACCGCCAAACCCGCACTGGCAAGCGCGTTCTGCGCCGAGAAGACGGTGTAGTACTGGAAATGCTCGTGGTAGATCGTGTCGAACTGGCCCAGGCACACCAGGTTCAGCGCATGGTGCACCTCGATGCTCAGCCAGCCGTCGTCGGCCAGCAGTCCGCGCAGGGACTGGGTGAAGCCACGCAGATCGGGAATGTGGGCATAAACGTTGTTGGCGACCACCAGGTTCGCCGGGCCGTGTTCGGCACGCACGTTGCACGCCAGTTCCTGATCGAGGAACGCCGAGACTGTGGGCACGCCACGCTCGGTGGCCGCGGCGCCGACGTTGATCGACGGTTCGATACCCAGGCACGGGATGCCGCGGGCCACCGCGTGCTGCAGTAGATAGCCGTCGTTGCTGGCGACCTCGACCATGAACGAGTCGGGACCCAGGCCGAGACGCGTGGCCGCATCCACCACGAATGTTTCCGCGTGCTGGACCCAGCTGTCGGAATAGGAGGAGTAGTAGGCGTACTCGGTGAAAGTTTCCTCAGGGGTGATCAGCGCCGGGATCTGCAGCAGCAGGCAGTCTTCGCACAGCCGCAGGTGCAGCGGATAGGTGGCCTCGGGCAGATCGAGTTCGTCTGCGGCAAGGATCTTTTCGCACGGCGGAGTCGCGCCCAGGTCCAGGATGCTGAGCATGCGGTCTGAGTCGCACAGGCGGCACTTCATCTGACACTCGTTTCTGTGGTTTTCGTGCTGTTGGAGGTTACGGCACCGATCGCGTCGAGGTAGGCATCGGTCATGGCCTGCACCGTGTAGTGCGTGCGCAGCCGCTCCCAGCCGCGCTGCCCGACCTCCGGCAGTGTGCCGGGATCGGTGAGGATCTGGGCCAGCTGGTCGCGCCATGCCGATACCGTGACCGGCTCGACGACGAATCCGGCCCGGCCGAAATCCAGCATCTCGGGAACCGCGCAGATGCCGGAGGCGGCCACCGGCACCCCGCGCGACATTGCTTCCAGTATCACCAGGGGAAAGGCTTCGGAGCGACTCGGCACGCACAGCAGGTCGGCGTCAGCCAGTGCCGGCCCGGGTCCGCGTGACCAGCCGCACCACTGCACCCGATCGCGTAGGGCAGCCGGGGTGCGGGACTCCAACCTCTCCCGGTCTGGCCCGTCCCCGAAAATCGAGAGTTTCCAGGGAAGTTCGGTCAGCCCACTCAGTGCCTCGATGAGCACGTGCGGATTCTTGTGTTCCACGATGCGCGACAACATCACCAGATGGGGCGGTTCGCCCGCGGCGCGGACCCGACGGGTGGGCTGCCCCGGTGCGTCGACGCCGTTGGGGGCGATGAACGGCTGTGCGCTCAGCTTGTGGTGGGGAGTGAGCATGTCCCAATGCCGTTGTGCCAGCGCGATGAAACCGTCGGCGCGGCTCATCGCGGCGGTCAGCGGCCGGGAGTAGATGGGCCGGTCGGTCTCCGGCGGTACGTGCGGGGCGACCAGCCAGCGCCGTTCGCGGGAAGCGGCCCGCCAGAGCGTGGCAAACCCGGTCTCGGTGTTGGTGTCGCCGCTGATCAGGACCGCCGGACCAGCGGGCAGGTCGACCATCGGCGCCCACCATGGCTGACGCACCACCCGCACGCTGTGCGGGATCTCCTTGATCAGCGGGCCAAACCGTTGCATGCACACGATCGTGACGGAATAGCCACGGCGGTCCAATTCTGCCGCCAATAACGCTTTTTGGCGCTCCGCGCCGCCGTACACCAGACGGTTGGTGGTGATCACGATGGACGGCTTGCCGGTGTTCCTGGCTGCGGTGGTGGCCAGGGTGCGGTTGCGTATCTCGCGTTTGGAGCGCTGTACCCGGTCCAACACCGATGTGGCGGCCAGGTAGACGTCGGCGTGGTGGACGCTGTCGCGCCGTTCCAGCAGCAGGGCGATGTTGGCGCGCAACAAATCCCGGTTGCGGAAGCGCTCGACGGTGGACACCTGTGCACCGTGCGCCGACGCGGAGTCGCGGGCGCCGTCGGCGGCCGCCGGGTTGCCGTGTTCGACGTCGAGTTCGTCGGCGAGCAGAACGCGCCAGCCCGCGGCACTGGCCCGTTCCTGCCAGTCGGTCTCCTCGCCGTAGAGGAAGAACTCCTCGTCGAAGCCGCCGATCTGATTCCAGGCGGCCCGATTGATCGCCAGGCAGATGCCGGCCACATAGCCTTCGATGCTGTGCGACTCCGCGGGCTGCTCGGTGTACAGGTGTGAGAGCGGGGTGCCCCGCAACCGGTCGGAGTAGCCGGCAGCGGCCACCAGGGCGCGGGTCAGGGTGCGGCGACGGGTCGCGATGTCCCAACGCTGTGGGCCGGCCGCGGCAGGGTCCTCGATCAGTGGTGAGATCGCTGCCACCCCGGGCCGGCGGAGCAATTCCCTGGTGCGCGTCAGCGGCCCGGTCAGCCGGGTGTCGGCGTTCAGCAACAGCAGATCGGTGTCTGCCGGTGTGTGCTCGACCAGGGCGTTGAAGGCAGCGCCGAAACCGAGGTTCACCGCGCCCAACACCCAGTGCACATCCGGGTGGCGGGCGGCCAGTTCCTCGCGGCCCGGGTACTCGTCGCCGCTGTTCTCGTAGACGTACACCGGCAGCTCCGGGGCATGCTCGGCCAGTCCGGCCAGGCACTGCTCCACGAGGTCATGACTCTTGTAGGTGACGATCAACGCCGAGAGCGGCCGATCGGCCTGCAGGACGGTGTCGCTCTGGGTGGGGGGTTTGAGATACGCGCGGTCCAGCTGGGTTGTCATGCGGTCACCTGTTTCCGGAAGAGTGCGGTCAACATCGACAATTTGACGGGGCCGATCGCCAGGTTGACGGCGAGGTAGGTTGCCGCGGCGGCGCCCAGCACGAGTACCACGTGCAGGCCCGAAAGCAGCAGCACCACAACGGCACTGGCCGCGGTCGGGACCAGCAGCCGCAGCAGGAAGTTGAACGGCGTGTGGTAGCCACAGTGGCGACGCAACCGCCAGCTGGCCAACACCAACCCGAACAGCTCGGTGCAGACCAGACCGATGCCGGCACCGACGGCACCGAAGCGACCGTCGAGACCGAGGTTGAGCGCAACGTTGACGAAAAGCGTTGCCACGAACACCCGGAAGAAGAATCGTTGCTCGTGGCACGCGAACAGGCCCTGGCCCAGGGTTCCGGTGACGAACCGCAATGCGGCGGCGATGAGCAGCAGTGCCAGCGTCGGCGCCCCGCGGCTGACGAATTCCCGGTCACCGAACAATTCGATCAGGGGTGCGGCCAGCAGGCTGCCGACCACGGCGACCGGCAGGGCGACGAAGCTCATCAGTTCGACGCTGCGGCGCAGGAAGTCGACGTAGGCGCTGACATCGCGGGAGTACAGCGTGGTCGCCGTCGACAGCGTCGATTTCTGGAAGAAGATCGACAACGCTTCGGTATTGAACGCGATCATGTAGGCCAGGCCGTACACGCCGACCTCGGCATGGCTGCTCAGCAACGACAGGATCACCCCGTCGGCGCGCCAGTACAGGATGCCGATCACCGCAACGCCCATCAACGGCAGGCTTTCCCGTAACAGGTCGACCGACTCGCGAACGGAGAAGATCGGGCGCAGCGCGACGTGCCGGGCTGCCGCCGTACCCTGGATCACCAGCTGGACAACTGGCGGAATGAGCTGTGCGACCGCGAACCAGACCACATCGGCGTGCGTGGCCACCAACGAGCTGACCATGGCCAGCGTGGCCAGCCGACCCACCACATCGGAGGCGGCGACCGCGGAAAAGCGCACCGTGGAAAGGAATACCGGATCGAACCGCGTCCGTACCGTCAACATCAACAGCTGTCCGGACAGCACCACCAGCATCACCCGCACGTCGGCGTCGCGATAGAGCAGCCATCCGGTGACCGCGGCCAGCATCGCCAACGGCGCGCAATAGACCAGGGACAGGCCACTATTGACGCGAACAAGTCGTTCCAGCTCACCTCGGCCGGAGGTGACGCGCCGCACGATCACGGTGGTGATACCGAGATCGGTCATGCTGGTCCACATTCCGATGAAAGCGACCGCAACCATCAGCTGGCCGTATCCGCCGGGACCCAGGTAGCGGGCGGTCATCGAAACCGACACCACCGAAGCCAGCATCCCGAGCACCCGGCAGATCAGCTGAATCGAGATCGCGTGCGCGATCCGGGACTGTGGCACATCCGCTGCCGGTGGCCCGGACTCCGGTGCTGCGTCGTGAATTTCACGAGCCGTCGGCTCGATCACGGTGTCGCCCTTCATCTAGTAGGCTCCGTCGCTGGCCAGGACGGCGCGCAGAGTTCGGGCGATGATCACGACATCGCCGGCCATCGACCAGTTGTCGACATAGGACAGGTCGAGTCGCACCGAGTCCTCCCAGGACAGATCGGAACGGCCACTCACCTGCCACAGGCCGGTCACCCCCGGCTTGACGAGCAGGCGCCGCTTGACCTCCCCGGCGTAGTTCTCCACTTCGCGGCGCAGCGGCGGGCGCGGGCCGACCACACTCATGTCCTGCTTGAGCACATTGATGAACTGCGGGAGTTCGTCGATGCTGAAGCGGCGCAATATCTTTCCGACGGGCGTGACTCGCGGGTCCTGATGGATCTTGAACAGCATGCCGCCGGCACCCTGGTTCAGTGGGAGCAGCTGATCGATCTGCCTGTCCGCGCCGTCGACCATGGTGCGCAACTTCAACATCGTGAAGGGGCGGCCGTCCAGACCGATCCGTTCGGCGCGGTAGAAGACAGGTCCCTTGCTGGTCAATTTGATTGCCACCGCGGCTGCCAGCAGCACCGGTGCAGTCCCCAGCAGGGCGGCCAGAGCGAAGCAGAAGTCGAACGCGCGCTTCTGCAGGCGTTGTGTCCCTTCGTATTGCGGCTTCTCCACGTGCAATAGGGGGAATCCCGCGATGGGCCGCATCGTCAGCCGCGCGCCGGCGACATCCATCACTCCGGGCGATACCACCAGGTCGACGTCCATCGTCTCCAGCCGCCACATCAGGTCGCGGATGCCGTGGACGCCGAAATGTTCGGTGCGGGTCACAGCGACGGTGTCGGCGCCGCAGTGTCCGATGGCGGTGACCGCGGCGGACTCGTCACCCAGGATCGGGATTTCCCGGCCGCCCACGGTGAGCATCTCGCCGCGTTGCGGGCCGTAACCCGGGATGCACACCCCGACAACGACGTAGCCGTCTCGTGGGTTGCGAATCAGCTCCCGGGCCAGGTGCGCCACACCGGACCGGTCACCGATCGCCAGCACCATGGTCTGGTACTGACCCTTGATCCGCATGCGCCACACGTACTTTCGCCACAGGTTGCGGCTGGCCACCAGGCCCAGCGTGCCGACCGGAAGCGCGACCGCCAGATACCCGCGGGCCAGGTCGATCTTGGCCAGCAGCGTGATGATCGCGATGATGCCGAACACCGAGAACGACGCGCTGACGATGCGTCGATACTCGTCGATTCCGGCGCCGATGATCCGCGGGGAGCGCGTGTGGAACACGGCGATCGAGGTAAGCCACAGTGCCGCGAAGACGCAGGAGAACAGCGTCATCACCGGACCCGGGTAACCCGACATGTGCGGGTCGTCACCGAACCGGAGGAACTGCGCGAGCATGATTGCCGCGCACACGATCAGCGAGTCGGTGACGCGCAACCGCGCCGAGTATCGCTGCTGCCAGCGCGGGATGGCACTCACACGCCGCGGGGGCAACGTGAGTACGGACGGCAGGCTGGTGTGTGCCGGCAGTGTGGCAGTCATGCTGGCCGCTCCCTCGGTCATGCGGGCACCGCTTCGGTTGCGGTGCCGGAGGTTTCGACGTGGGCTGGGGTGGCGACATAGTGGACGCCGGGGTAACAGATGAGCTGGGCGCGCGCGGCGCGCAGCAGCGCGATCGGTCCCTGCAACAGGTACCGGCGGGCCAGCCGCCGCGGTTCGCGGGTCAACCGGTACAGCCACTCCAGCCCGGACCGTTGCATCCACTGCGGCGCCCGGTTGGTGGTGCCGGCCAGAAAGTCGATGGCACCGCCCGACGGCAGGAAAACCTTTGCTCCCGTGGCGTGTCCGTGCTGGTCGACCCACTGTTCCTGGCGCGGCTTGCCCAGGCTCACGATCAGGATGTCGGTGCGGGCGGCACGGATCGCCGCACACAAGGACGCTGAACGTTTTTCGATGTCGTCGGCGCCCGGCGCCCACATGCCCGAGATCACCAGTGCGGGATAGCTTTCCCGCAGCCGGGTGGCCAGCCGTTGATGCGTCTGGGCGGTGCCGCCGAAGAAGCCGACGCGGTGCCCGCCCGCTTCGGCCCGCGCCAGCACGGCGGGCAGCAGGTCTGCTCCGGTCACACGGGGCCACGGCTGTGCGGTCAGCAACTGACCCCGCCACGCGATCGGCATACCGTCGGCGAGCAGCAGCCATTCCAGTTGTCCAGCGGGAGCGGCGGCCACCGTGCGGAAATGATGCAGGTGATCGAGGTTGACCGAGCCTACCGCCAGCCCGCGGCCGGACGGCGAGTCGAGGCGCGACCCGATGATCGACAACACTTCGTCGGTTTTGCAGCGTTCGACGATGCTGCCGCTGACGACCATGCGGACGGCGGCCCGGGGGAGGGTGTCGTGCGTCATATTCGACCTAGCCCGAACGTGTTTCGTGTGTGTCGGTCATGACGCCTCGCTGTGTGGCTCGGTCAGTGCGATCGATTCCAATAGCGGCCAGCTGGCGTCCTTTTCGGAGATGACGGTGACCGGCAGCGGCCACTGGATGCCGAAGGTCGGTTCGTTCCAGCGGAAGTTCTCTTCGCTGCCCGGCACGTAGGGACCGCTGATCTGGTAGATGATCTCGGTGTCGTCGGTCAGGGTCTGGAAGCCGTGGGCGACGTACGGGGGCAGGAACAGCGCGCGGTGGTTGTCGGCGCTCAGTTCCACCATCACATGCTTGCCGTAGGTCGGCGATGTCGGCCGCACGTCCACGGCGACGTCGGCGATGGCACCGCGAATGCAGCGCACCAGTTTCGCCTCGGCGTGCGGCGGCAGCTGGCGGTGCAGACCGCGCACGGTGCCCCGGGTCTGGTTGAAGCAGATGCTGGTCTGGGACACCTCGGCGATAAGGCCGTGCTGCGCGAATTCCTCGGCGCAGAACACCCGCGAAAAGAACCCGCGGTGGTCGCGGTGTGGTTCGATGTCGACGATCGTCACGCCCGCAACGCTGGTGGGTGTGTATTTCATGCGGATCTCTTGTCCCCTCTGCTGATTCGGTGCGGTGGTTCGCGGTACTGGCTAGCTGCGCCGCGTCCCGACGGTCGGATCCAGCACGGCTTTTTCCACTACGAATGCCTCCGCGTACCGGGCGCGGCACTGCACGCCCCGGATCCGCATCAAGCCGAGGAACGTCTCGTCGTCGAACCAGTCCCGCCCCAGCTGTGACGGGTAGGACTCGGCCAACAGCCGGGCCTTCTGCTGCGCCAGCTCGTCTGGAATCGGCACGTAGAACGTGGGATTGGGTAGATCCGACTCCCACTTCAAGATTTCGTAGCCCAGCACCAGGTGCGCCCGGAACTCGGTGGGAAGCAGCTCGGCGAGCAGACGATGATCCTGGTGGTAGTCACCGCGCTGTGGTCCGAGGACGAGGTCCGGCTCGCAGCTGCGGCGGAAGTCGGCGAGGTGCCTCTTGACCGATCCCCAGTGTTCCGGCAATCGCCCGTCGGGTAGGTCTGTCACGGTCAGACGCACGTCGGCCTGGGGCAGAAGTGCTGCCAGAGCGCTCTTTTCCTCGACCTCGCGATCGGTGCCCGCGCCGGTGAGCACCAGAGCGTGGACGACCAGGCCGGGGTTGTTGCGCTCGAGGTGCATCAGGGTGGCACCCGCGCCGATCGCGATGTCGTCGCAGTGCGCGCCGATTACGGCAACGGAACCGATCCCGGTGCCCAACGACAGTGGCATCATGCCGATTGGCCCGCCGCGACCGGTGCTTCCCAGACCGCCCAGGGACGGATGCCCCTGTTGTAGTCGGCGTCGAGTTCAGCGCGCTCCTTGAACGTGTCGGCCGGCTTCCAGAAGCCGTCGTGCTGGTAGCCCAGCAGCCGGCCGGTGCCCGCCAGCGTCATGCACGCATCGCCGACCAGGTCGCCGTTCTCCGGGATCAGGTCGATGACGTCCTGGCGCAGCACGAAGTAACCGCCGTTGACCCAGATGGGGAACTTGGCGATGGGGGCGATCTCTTTGATGTCGCCGTCGGTGCTGACGTCGACGCAGTGGAACGATGACTGCGGGGGGACCACCAGCATCGACGCTGCGGCGCCCGCGTCGTGGAATCGGTCGATCATGGTGTCCAGCGGGGCATCGGTGAGCACATCGGCGTAGTTGGCCAGGAAGTACTCGTCGTTGCCGAGGTACTTGCGGACCCGCCGCAGCCGCTCGCCGATCGGTGACTCCAAGCCGGTGTCGACGAAGGTGATCGTCCAGTCCGACATGTCGGTGTCGAGCAGCTCGACGTTGCCGCCGCGCATGACGAAGTCGTTGGACTCGGTCTCGCGGTAGTTGACGAAGAAATCCTTGACCATGGCCTGGCCGTAGCCCAGGCACAGGATGAACTCGGTGTGCCCGTAGTGCGCGTAGTAACGCATCACGTGCCACAGCAACGGGCGGGGGCCGACCATTTGCAGGGGCTTGGGAACCAGGTCGCCGTCGGCGCTGCGCATCCGCATGCCGTAACCGCCGCAAAAAAGTACGACCTTCATTCCGTGCCCCTTCCAGGCGGACCGACAAACTCGGCCACTAGTTACTACTCAGTATACATACTATTAAGATGGTTTACAGCGTACAAATCAACATTGAGTTTGTTATCGACTGGATTGTCCTTGTTCCGGTGCAGGGACTCGCGTCAGCTCCGGGTCACAGCACGGCGCCGTAGCCCGCTGACGGCGGCTGCGCCATCACGGTGGGAACCAGGCCGTACCGGGGGCCGGGAGCCGGGCCCGCGGCCGCTGCACCGCGCGGCATGCCGCCCAGCAGACTCGGCGGCACCGCCCCCAGGGCGGCGCCGTTGGCTCCAGGCAGTGCCGAGCTGATGCCGGTCAGGTGCGCCGTCGGAATCACGCTGGTCCACGTCGGCGGCACCGACAGGGAGCCGAGGCTCGCGGCCTGACCCATCGCACCCAATGCGCCCGCCCCGGCAGCCTCCGCACCTGCGGCGCCCGCCCCGGCCGCGGCCTCTGCTGCCTCGGCGGCCACTTCACCGGCCACCACGCCGGCCGTCTGGGCCATGCCCTGCATGGTCTGGGCAATGCTCAACAGGCTGCTCAGCGCGAAGAGCGGCATGACCGCGATGTTCAGATAATTGGCCATGTCGCCGCTGGACATCGCGCTGCTGGTCGGCAGGACGGCCGCCGCGGCGGCGGACTCCGCCGAAGCCAGCGAGGTCGGGGCCGCCAGGCCCTGCAACGCGGTGGGCAGCGAGCTCACCAACGAGGACAGCGTGGTCTGGGTGGCGGCGGCCTCACCGGTGGCCTCGGACACCGCGGTGGCCTGGCTGGCCAGCCCAGCTGCATCGGTGACCTGCGGCGGCGCCTCGAACGGTGCGAGCGTGGTAGCCGCAGCCGAGTTGGCCGCATAGCTGTACATGGCCAGGGCGTCCTGCGCCCACATCTCGCTGTAGTGCGCCTCGGTGGCTGCAATGGCCGGCGAGTTCTGACCGAAGAAATTGGTGGCGACCAATGCCGCCAACAGCGTCCGGTTGGCGGCGACCACCGCCGGGGGGACCGTCATGGCGTAGGCGGCCTCATAGGCGCCGACTGCGGCCCTGGCCTGGCTGGCTGCCTGCTCGGCCTGGGCTGCGGTCGTTCCGACCCAGACCGCATAAGGGGTGGCCGCTGCCGCCGCGGCGATCGCCGCGGGACCCAACCAGGGTCCACTGGTCAGGCCGCTGATCACCGACGAGTACGACGAAGCCGCCGTCTGCAGTTCGGCCGCCAGCTCGTCCCATGCCACGGCAGCCGTCAGCAAGGGTGCCGCGCCCGCGCCGAGGTACATCCGCGCGGAGTTGATCTCCGGTGGCAGTGCCCCATAGTCCATTGCTCTTATCCCCCGTGCGTCAACTGGTCGCAGCTACGTTGGCGGCCTCTGTGGCGCCATAGGATTCCGCGCTGACCTGCATGGTCTGCACCAACATCTGGTGAATTGCGGCGGCCTGAGCGCTCACGGCCTGGTACATCTGCCCGTGTGCGGCGAACTGCATCGCGGTCAGGGCGGATACTTCGTCGGCCGCCGCCGGGGCCAGGCTGGTCGTGGGTATCGCTGCGGCAGCGCTGCCTGTGCTGACGGCGGCGCCGATACCTTGCAGGGTGCCGGCCGAGGCCGCTAACACTTCTGGGTGCGTGGTAACGAACGACATGCGCCCCTCCCCATCCATCGGACTCGATCTCGACCGCGTCGCGGCTTCCGGCTCCCGGTTGCCCAAACCAGCATCCTGTTCAAACCGAACTATACATACTTTTTGTACGTTCGCGAGTCCTCAGATTGACTTCAAGTATTTGTAGAGGGGTTTTACGGTCTTGTGTGGCGTAGAACACATCGGATCAGGACCAGACTGCTAACCTCGCAGTGGCGTGTAATTGCTACGTGAGGCATAAGTGCCGGTACCTTCGTCCTACGAACCCGGCGGTCCGCTCAAGGAAGGCATCGTGATGGTGGAAGCGACGCGCATCGGTGCCACCGGCGACGCCGCGGTCTCGGCGGCTCACCCGACCAACGGGTCGTATGACGACTGAACAGGCCGACGGACGGGCCGACACCACCCGGCAACATATTCTGCGGGCCGCCGCACACCAGTTCGCTCGACGTCCCTACCACGATGTCGGCCTGGACGACATTCTCGCCGAAGCCGAACTGACCAAAGGCGCGATGTACTTCCACTTCCGGTCCAAGCACGCGCTTGCGGTTGCCATCATCAACCAGCACACCTCGGCGGGGCGGACGGCGGTCGACGATCTGCTGGCCAGGCACCTTTCCGGCTTGGAGACCCTGGTCGACTTCTGCTACCTGGCCGCTGTCCAGGACATGACAACGGATGTGGCCCGGGCCGCGTCGCACCTGCTCGAGACGGTCGGGCGGACAGAGGGGCTGCAGGCGCAGCTGCTCAACGGCTGGATGGACATGCTGGCCGGGGTCGTCGAGAGGGCGATCGCCGAAGGTGATGTCGCTGCCCGCTGGGAACCGCGTGACGTGGGGCGGCTCATCGTATCGATGTACATGGGGCTGCGACAGACCAGCGACCTCGACGATCCGCAGCGCTACCTGCTCGATCTGGAAAGAAACTGCATGCTGGTGCTGGCGGGGATCCTGGAACCCGACCGGCTCGATTACTTCACCCAATTCGTCCGTCGGCGCACCGCGCTGGCCATCTCTGCCGCCGGGGCGTCCCCGTCCGCGCGGTGAACGGCGCGGAACGAAACCACGCATAGTCAGAGACGCCGCTCCGGCGGCTGTTAGGCTTACCCGCTGACCAGGAAGAACGAGACGTGCAGGTCCGGAGCCTAACCGGAAGAACATGCTGCGGAGGGCGGGATATGGCGCGCCAGGTTCGGTCTGAGGTGACCCGCCGGAAGATCCTCGATTCCGCGATCGACGTTTTCAGCGAAGTCGGGTATGCCGCGGCCGGCTGGGGCACGATCATCGAGCGAACCGGCATGACCAAGGGCGCGCTCTACCACCATTTCGATTCGAAGGAAGCCCTGGCCTCCGACATCATCGACGAGGGTGCCGAGGTTCTGCTCGCAGCGTTTCGCAACGTCTGCGGATCGGCGTCTCCGGCCCTGGAGAACATGATCCACGGCACGTTCGCCATCGCCGCGGTGCTCAATGCGGACAAGACGGCCCGCGCGGCCGGCCAATTGGTCGCCGCGCTGAGCGGATACAACGACGCGGCGGCGCGCTCCTGTTCGGCCTGGGTTGCCGAGGTGACCGCGCAGGCGCGTCGGGCAATCGCCGAAGGTGATCTGCGCGAAGACGTCGACCCGGTCGCACTCAGCGAGGTGATCGTCGGGGCGATGGTCGGAACGCGCCTGCTGTCCATCGCGATGGCGCGCGGCCGCAGCACAGACGGTCCGCGAACCGAACGCACCTCGCAACTGAGCCAGATCTGGCTGCTACTGCTGCCCGGCGTTGCCTCCGACGCATCGCTGCCGTACTTCCAGCAGTTCCTGGCCCGAGAGGCGATGCGCCACAACCGTCCCAGTATCGCCGTCGTGCCGGACGGTAACTAGCCGACTGCGCTCGCGGCGTTACTCGGCCGGCGGTCCCTGATGATGCGGGCCGGGACGCCGGCGACGTCGACGTCGTCGGGCACCGGCTTGGTGACGACCGCGCCCGCATAGATCCCGACGCGGCTGCCGACGTCGACACCGAGGATTACCGCGCCGGGAAAGATGAACACGTCGTCGCCAATGGTCGGATACTCGCCGGGTCGCCCTTCACCGATGGTGACTCCCTGATGAATCCGGCAGTTCGCGCCGATTCTGGCGAGGTGATGGACGTGCACCCAGCCGACATGGGCAACCGATAGGCCCGGCCCGAACGAATTCAGCGAGATGCCGAAGCCGAGTTTCTCGCCCAGAAATTTCAATCGCAGCCGCAAGTAGGCGGCGACGAGGTGACCGGCCGGCGTCCGGGCGGTGTTCGTCCAGTATTCGGTTTTGCGCAGCATCCGCTGGAAGTACGGCGCGCGTTGGGTGATGCGGTAGCGATGCCGCCAGCGCTCCAAGCCTTGTGCCTGCAAATCCGCCGCCAGGTAGGCGTCAAGGTCACTGCGCGTCCTGATCACCCGCCAAACCATACTACAAGTATCAGAAAATGGGTAGAGCGTGACTTGCAGTCTGAGGCGGGTGCCTTAGCGTTCCTCTTCCCACAACTGCTCGGTGAGGTCCTGGAAAGCGGCCAGGGCGAACTTGTCGTCGGCGCGCATCACCGCCGAGCGGCTCATCAGGGCCCGCACCACCGAGCCGTCCTTATGTGCCAGTTCCACCACCATGTTCGCCAGGGCGTGCACGAAGGAGAGCAGTGATGACTCCGATTCGGGAGCCTGGTGGAAGATCTCGTGGAACCTCAGCGTCAGGACCTCTTCGGGCTCGCAGCCCACCATCTGTGCAAACGCCGTATTGGTGAACAGGATGCTGCCGTCGTCGGCGACAGCAAGGACGGGAACCGGGATCCGTTCCAGCACCACCAGAGCAGGCAGCTGCTTGAGGGTGGTCATCGGCGATTGGCTGACCTGCCGAGTCCGTCTGCGCTCCACAGCCCGATTATGGCCTACGGCGAAACTTCACTTCACCCGACTTCGGTGGGAGCCTGATACCGCGGGAAAACCCCGGCCGGCGCCGGCAGTTCGGTGCCCGGTCTCAGTCGTGTACCGATCGCGCTGAACGACCGCCGATCGTCGGGCTGGCCCAGCAGGTCGAGCAACTTCGCGGCCGACTCCGGCATCACGGGAGCGACCAGCAGCGCCGCGATGCGGACCACCTCGCAGGTGACGTAGAGCGTCGTGCGGAACCGGTCCTGGTCGGCATCGGTTTCGCTCTTGCGCAACACCCAGGGCTGCTGCGCCGAGAAGTACTTGTTGGCATCGCCGAGCATCAGCCAAATAGCTTCCAGCGCAAGGTGCATCGACTGAGTGTCGAAATGTGCGCGCACCCGCTCCAGCAACCCGTCGGCCGTCGTCAGCAGGTCGGTGTCGGCGCCCATGAACTCACCGGGATCGGGCACCGTCCCGTTCAAGTTCTTGGCCACCATCGACAACGACCGCTGCGCCAAGTTTCCCAACTCGTTGGCCAGGTCGGTGTTGATCCGCGTGATGATGGCTTCGTCGCTGTAACTGCCGTCCTGACCGAACGGCACCTCGCGCATCAGGAAGTAGCGGATCTGGTCCACCCCGAATGTGTCGACCAGAGCCACCGGGTCGACGATGTTGCCCACCGACTTGCTCATCTTCTCGCCACTGTTGAGCAGGAATCCGTGCGCGAAAACCCTTCGAGGCAGCGCGATTCCGGCCGACATCAGGAACGCGGGCCAGTAGACGGCGTGAAACCTGATGATGTCCTTGCCGATGATGTGCAGGTCGGCCGGCCAGTACCGGCGGAACGACTCCGATTCGGTATCCGGAAAGCCAACGCCGGTAAGGTAATTCGTCAATGCGTCGATCCAGACGTACATCACGTGGTCGGGATGTCCCGGCACCTGCACGCCCCAGTCGAACGACGTCCGCGAGATGGACAGGTCGCGTAACCCGCCGGAGACGAAGCTGACCACCTCGTTGCGGCGCACGTCGGGTCCGATGAAATCGGGATTCGCCTCGTAGTGGGCCAGCAGCTTGTCGGCGTACGCCGACAGCCGGAAGAAATACGTCTGCTCCTCGGTCCAGGTGACCGGGGTGCCGGTCTCCACGGCGATCCGGGTTCCGTCGACGACCGTGGTCTCCGATTCGACGAAGAACCGCTCGTCGCGCACCGAGTACCAGCCTGAGTACGCGTCCAGATAGATGTCGCCTGCGGCCTCGATGCGCTGCCAGATCTGCTTGGACGCCTCGTGATGGTCGGCGTCGGTGGTGCGGATGAACCGGTCGAACGAGATGTTCAGCTTCTCCTGCAGCCGCTGGTAGACGTCGGAGTTGCGGCGTGCCAGCGCGGCGGTGGGCAATCCTTCGGCCGCCGCGGCCTGGGCCATCTTGAGTCCGTGCTCGTCGGTGCCGGTCAGGTACCGCACGTCGAAGCCGTCGAGGCGCTTGAAGCGTGCGATGACGTCGCTGGAGATGAACTCATAGGCGTGCCCCAGATGCGGCGCGGCATTGGGATAGGTGATGGCGTTGGTGACGTAGTAGGGCTTCATCGGGATTCACCCTATTGGGTGCGGCGGGTGCGTGGGCGCGACGTGAGAGGGTGTGCAACGTGAGCCCTACCCGCGCAGCACCGCCGCCGCCGGAACCGCTCTCGCCGTTGATCGACGCGCACACCCACCTCGATGCCTGCGGCGCGGTCGACGCGGCCGACGTGCGCGCGATCCTCGACCGCGCGGCCGCCGTCGGCGTGGTGGCGGTGGTCACCATCGCCGACGACATGGACTCGGCCCGCTGGGTCACCGACGCGACCGAGTGGGACTCCCGGGTTTACGGTGCGGTGGCCCTGCACCCCACCCGCGCCGATGCGCTCACCGGGGCGGCCCGCGCCGAGATCGAGGAACTCGCGGCCCACCCGCGGGTGGTGGCCGTCGGCGAAACGGGAATGGACCTGTACTGGCCCGGCCGGCTCGACGGTTGCGCGCCGCCGCAGGTGCAGCGCGAGGCCTTCGCGTGGCACATCGATCTGGCCAAACGGCTGGGCAAGCCGCTGATGATCCACAATCGGCAGGCCGACCGCGACGTGCTGGACGTGCTGCGCGCCGAAGGCGCTCCCGACACCGTGATCATGCACTGCTTCTCCTCGGACAGCGCGATGGCCCGGGAGTGCGTAGCCGCCGGATGGTTGCTGAGCCTGTCCGGGACGGTGAGCTTTCGCAATGCTCGAGAGTTGCGCGAGGCCGCCCTGCTGATACCGGTGGAGCAGCTTCTGGTGGAGACCGACGCGCCATTTTTGACGCCGCACCCGTACCGCGGTGCAGCAAATGAGCCCTACTGCCTGCCGTATACCGTTCGCGCCCTGGCTGAGCTGGTCGACCGGCCGGCCGAGGAGCTGGCGCAGATTACTGCCAGCAATGCGGTAAGGGCCTACGGACTGCAGGGGTGCGGCCGCTGAACGGTCCTGAATTCGACATGCTCGAGTTGCTCAGCACCCGACGTTTCGTTACCGTCTTGTGATCGTACGGGTGGGCCTCTGGGCCCATTTTGTCATTTCAGCTGAATATGGTCGGTAGCTCAATGCTGAGTTGTTGCTGCGTAACGGTCGCTGTAGGTCGGGACTAACTGGGATTAGACATTGAATCTGCTTACTAAACTTCATCAAACTGAATCGCCGATGTTGCGCCTGGTGGTTGGCGCTTTATTAGTGGTACTGGCATTCGCCGGCGGCTTCGCCGTGTCCGCGTCCAAGACGGTGACCTTGACCGTGGACGGCACGTCCATCCAGGTCAACACGATGAAGTCGCGGGTCAGCGACATTATGGCGGAGAACGGCTTCGACGTGGACGCGCGGGACGACCTCTACCCCGCCGGGGACGTCTCCGTCGGCGACGCCGCCACCATCGTGCTGCGCCGCAGCCGCCCGCTGCAGATCACTCTGGACGGCCAGAACTCCCGGCAGGTGTGGACCACCGCGTCCACCGTGGACGAGGCGCTGGCGCAGTTGGCCATGACCGACACCGCCCCCGCCGCCGCATCCCGGGCCAGCCGCGTCCCGTTGAACGGCATGGCTCTGCCGGTGGTCAGCGCCAAGACGGTCCAGATCGACGACGGCGGCGTGCAGCGCACGGTGCACCTGCCCGCGCCCAACGTCGCCGGGTTGCTCGCCGCGGCCGGCGCCCCCCTGCAGGACAGCGACCAGGTAGTACCCGCCGCCAACGCGCCCGTCGTCGACGGCATGCAGATCCAGGTCACCCGCAACCGCATCCAGCGGGTCACCGAGCAGATGCCGCTGCCGCCCCCGGCGCGGCGCATCGAGGACCCGGAGCTGAACATGAGCCGCCAGGTCGTCGAGGACCCGGGCAGCCCCGGCACCCAGGAGGTGACCTTCGCGGTGGCTGAGGTCAACGGTGTCGAAACCGGTCGCCTGCCGATCGCCAACACGGTGCTGGCCCCGGCCCGCGAAGCCGTGGTCCGGGTCGGCACCAAGCCCGGCACCGAGGTTCCCCCGGTCAGCGACGGTGGCGTCTGGGACTCGCTGGCGGGCTGCGAGGCCGGCGGGAACTGGGCGATCAACACCGGCAACGGCTTCTACGGCGGCGTGCAGTTCGACCAGGGCACCTGGGAGGCCAACGGCGGGCTGCGCTACGCGCCCCGGGCCGACTTGGCCACCCGGGAGGAACAAATCGCCGTCGCCGAGGTGACCCGGCAGCGCCAAGGTTGGGGTGCCTGGCCCGTGTGCAGTGGCCGGGTGGGTGCGCGCTGACGATCCGGCTGCTCGGACGCACCGAAATCAGGCGGCTGGCCAAAGAGCTTGATCTGCGGCCACGGAAATCGCTCGGACAGAACTTCGTTCACGACGCCAACACGGTGCGCCGCGTGGTGACCGCCTCCGGCGTCGGCAAGTCCGATGTGGTCCTCGAAGTCGGGCCGGGGCTGGGGTCGCTGACGCTGGCGCTGCTGGACCGCGGCGCGACCGTCACCGCCGTCGAGATCGATCCGGTGCTGGCGGCCCGGCTGCCGCAGACCATCGCCGAACATTCCCACAGTGAGATGCAGCGATTTTCGGTGATCAACCGCGACGTGCTGACGCTGCGTCGCGAAGAACTCGACGTGCAACCCACCGCGGTGGTGGCCAACCTGCCCTACAACGTGGCGGTGCCGGCGCTGCTGCATCTGCTCGCGGAATTTCCCTCCATCCGTGTCGTGACGGTCATGGTGCAGGCCGAGGTGGCCGAACGGCTGGCTGCCGATCCCGGTGGCAAGGAATACGGGGTGCCCAGCGTCAAGATGGGTTTCTACGGCCGGGTACGCCGCTGCGGCACGGTGCCGCCGACGGTGTTCTGGCCCATCCCGCGGGTGTATTCGGGGCTGGTGCGCATCGACCGCCACGAGACGTCGCCGTGGCCCACCGACGAAGCGTTCCGCCGGCGCGTCTTCGAGCTGGTCGACATCGCCTTCGGTCAGCGGCGTAAGACGTCGCGCAACGCCTTCGTGCAGTGGGCCGGTTCCGGCAACGAGTCCGCGAGTCGGCTGCTTGCCGCCAGCATCGACCCCGCCCGGCGCGGTGAGACGCTGTCGATCGAGGATTTCGTGCGGTTGCTGCAGCGTTCCGAGTCGGCGTCAGACCACCCCGGGGGCGGGGAGGATCCCGCACAGGTCTCGGCCGGCTGACGGGACGCGCCGCGATAGTCTGCTGCGGTGGTCGCGGATGTCTGAGAGCAACACCGCCGAGTTGTGGGTGCCCACCGGGTCGGTCACCGTGCGGGTGCCGGGCAAAGTCAACCTCTATCTGGCCGTCGGTGACCGCCGGGATGACGGCTATCACGAGCTGACGACGGTGTTCCACGCTGTCTCGCTGTTCGACGAGGTCACGGTGCGCAACGCCGACGTGCTGTCGCTGGAGTTGGTCGGCGAAGGCGCCGACAAGCTGCCCACCGACGAGCGCAACCTGGCCTGGCAGGCCGCCGAGCTGCTGGCCGAGCACGTGGGCCGGGCGCCGGACGTCTCCGTCCTGATCGACAAATCCATCCCGGTGGCCGGTGGCATGGCCGGCGGCAGTGCCGATGCGGCCGCGGTGCTGGTGGCGATGAATTCGCTGTGGGAACTGAACCTGCCGCGCCGTGATCTGCGCCTGCTCGCCAGCCGGCTGGGCAGCGACGTGCCGTTCGCGCTGCACGGTGGCACCGCGCTGGGCACGGGGCGCGGCGAGGAGCTCGCTACGGTGTTGTCGCGCAACACGTTCCACTGGGTGCTGGCGTTCGCCGACAGCGAGTTGCTGACCGCGACGGTATACGGGGAGTTGGACCGGCTTCGAGAGGTGGGCGACCCGCCCCGGCTGGACGAGGCGGGCCCCGTGCTGGCGGCCCTGGCGGCCGGGGACCCGCACCAGCTCGCGCCGCTGTTGGGCAACGAGATGCAGGCCGCGGCGGTCAGTCTGGACCCGGCGTTGCGCCGGGCGCTGCGGGCGGGAGTGGATGCGGGCGCGCTGGCGGGCCTGGTGTCCGGTTCGGGTCCGACCTGCGCCTTTCTGTGCGCCTCCGCGGAGGCGGCGGTCGATGTCGCCACGCAGCTGACCGGGGCAGGGGTGTGCCGCACGGTCCGGGTCGCCACCGGTCCCGTGCCGGGAGCCCGGGTGGTGCCGACCCCCGCGGACGGTGCCTGACGGCCGTCGTCGATGTGAGATCGCACTCAAATCCCGTCACCGTTTGGCAGTTACTTAAGAGTTGCTTAAGATAAGCCGCGGTGACGAGTCACGGTTGGCAAAAGCAAACCAGCGCAGGACCGCGTTCATCACCAAATCGAGACCTAACCGCTCCCCGAAATGTGTGCGCGCCTGCCCTCAAGCGAGATCTGGCGGGTGCAACATGAAAACCCGGACCTTGGGGATGCGCTGGAACCGAGGAGGTTTGCGTGAGCAGGTTTACCGAGAAGATGTACCGCAGTGCCCGCACCGCGACGACGGGCATGGTCACCGGTGAACCCCACGAACCCGTCCGGCACACCTGGGGCGAGGTGCACGAACGGGCCCGCTGCATTGCCGGCGGGCTGGCCGCCGCGGGCGTAGGTCTCGGCGACGCTGTCGGCGTCCTCGCGGGTTTCCCGGTGGAGATCGCGCCGACCGCGCAGGGCCTGTGGATGCGCGGCGCCAGCCTGACCATGCTGCACCAGCCGACGCCGCGGACAGACCTGGCGGTGTGGGCTGAGGACACCATGACGGTGATCGGGATGATCGAGGCCAAGGCCGTGATCGTCTCCGAGCCGTTCACGGTGGCGATTCCGGTGCTTAAAGACAAGGGCATCAAGGTCCTGACAGTCACCGATCTGCTCGCGTCGGACCCCATCGACCCGATCGACGTCGGCGAGGATGACCTGGCGCTGATGCAGCTGACCTCGGGTTCGACGGGTTCGCCGAAGGCGGTCCAGATCACCCACCGCAACATCTACTCCAACGCCGAGGCGATGTTCGTCGGCGCCGAATACGACGTCGACAAAGACGTGATGGTCAGCTGGCTGCCCTGCTTCCACGACATGGGCATGGTCGGCTTCCTCACCATCCCGATGTTCTTCGGGGCGGAGCTGGTCAAGGTCACTCCGATGGACTTCCTGCGGGACACGTTGCTGTGGGCGAAGTTGATCGACAAGTACCGGGGCACCATGACGGCGGCGCCGAACTTCGCCTACGCGCTGCTGGCCAAGCGGCTGCGACGGCAGGCCAAGCCGGGGCAGTTCGACCTGTCGACGCTGCGTTTCGCGCTGTCCGGCGCCGAGCCGGTCGAACCCGCCGACGTCGAGGACCTGCTGGACGCCGGCAAGCCGTTCGGGCTGCGGTCGTCGGCGATCCTGCCGGCCTACGGCATGGCCGAGACGACGCTGGCCGTGTCGTTCTCGAAGTGCAACTCCGGCCTGGTGGTCGACGAGGTCGACGCCGACCTGCTGGCCGCGCTGCGCCGGGCCGTCCCCGCGACCCACGGCAATACCCGCCGGCTGGCCACGCTGGGGCCGCTGCTGCAGGATCTGGAAGCCCGCATCGTCGACGAGGACGGCACGGTGATGCCGTCGCGCGGCGTCGGTGTCATCGAGTTGCGCGGCGAGTGCCTCACGCCCGGCTACATCACCATGGGCGGCTTCATCCCGGCGCAGGACGAGCACGGCTGGTACGACACCGGTGACCTCGGCTACCTCACCGACGAAGGCCACGTCGTGGTGTGCGGCCGCGTCAAGGACGTGATCATCATGGCTGGGCGCAATATCTACCCGACCGACATCGAGCGGGCGGCGGGCCGGGTCGACGGGGTCCGTCCCGGCTGCGCGGTGGCGGTCCGCCTCGACGCCGGGCATTCGCGGGAGTCCTTCGCCGTGGCCGTCGAGTCGAACGCTTTCGAGAACCCGGCCGAGGTGCGTCGCATCGAGCACGACGTGGCACACGAGGTCGTCAAGGAGGTCGACGTGCGTCCGCGCAACGTGGTGGTGCTGGGGCCCGGGACCATCCCGAAGACGCCGTCGGGCAAGCTGCGCCGCGCCAACTCGGTCACGCTGGTTACGTAGCGCGGGCGGGTGTGAGCCGGTGGCTTTGAGTGTGAGCCGGTGGCGCTCGGCACGGCGTGTCGCCCGCCCTGCGTTCACACTCAAAGCAGTGCTAGCACAATGGATCTGGCTTCTACCAGGCGTGCACCCGGTTCTGCGCGGGTTCGAGGCCCAGTTCGATCAGTAGCTCCGCGGCATCGGCGGCCTGCTCGCAGATGGTCGGCACTTCGGCGCGTTCGGTTGCGTTGAACGGCTCCAGCACGAAGGCTGCCGGGTCTTTGCGTCCGGGCGGCCGGCCGATCCCGATCCGGACCCGCTGAAAGTCCTTGCTGCCCAGCGCCGATGCCACCGAGCGCAGCCCGTTGTGGCCGCCCTCGCCGCCGCCCAGCTTGAGCCGGATGCGGCCGAACTCCAGGTCGAGCTCGTCGTGGATGACGATGATGTCGGCGGGGGGCACCGAATAGAACTTGGCCAGCGGCCCCACCTGGCGCCCCGACTCGTTCATGTAGCAGCGCGGCTTGGCCAGCACCACCGACCGGCCGGCCAACCGGCCGGTGCTCACCTCCGCGCCAGAACGTTTGTGCACCTTGAACTTTGCACCGATTCTGGCGGCGAGTACGTCGGCAACCAGGAAGCCGACGTTGTGGCGGGTCCGGGCGTAGTTGTCGCCCGGGTTGCCCAGGCCGACCACCAGAAGCGGTTCGGCCACGCTTTCCTACTCGGACTCGGCCTGGTCGGCGTCGGCGTCGCCGCCCTCGTCGCCGGCTTCCGCGCCCTCCTCGGCGGCCTCGCCTTCCTCACCCGCGCCCTCCTCGGCCAGGTCCTGGGCGGTCGGCGCCGGAACCACGTTGACCACCAGCAGCTCGGGGTCGGAGACCAGGCTGACACCGTTGGGCAGCTCGATCTGGCCGGCGGTGAACTGGGTGCCGGCGGTCGCGCCTTCAACGGAGACGGTCAACTGCTCGGGGATCGACAGCGCCTCGGCCTCGATTTCGATGGCGTTGGTGTCCTGGGTGACCAGCGTGTCCGGACCCGCTTCGCCCTCGACCACGACGGTGACCTCCACGGTGACCTTCTCGCCGCGGCGCACGACCAGCAGGTCGGCGTGCTGGATGCTGCGGCGGATCGGGTGGATGTCCAGCGCTTTGGTCAACGCCAGCTGTTCCTTACCGGCGATGTCCAGGCTGAGCACTGCGTTGGTGCCGGAGTGGCGCAGCACGGCGGCGAAGTCGTGGCCGGGCAGTTCGAGGTGCTGGGGTTCGCTGCCGTGGCCGTAGAGAACGGCGGGAATCCTGCCTTCGCGGCGGGCCCGGCGGGAGGCGCCTTTGCCGGTCTCGGTACGCACGGTGGCGGTGAGCTGGTTAGCGGTGGCTTTAGCCATGTGTGTCGCTCCTGTGTTTCGGGGCACGGCCAGGAACGCGACGATTTGTCGGTCTCCGTCGATAACGGTGCTGGTCGAACCGGTGCACCCTCGCCGTGACGCCCGGCTAGGTTACCGCATCGGCGGGTCGCGGCGGAAATTCGGGACCCGGCCGTTGACGCTGCGGCTGTGGCGACTTCGGACGAGAGACGCCCGCCGTCGGCGCAGAGTCAGCGACTCTGGGGCGGCTTCAGAGCGCGAACTTGGTTTCGGTGAGCTGCTCGGAGAGTTCCCACAGCTTGGTCGCGGTGTTCGTGTCCTTGGCGGCCCGGCTGCGTGCGACGGGCTGGCTGCGGCCGAACTGGCCGAAGCGGGGCCCGATGAACGTGTCACCGGGCACATCCTGGGACGCCGCATACAGCGTCTGCCGGGCGCCGAAATCGGCGTCGGTGGCCAGGAACCGGGTCACCGTCGACATGACGGCGTCCTCGAGTTTGCGGCCGGACGCTCCCTGCAGGTGGGTGCGCGAGTAACCCGGGTGCGCCGCCACTGCGCGCAGCGACGACCCGGCGCCCTCGAGTCGCCTCTGCAGTTCGCTGGTGAACAGCAGGTTGGCCAGCTTGGACTGGCAGTAGGCCAGCCAGGGCGAATACTTGCGGCGCTGCCAGTTCAGGTCGTCCAGATCGACCCGGCCCGGCCAGTGCATGATCGACGACACCGTGACCACCCGGTCGGTGAGCTTGGGCAGCAGCAGATTCGTCAAGGCGAAATGCCCGAGGTGGTTGGTGCCGATCTGGCTCTCGAAGCCGTCGGTGGTCAGGGCGTACCGGACACCCATGATCCCGGCATTGTTGATCAGGATGTCGGCGCCGTCGACGCTCTCGGCGAACTGCCGCACCGAGGACAGATCCTGCAGGTCCAGCGCGCGCACCTGCACATCACCGTCGATCTCGGCCGCGGCTTTCTCGCCCTTCTCGGTGTTGCGGACGGCCATGACGACCGTGGCGCCGGTACGGGCCAGTTCGCGGGCGGTGACCGCGCCCAGCCCCCCGTTGGCGCCGGTGACGATCACGGTGCGGCCGGCGAACGAGGGAAGGTCAGCAGCTGTCCAAGTCATGGTCCCCACTGTATTGGCGTGCACAGTGCGGCCTCGGACAGGGCGGCTCTGCCGGCTGGTCAAACGCGGCGTGACTCCATAAGACTGAGGCGATGACATCCTCGTCCGAGCGGTTGCTTTTCAAGTTCCTCAGCATTCACGACAAGATCTATCAGGCCACGAACGGCCGGATAGGCCATCGGTTGCCGGGGATGCCACCCAACCTGCTGCTGCACACGGTGGGAGCCAAGACGGGTCAGCCGCGCACGACAACGCTGACCTACGCCGAAGACGGCGACGACTACCTGGTGGTGGCGTCGAAGGCCGGGTATCCCAAGGCGCCCGGCTGGTATCACAATCTGAAGGCCGACCCCAACGTCGAAATCAATGTCGGCGCAAAGCGGTTGGCCGTCACCGCGCACCCGGTGTTGCCCGATGATCCCGACTACGCGCGACTGTGGAAACTCGTCAACGCCAACAACTCCGACCGGTACATCGGGTACCAGAAGAAGACCTCGCGGCCGATCCCGGTGATTGTGCTGACACCGAAGGCCTGAGGAGGACCGACGCTACTTCTTGGCGACCACGAAGCCGCGGATGATCGCCTCGACGTCATTGGACTCGGCGACGGCCTCGTCGGCCAGGCTGGTGATGATCAGCTGCACCAGATACTGCTGATTTCCCGGCGCTGCACCGGTGGGCAACACCACCCGGTTCCAGCTGCGCATCCGCGCGCCCTTCAGCTCGTAGGTACCCTGCACCATCGACGAGGGAAAGCCGTTGAAATCAGCGGTGGACGCGTCCAATTGGTGGAAGTCCTGCGGCAGATCGGCATTGGCGTGCTTGATCGCCTCGCGAGGGTTGAATTCTCCGCGCAGCCTGATTACCACCATGATTGCCGCCGGGTAGTTATTCCCCTTGGAGATCATTGTTCTGGCGGCGGTGACCTTCGGATCGCCGCCGCGTGCTGACCACCCGGGCGGCGTGGGAATCGACACCGTCAGATCGGTCAGGTCACCTGGCGAGACCGGTTCACCGGTAACTCCTTCACCCTCAAGATATTTCGACAACGGGACCGGCGGGGCCGTCGGCTCGGCAGACCCGCTGGTAGTCGCACTGGTCGTCCAGATCGATTGATAGTCGGGGGCTTTGGCGCCGCAGGCGACCCCCGATAACGCCAGGACAGTAACCACGAGGGTGCTGAAAAGCTTGTCTCTCACAAAATCTCGCGGACCGCATCGATCGGTCGGGCCAGTCGGGTGCCCTTGGGGGTGACGACGAACGGCCGTTCGATCAGGATGGGATGCTCGGTCATCGCGTCGAGCAACTCGTCGTCACCGGCGTCGGCCAAATCAAGTTCGGCGTACAAAGACTCGCGTTTGCGCACCGCGGCACGCACCTCGATGCCGGCATCGGCGATCAGCTGCACCAATTCGACCCGAGTGGGCGGCGTCTTCAGATACTGGACGACCTCAGGCTCTAACCCGTTGTCCCGCAACAAGTCCAGCGTCTTGCGCGACGTACTGCACTTAGGGTTGTGGTAGATCACGGTGCGACCAGAACCCATTACGCGTCCCCGTCGAACAGTCCTGTGACTGAGCCGTTTTCGAAGACCGCCCGGATGGTGCTGGCCAACAGCGGCGCGATGGACAGCACGGTGAGCTGCGGGAAGCGCTTCTCCTCACCGATCGGCAAAGTGTTGGTGACGATCACCTCACGCGCCCCGCAGGCGGCCAGTCGCTCAGCAGCCGGGTCGGACAGCACGCCGTGGGTGGCCGCGATCACCACATCCTTGGCGCCGTCGTCGCGCAACAGCTTGACCGCGCCGGCGATGGTGCCGCCGGTATCGATCATGTCGTCGATCAGCACGCAGGTGCGCCCCTGCACCTCACCGACCACGCGGTTGGACACCACCTGGTTGGGCACGCGGGGGTCGCGGGTCTTGTGGATGAACGCCAACGGCACGCCGCCGAGCGAGTCTGCCCACTTCTCCGCGATGCGGACCCGCCCGGAGTCGGGGGAGACGACCACCATGTTGCCGTCGGGATAGTTGTCGCGGATGTAGCCGGTCAGCAGGTTCTGCCCGCGCATGTGGTCCACGGGTCCGTCGAAGAATCCCTGGATCTGGTCGGTGTGCAGGTCGACGGTCACGATCCGGTCGGCGCCCGCGGTCTTCAGCAGGTCGGCCACCAGCCGTGCCGAGATCGGTTCGCGGCCGCGGTGCTTCTTGTCCTGCCGGGCGTAGGGATAGAACGGCAGGACCGCGGTGATCCGCTTGGCGCTGCCCCGCTTCAGCGCGTCGATCATGATCAGTTGTTCCATCAGCCAGGTGTTGACCGGCACCGGATTGGACTGCAGCACGAAGGCGTCGCAGCCGCGCACCGACTCGTGGAACCGCACGAAGATCTCGCCGTTGGCGAAGTCGCGCGCCGTCTGCGCGGTGACGTGAACGTCGAGTTCCTTGGCTACCTGCTCGGCCAGCTCCGGGTGGGCGCGGCCGCTGAACAGCATCAGGTTCTTGCGGTTGTCGGTCCAGTCGTGGCTCAACGTGCTGCCCTCGCCGTGTCGAGATCGGGAATGGAAGGCCTCATCGTAGCCGGGTTTCCGGGAAACCAATTCACGGTGTCTGTTCTGATTCGGGCTTGCGGCCGGCGTCGTCGGCCGCTTTTGCCGCTGCCGACCCGGGGCGTTTGTGCTGCACCCAGTTCTCGATGTTGCGTTGGGGACCGGCTGACACCGCCAGGGCGCCCGGCGGCACGTCTTCGCGGACCACGGTTCCGGCGCCGGTGTACGCGCCGTCGCCGATGTTCACCGGGGCGACGAACATGGTGTCCGAGCCGGTCCGCACATGGGAGCCGATGGTGGTGCGCCGTTTGGTCACGCCGTCGTAGTTGACGAACACGCTGGAGGCGCCGATGTTGCTGTGGTCGCCGATGTCGGCGTCGCCCACGTACGTCAGGTGCGGCACCTTCGTTCCGGTGCCGATGGTGGCGTTCTTGACCTCGACGAATGCGCCGAGTTTGCCGTCGGCTCCGAGCACGGTCCCGGGCCGCAGATAGGTGAACGGTCCCACCGTGGCGCCGTCGCCGATCGTCGAGGACGAGCCGTGGGTGCGGCAGACCGTTGCGCTGTCGCCGACGCTGACGTCGGTCAGCGTGGTGTCCGGTCCGATAGCGCAGCCGGCGCCGATCTGGGTACGGCCGAGCAGCTGGGTGCCCGGCTGGATGACGGTGTCGCGGCCGACGGTGACGTCGACGTCGATCCAGGTGGTGGCAGGGTCGATCACGGTGACTCCGGCAAGTTGGTGTGCGGCCACCACGCGGCGGTTGAGTTCGGCGCCCAACTCCGCGAGCTGGACGCGGTTGTTGACCCCGGCCACCACCGCACTGTCCTCGATGTGGCGGGCGCTGACCGTGTGGCCGTCGCGACGCAGGATCGCGATCACGTCGGTCAGATAGAGCTCCTGCTGGGCGTTGTTGGAACTCAGCCGGCCCAGCGCCGAGCGCAGCGCGGCGATGTCGAACGCGTAGACGCCGGTATTGACCTCACGGATGCCGCGCTGCGAGGCGGTGGCGTCGGTCTGCTCGACGATCGCCATCACCTCGTTGTCCTGGGTGCGCAGGATGCGGCCGTAGCCGTGCGGGTCGTCCAGCGTGGTGGTCAGCACGGTCACGGCCGCAGACGTCGAACTATGCGTGGCGATCAGGTCGGCCAGGGTGTCGGCGTCCAGCAGCGGGGTGTCGCCGGCGGCAACGACGACGATGCCGGCGTAGTCGTCGGGCAACGCGGACAGACCACACAGCACCGCGTGCCCGGTGCCCAGCGGCCGATCCTGCAGCGCGACGTCGATGCTGCGGCCCAGATTGTCGGCCAGCTCGCCGACCAGCGGGGATATGCGCTGGTGGTCGTGGCCGAGTACCACGACCAGATGTTGCGGCGCGAGCTTGGTCATCGCGTGCAGGGAGTGTGACAGCATGCTGCGCCCGCCGAGGGTGTGCAGCACCTTGGGGGTGTCCGAGCGCATCCGGGTGCCGGGCCCGGCCGCCAGGACCAGGACCGCGGTGTCACCACGAAACGTCATCGACCCTCCTCACCGAAGTTTGGCGCGCTGAGCGTGCGCATTTTTACGCCGACACGCCGTTAAGAGTGGCATTTCATGCACGCTCGCGGCAAAAAACGGGGCTCCGTCGCCAGGACTCGAACCTGAACTATCTGAACCAAAATCAGAGGTGCTGCCGATTACACCACGACGGATTGGGGGTGGCCGGTGCGCGACCGCCCAGATGACTTTAGTCTGCCGACGATGCCGGGCGCTTGCGGCCGGAGGAGGGGGCTGGCCGTGGGGCTGGGTCTGCCGACGATGCCGGGCGCTTGCGGCCGGAGGAGGGGGCTGGCCGTGGGGCTGAGTCTGCCGACGATGCCGGGCGCTTGCGGCCGGAGGAGGAGGCTGACCGTGGCGTGCTTGCGGCCGGCTAGACCGCCACGTGCGTCGACGGCAGAATGTCTGAGATGGACAACCTGGGCGAGCTGTGGCCGATTGCGGTGTTCTCGGTCGTCCTTTCGGTGTTGTGCGGGCTGTACGCGGTCAGGGTCGCCCGACGCAAGAACCGCGGCGTCGGCGAGTCTTTTGCCCTCGGCGCTCTGCTGGGTCTGATCGGCATCGTGATCGTCGCCTTATTGCCGGCCGGGACCAAGGGGTCCATGGAACAGTCGGGGCAGCCGGGCAAGGCCGCTTGACCGCTCCGCAGCCGACCCGTCGACGTTCGGTGCAACGACCGCAAACACCGATACCCTGATTCCCGTGGCTGAGCCGCTGAAAAGTGTGGAGAAGGAAGCGCGGACGCCCCGCGCCCGGATGACCGGCAGCGAGCGCCGACATCAGCTCATCGGCATCGCCAGGTCGCTGTTCGCCGAACGCGGCTATGAGGGCACGTCGATCGAAGAAATCGCCCAGCGCGCCAATGTGTCCAAGCCCGTCGTCTACGAGCATTTCGGTGGCAAGGAGGGGCTGTACGCCGTCGTAGTCGACCGGGAGATGTCGGCGCTGTTGGACGGCATCACGTCGTCGCTGACCAACAACCGGTCCCGGGTCCGTGTCGAGCGGGTGGCGTTGGCGCTGCTCACCTACGTCGAAGAACGCACCGACGGCTTTCGCATCATGATCCGGGACTCGCCCGCCGCGATCAGCTCGGGCACCTATTCCAGCTTGCTCAACGATGCCGTCAGCCAGGTCAGCTCCATCTTGGCCGGCGACTTCGCCCGGCGCGGTCTGGACCCGGGCCTGGCGCCGCTGTACGCCCAGGCGTTGGTGGGTTCGGTGTCGATGACCGCGCAGTGGTGGCTGGACACGCGCGAGCCCAAGAAAGAAGTGGTCGCCGCGCATCTAGTCAACCTGATGTGGAACGGCCTGACGCATCTGGAAGCCGACCCGCAGCTGCGGGACGAATAAGCCAGCTCGGTGCGCGGGCGCGGTTGATTCTGCGGCTGTGGCGGGGAAGTGCGAGTGAGCGCGCCCTGAGCGCAGAGTCAGCACCCCGAGGGACGCCCGCCGCCCGACGGGCTGCGGAATTGAAGCGCCCTAGAATGGGCGCATCATGACCGCACCGGGGGCTGCTAGCCCAGATACCCCGATCGCGGGGCTCGTCGAATTGGCGCTGACCGCACCGACATTCCAACAGCTCATCGAGCGTGCCTCCGATCGGCCTGCCGAACTGCCGCTGGTAGGACCCGCTAGCGCGCGGGTGTTCGTAGCCAGCGCGCTGGCCAGCAATGGTCCGTTGCTGGTGGTCACCGCCACCGGCCGGGCAGCCGACGACCTGACCGCCGAGCTGCGAGGAGTCTTCGGCGACGCCGCCGCGGTCTTCCCGTCGTGGGAGACCCTGCCGCACGAGCGGTTGTCGCCCGGCGTCGATACCGTGGGCAGCCGGATGATGGTGCTGCGCCGGCTGGCCCACCCCGACGACGCGCGGCTGGGTCCGCCGCTGCGGGTGGTGGTGACGGCAGTCCGATCGCTGCTGCAACCCATGGCCCCGCGGCTGGGGCATCAGCAGCCGCTCACGCTCACCGTCGGTGACGAGATGCCGTTCGAGGACGTGGCGCAGCGGCTGGTGGAGTTGGCCTACACCCGGGTGGACATGGTGGGGCGTCGCGGCGAGTTCGCGGTCCGCGGCGGGATCGTGGACGTCTTCGCGCCCACCGCCGAACATCCGGTGCGCGTCGAGTTCTGGGGCGACGAGATCACCGAGATGCGGATGTTCTCCGTCGCCGACCAGCGTTCGATCCCCGACGTCGAGGTGGACACGCTGATTGCGGTCGCCTGCCGCGAATTGCTGCTCACCCCTGAGGTGAAAGCACGTGCGGCCGAACTCGCCAAGGAGCATCCGGCCACCGAGAACACCGTGACCGGCAGCATCATCGACATGCTCGCCAAGCTCGCCGAGGGCATCCCGACCGACGGCATGGAGGCGCTGCAATCGGTGCTGCAGCCCGCAGAAGACGGGGCTCATGCGCAGCTCACCGATCAGCTACCCGACGGCACCCCGGTACTGGTGTGTGACCCGGAGAAGGTCCGCACCCGCGCGGCCGACCTGATCAAGACCGGCCGGGAGTTCCTCGAGGCGTCGTGGTCGGTGGCGGCGCTGGGTACCGACGCGCCCGTCGACGTCGAACAGCTGGGCGGGTCCGGGTTCACCGAACTCGACGAGGTGCGCGCCGCCGCGACCAGCGCCGGTCATCCGTGGTGGACCTTGAGCCAGTTGTCCGACGAGTCGGCGGTCGAGCTGGACATCCGGGCCGCGCCGTCCGCGCGGGGGCATCAGCACGACATCGACGGCGTCTTCGCGATGTTGCGCGCGCACGTCGCGACCGGCGGGTACGCCGCGATGGTCGCGCCCGGCGCCGGCACCGCCCACCGGATGGTGGAACGGCTGGCCGAGTCGGACATCCCCGCGGCCATGCTGGAGTGTGGGTCCGCCCCGACGGCCGGTGTGGTCGGTGTGCTCAAGGGCCCGCTGCACGACGGGGTGGTGGTCCAGGGGGCCAACCTGGTCGTCATCACCGAGGCCGACCTGACCGGCAGCCGCGCCACTGCCGTCGAGGGCAAGCGGCTGGCGGCCAAGCGCCGCAACACCGTCGACCCGCTGGCGCTGTCCGCCGGCGATCTGGTGGTGCACGATCAGCACGGCATCGGCCGGTTCGTGGAGATGGTCGAACGCACCGTCGGCGGCGCCCGGCGCGAGTACCTGGTGCTCGAATACGCATCGAGCAAGCGTGGCGGCGGGTCCGACAAGCTCTACGTCCCGATGGATTCGCTGGACCAGCTGTCGCGGTATGTGGGCGGTCAGGCGCCGGCGCTGAGCAAACTGGGCGGCAGCGACTGGGCGAACACGAAGACCAAAGCACGCCGCGCGGTGCGTGAGATCGCCGGCGAACTGGTGGCGCTCTACGCCAAGCGGCAGGCCAGTCCGGGCCACGCGTTCGCCCCGGACACCCCGTGGCAGGCCGAGATGGAGGACGCGTTCGGCTTCACCGAGACCGTCGACCAGCTCACCGCGATCACCGAGGTGAAGGCCGACATGGAAAAGCCGATCCCGATGGACCGGGTGATCTGCGGCGACGTCGGCTACGGCAAGACCGAGATCGCGGTGCGGGCGGCATTCAAAGCGGTGCAGGACGGGCGGCAGGTCGCCGTGCTGGTGCCCACCACACTGCTGGCTGACCAGCATCTTCAGACGTTCACCGACCGGATGGTCGGGTTCCCGGTGACTGTCAAGGGCCTGTCGCGCTTCACCGATCCTGCCGAGTCCCGCAAGGTCGTGGAAGGCCTGGCCGACGGGTCGGTGGACATCGTGATCGGCACCCACCGGTTGTTGCAGACCGGGGTGCGCTGGAAGAACCTCGGACTGGTGGTGGTCGACGAGGAGCAACGGTTCGGCGTCGAACACAAGGAGCACATCAAGAGCCTGCGCACCCACGTCGACGTGCTGACCATGAGCGCCACCCCGATCCCGCGCACGCTGGAGATGAGCCTGGCCGGGATCCGGGAGATGTCGACGATCCTGACCCCACCCGAGGAGCGCTACCCGGTGCTGACCTACGTGGGTCCGCATGACGACAAACAGATCGCCGCGGCGTTGCGCCGCGAGTTGCTGCGCGACGGGCAGGCGTTCTACGTGCACAACCGGGTCAGCTCCATCGACTCCGCCGCTGCCCGGGTGCGTGGCCTGGTCCCCGAGGCGCGCGTCGTCGTCGCACACGGTCAGATGCCCGAAGACCTGCTGGAACGCACTGTCCAGGGGTTCTGGAACCGCGACTACGACATTTTGGTGTGCACCACGATCGTGGAGACCGGCCTGGACATCTCCAACGCCAACACATTGATCGTCGAGCGCGCCGACACGTTCGGTCTGTCCCAGCTGCATCAGTTGCGCGGACGGGTGGGGCGCAGCCGGGAACGCGGTTACGCCTATTTCTTGTATCCACCGAATGCGCCGCTCACCGAAACGGCCTACGACCGGTTGGCGACCATCGCGCAGAACAACGAACTAGGCGCCGGCATGGCGGTGGCGCTCAAAGACCTCGAGATCCGCGGCGCGGGCAACGTCCTGGGCGTCGAGCAGTCCGGGCATGTCGCCGGGGTCGGCTTCGACCTGTATGTGCGGCTGGTGGGGGAGGCCGTCGAGGCGTACAAGGCCGCCGCCGACGGCGAGACGGTGAGCACCGCCGAGGAGCCCAAGGACGTGCGGATCGATCTGCCGGTCGATGCGCATCTACCGCCGGACTACATCGCCAGTGACCGGCTGCGGCTGGAGGGTTATCGCCGGCTGGCGGCCGCCGCGTCGGACAGCGACATCGCCGCGGTCGTGGAGGAGCTCACCGACCGGTACGGCCCGCTGCCCGAACCGGCCGAGCGGCTGGTGGCGGTGGCGCGGCTGCGGCTGCTGTGCCGGACCTCCGGGATCACCGAAGTCAGTGCCGTGTCGGCGACGACGGTGCGGCTGTCCCCGATGACGTTGCCGGACTCTGCCCAGGTGCGGCTGGCGCGGATGTACCCGGGTGCTCGCTACCGCGCCACCACGTCGACGGTCCAGGTTCCCGTTCCGCGGGCGGGCGGAATTGGTGCCGGACACATCCGTGATGTCGAATTGGTGCAGATGGTGGCCGACTTGGTGACCGCAATGGCGGGTAAACCGCAGCAAGATATTGGTATAACGGAGCCCGGACCGCCGAGTAAGGAGCGACAAGGCAGATGATTGTCGTCCTCGTCGACCCCCGCCGGCCGGCACTGGTTCCGGTCGATGCCATCGAGTTGCTCTGCGGGAAGGTGCAGTACACCGAGGAGATGCCGATCGCGGTGCCGTGGTCGCTGCCCGATGCGCACCCGGCCCATACCGGTGAGGATGCGCCGGTGCTGCTGTCGTCGGATCCCAGTCACCCGGCGGTCACCGCGCGGCTGGCCGCCGGAGCCCGGCTGATCTCGGCGCCGGATCGCCAACGCGGCGAACGGCTGCTGGATGCCGTCGCGATGATGGACAAGCTGCGCACCGCGGGGCCGTGGGAAAGCGAGCAGACCCACGACTCACTGCGCCGATACCTGCTGGAAGAGACCTACGAACTGTTGGACGCAGTACGCAGCGGCAACGTCGACGAACTGCGCGAGGAACTCGGTGACCTGCTGTTGCAGGTGCTGTTCCACGCCCGTATCGCCGAGGATGCGGCGCAGCTGCCGTTCACCATCGACGACGTCGCCGACACCTTGATCCGCAAGCTCGGCAACCGGGTTCCGGGAGTGCTTGCCGGAGAATCGATCTCGCTGCAGGACCAGCTCGCACAATGGGAGGCGGCCAAGGCGGCCGAACGGTCCCGAAAGTCGCGGCACTCCGTGCTGGACGACGTGCACACCGGTCAGCCGTCGTTGGCGTTGGCGCAGAAGGTGATTGAGCGCGTCACCCACGCCGGGCTGCCCGCGGAGTTCATTCCCGCCGAGCTCACCACCATCACGCTATCTGCTGATGTGGATGCCGAAAACACTTTGCGCGCAGCAGTTCTGGATTTTGTGGACACTGTGCACCGGGTGGAGGGAGCGATTGCCGCGAGCCGCCGCGGTGACAGCATCGCCGAAGAGCTGGACATGACCCCGCTCGGTTTCGTCACCGAGGAGGAGTGGCGCAGTCACTGGGTGGCCGGCACCCCGACATCCGAGGTTGTCGACGGGGAAGCCGCGGCGCCGGAAACCGAGCAGCCGGCCACGTCGCAGAAGGAATCTCGCGGCGGGTCATCCAAGAAGCGCAAAGGCCGGCGATAGCCGTTTGCACGCGACGGCAGTGATCGCGCTCGGCACCGGCGTTTGCGCCCGGCACCATCGACAGTGCCCGAAGGCAGCGTCTGAGGGCGCCGACAGACCGTCTCCGTGATCTTTGCGGCGACTCAGAGGCACTCCACAAATAGCGATGTGAATATGGCCCTGAGGCGCTGGCCGAGCTGCTTCAGATGGGATGCGGCAGCGTCCCAAATATCGGACGTGAACGTTTGCTAGGCGTACCGGTCAACCGGGCCCGCCCGCAACCCGTGGGACGATGAGCGGGGAGAAAACACCGTTGCGGGGTCCGACGGGGCGTCCGACAGGGAGATCCGACAGGGAGAGTTGTGTCGCCGAGACGCTGGTTGCGCGCGGTCGCCGTGATAGGGGCGACCGCGATGCTGCTGGCTTCAAGTTGTACGTGGCAGCTGAGCCTTTTCATCCCTGACGGTGTGCCACCGCCCGCGGGGGACCCGGTACCGCCGGTGGACACCCATGCCGCCGGCCGTCCCGCCGACCAGTTACGGGAGTGGGCGCAGCAGCGGGCGCCTGCTCTGGAGATGCCTGTCACCGCGCTGGAGGCCTACGCCTACGCCGCCCGGGTGGCTGAGGTCGAGAATCCCAAGTGTCATATCGCCTGGACAACGCTGGCGGGTATTGGGCAGGTCGAGAGTCACAACGGCACCTACCGGGGGGCGACGATCGCGCCCAACGGCGATGTCAGGCCGCCTATTCGTGGGGTGCGCCTCGACGGCACCGGCGGCAATCTGCGGATCGTGGACGAGGCCGACGCGGCCGCGTCGAACGGCTCCAGTGACGACGACGGCGTGCAACGCGCGATGGGGCCCATGCAGTTCATCTCCGAGACGTGGCGGCTGTACGGCGTCGACGCCAACAACGACGGCGCCGCCAGCGCGGACAACATCGACGATGCCGCGCTCTCGGCCGCCGGATATTTATGTTGGCGCGGAAAGGATCTCGCGACGCCCCGCGGCTGGATCACGGCGCTTCGCGCCTACAACAATTCCGGGGTGTACGCACGCGCGGTGCGGGACTGGGCGACCGCCTATGCGGCGGGTCATCCGCTGTAGAAAGATGAAGCGCTGACCCAGGCTTTACGCTAAACGTTGCCGGGGGTGTGTCAGAAAGTCAGCAGGCGAAGGAGAGCCCAGTGCCCATTATCGAGCAGGTCGGAGCCCGCGAGATCCTCGACTCTCGCGGCAACCCGACCGTCGAGGTCGAGGTTGCGCTGATCGACGGAACATTTGCCCGCGCTGCGGTGCCGTCGGGCGCCTCGACCGGGGAGCACGAGGCCGTCGAACTGCGTGACGGTGGTGACCGGTACAGCGGTAAGGGCGTGAAGAAGGCCGTCCAAGCCGTGCTGGACGAGATCGGTCCGGCGGTGATCGGGCTCAACGCCGACGATCAACGTCTGGTCGACCAGGCGCTGGTCGACCTGGACGGCACGCCGGACAAGTCCCGGCTGGGCGCCAACGCCATCCTGGGGGTGTCGCTGGCGGTGGCCAAGGCGGCCGCGGACAGTGCCGCGCTGCCCCTGTTCCGGTACATCGGCGGCCCGAACGCGCACATCCTGCCGGTGCCGATGCTGAACATCCTCAACGGCGGCGCGCACGCCGACACCGGCGTCGACGTGCAGGAGTTCATGGTGGCCCCGATCGGTGCCCCCAGCTTTCACGAGGCGCTGCGCTGGGGCGCGGAGGTTTACCACGCGTTGAAGGCGGAGTTGAAGAAAGACGGGCTCTCCACCGGCCTGGGCGACGAGGGCGGCTTCGCCCCGGACGTGGCCGGCACCAGCGCCGCGCTGGACCTGATCGTCCGGGCCATCGAGTCGGCGGGCTTCAAGTCCGGTGCCGACATCGCCCTGGCGCTCGACGTCGCTGCCACCGAGTTCTACACCGACGGCACCGGTTACAGCTTCGAAGGTTCCACCCGCACCGCCGAGGAGATGGCCGGGTTCTACGCCGAGCTGCTCGGCAACTACCCGTTGGTGTCCCTGGAAGACCCGCTGTCCGAAGACGATTGGGACGGCTGGGCCGCGTTGACGGCCAGCATCGGCGACCGGGTGCAGATCGTCGGTGACGACCTGTTCGTCACCAATCCCGAACGCCTCGAAGAAGGTATCGAACGCGGCGTGGCAAATGCGTTGCTGGTCAAGGTGAATCAGATCGGAACGCTGACCGAGACGCTGGACGCGGTGGCGCTGGCCCACCACAGCGGATACCGCACCATGATGAGCCACCGCAGCGGTGAGACCGAGGACACCACCATCGCCGATCTCGCGGTGGCGGTCGGCAGCGGGCAGATCAAGACCGGTGCGCCGGCCCGCAGCGAGCGCGTCGCGAAGTACAACCAGCTGCTGCGCATCGAGGAGGCGCTGGGCGACGCGGCCCGCTACGCCGGCGACCTGGCATTCCCACGATTCGCGCTGGACCCGAAGTAAAGCCGCTTGGCCGCCAAGTCTGATCCGAAGCGTCGTTCCCCGGCATCGCGGCCGGGGAAGGCCGGCGACTCGGCTCGGGGCCGGCGCGCCAGCTCCAAACCTGTCGCCAAACCGGGCTCCAGGCCGCAGTCCAAGCCCGCGCAGACCGCGCCCGACGAGAGCCGCAGCTCTGCGCATTCGCTGCAGGACCACGTCGTCGAGCCCATCAAGCGCAAGTTCAGCGAATCCGTCGACCAGCGCTCCGACCAGCGACTCGGCTTCACCGCGCGCCGAGCCGCCATTCTGGCCGCGGTGGTCTGCGTGCTGACGTTGACCATTGCCGGCCCGGTGCGCACCTATTTCGCGCAGCGCACCGAAATGGCGCAGCTGACCGCGACCGAAGCCGCGCTGCGCCGCCAGATCGCCGACCTGGAGCAACGCAAGGGCCAGCTGGGCGACCCGGCTTACATCGCGGCGCAGGCGCGCGAACGGCTGGGATTCGTCAAACCCGGCGACATTCCGTTCCAGGTGCAGCTGCCGCCGACGGCCGCGACCGCGCCACAGCCGGGCGGTGAGGGCAACCCCCAGGCCAAGAACGAACCCTGGTACACCTCGCTGTGGCACACCATCGCCGATGCGCCGCACCTGCCGCCCACTGTTGCCCCGGCACCCGAACCGGGGCCGGTGCCGCCGAATCCACCGGATTCCGGTGGTTGATCGGGCGGACCTGGAGGCGGTGGCGCGACAGCTCGGGCGCGAGCCGCGTGGGGTGCTCAGCATCGCCTTCCGGTGTCCCGACGGCACCCCGGGCGTGGTGAAGACCGCTCCGAAACTTCCTGACGGAACGCCTTTTCCGACGTTGTACTACCTGACGCATCCGGCGCTGACGGCGGCTGCGAGCAGACTGGAGACCACCGGCCTGATGCGTGAGATGACGGAACGGTTGGGCCGGGACGCGGACCTAGCGGCCGCGTACCGCCGGGCGCACGAGTCGTATCTGGCTGAGCGCGACGCGATCGAGCCACTGGGAACCACGTTTTCCGGCGGTGGCATGCCGGACCGGGTCAAGTGCCTACATGTGCTGATCGCACACTCGTTGGCCAAGGGGCCCGGGATCAACCCCTTAGGGGACGAAGCGCTGGCACTGTTGGCTGCTGAGCCTGCGACCGCGAATCTGGTTGGGAGACAATGGGTATGAGCCGTCTAGCCGGAATCGACTGCGGTACCAACTCGATTCGTCTGCTGATCGCCGATGTCGCCGACGGCCGGCTGACGGACGTCCACCGGGAAATGCGGATCGTGCGGCTGGGCCAGGGGGTGGATGCGACCGGCGCGTTCGCTCCGGACGCGATCGCCCGCACCCGGGCCGCGCTGACCGACTACGCCGAATTGCTGGCGCAGCACGGCGTGCAGCGGGTGCGGATGGTCGCCACTTCCGCCACCCGCGATGCCAGCAATCGCGACGAATTCTTCGCGATGACGGCCGAGGTGCTGGGCACGGTGATCCCCGGTGCGGTCGCCGAAGTCATCACCGGTGCCGAGGAGGCCGAGTTGTCGTTCCGCGGTGCGGTCGGCGAATTGGACAGCGCTAACGCGCCTTTCCTTGTTGTCGACCTCGGCGGCGGCTCGACCGAGATCGTGCTCGGCAAGGCGGCTGACGAGGTAATCGCCAGCTACTCGGCCGACATCGGTTGTGTCCGGCTGACCGAGCGCTGCTTGCATTCCGACCCGCCGACCGCGGCGGAAGTCGAGGCGGCCGCACAGGTGGTTCGCGAACGACTCGAGGTCGCACTGCGCGCAGTGCCCGTCGAGGGGGCACGGACCTGGGTGGGACTGGCCGGGACGATGACCACCTTGTCGGCCCTGGCCCACGAGATGACCGCCTATGACGCTGCGGCCATTCATCTTTCGCGGGTGGCGCTGGCCCCATTGCTGGACGTCTGTGATCGGTTGATCGCCATGACCCGCGCTGAGCGCGCCGCGTTGGGACCTATGCACGAGGGCCGCGTCGATGTGATCGGCGGCGGTGCGATCGTGGTGCGGGAGTTGGCCCGCGAACTGCACGACCGGGCCGGTATCGCCGAGTTGACGGTCAGCGAACACGACATCCTGGACGGCATTGTGCTGTCGATCGCCGCGCCTACACTTCGAATCGGTAGCCCATACCCGACTCGGTGAGCAAATGCCTAGGGTTGGCCGGATCGTCTTCGAGTTTGCGCCGTAACTGCGCCAGATACACTCGCAGATAATGGGTTTCGGTCGCGTACGCCGGTCCCCACACCTCTTTGAGCAAGTCTTCGCGGCCCACCAGCTTGCCCCGATTGCGCACCAGCACCTCGAGCATGCCCCACTCGGTGGGGGTCAGATGCACCTCGGTGCCGTTGCGGGTGACCTTCTTGGCGGCCAAATCCACGGTGAACGCCTCGGTTTCGATGACCGGCTGGTCCAGCTCCGAGGCCGCGGTGTTGCGGCGTACCGCCGCCCGTAACCGGGCCAGAAACTCGTCCATGCCAAAGGGTTTGGTGACATAGTCGTCGGCACCGGCATCCAGTGCTTCGACCTTGTCGGCGGAGTCGGTGCGGGCGGACAGCACGATCACCGGTGCGCTGAGCCAGCCGCGGAGACCCGCGAGCACGTCGATGCCCGACATGTCGGGCAGCCCGAGGTCCAGAATCACCACGTCGGGGGGATGTTCGGCGGCGGCGCGCAGCGCGCCGGCCCCGGTGGACGCGGTGATCACCTCGTATCCGCGTACCGAAAGGTTGATGCGCAACGCCCGCAGGATGTGCGGCTCGTCGTCGATCACCAGCACGCGGGTCATCGTTCACCGCCTTCGCACGGGGCAGGCAGATCCACCAGCACGGTCAGCCCGCCACCGGGCGTATCACCGGCGGAAATCGCGCCGCCCATCGCCTCGACGAAGCCGCGCGCCACCGACATGCCCAGGCCCACGCCGGTGGTGTTGTCCTGATCCCCAAGGCGCTGGAAGGATTCGAAGACGTGCTCTTCGGTGCCGTGCGGGATGCCCGGGCCCTCGTCGACGACGTTGATCAACACCCGGGCGCCGACGCGGCCCGCGTTGACCCGGACCACACAGTCGGGCGCATAGCGCAGCGCATTGTCGATCAAGTTGGCCAGCACCCGCTCCAGCAGCCCGGCGTCGGCCATTGCCACGGCGTCGCCGACGTCGACCTTGACGCGGTCGATGGCTGACCGGTAGAAGCCGGTGGCGCCCTTGCCGATGCTGACCAGGGCGCGCTGCACCACTTCCTCGACGTACACCAAGTGCCGTTCGGGACGTACCACGCCGGCGGCAAGCCGCGAGGAGTCGAGTAGGTTGCCCACCAACGCGGTCAGCTGATCGATGGATTCTTCGATGGTGGCCAGCAATTCGGCGGTGTCCTCGGGGGAGAACGCGATGTCGGCGGCGCGCAGACTGGACGCCGCCACCTTGGCCGCGGCCAGCGGCGTGCGCAGGTCGTGGCTGACCGCCGAAAGCAGTGACCGGCGCAATTCGTCAGCCCGCACAATGGCTTCGGTACGGCCGGCCTCTTCGGCGAGTTCGCGCTGGCGGACCAGCCCGGCAGCCTGCTTGGCCACCGCGCCGAGCACCCGGCGGTCCCGCGCCGCAAGTTTGCGCCCGGCCAGCAGCATCCAGAACTCGTCGTCCCCGACCTCGATCGCAGTATCCGCGGAATCGACTGTGGCGCAAGCGTCTTTGCCGACGGAGGCAATGACCTTACGGTGACCCGATTGTTCGCGCAGCATGCTGACGCTGCGCTGCGAGTACGTCTCGCGCACCCGCTCCAACAGCGTGGCCAGATCGGCACCGCGCAACACCGATCCGGCGAACAGGGTCAGCAGCTCGGCCTCTCGGGCGGCGCGGCGGGCCTCCCGGGTTCTCTTGGCGGCACTGTCGACCAGCACCGACACCGCGACCGCGATCAGCAGCAGCACCAATTCGGTCACCGCGCTGTTGGGTGCGGCGATGGTGAAGCTGTGCCGCGGAGCAATCAGGAAGTAGTTCAGCAGCAGTCCGGACAGCACCGCCGAAAGCACCGCCGGCGCAACGCCTCCCAGCAGACCCACCAAGAGCACGCCGATGAAGAACAACGCGCTCTGGCCACCGGTGTCCAGGTAGGGATCCAGCAGGGTGACCGCGATAGTGCATATCGCCGACGGGATGATCACCGCCGCCAACCAGGAGATCAGCCGTCGTTCACGGGGCGACGACGGTGTCCGGGTGCCCCGCTTGGCTTGGTCGTGGGTGACGATGTGAACGTCGATCTTGCCGGAACGTTGCACGATCGCCGCGCCGATGCCCTCGTCGAACAGGCGTGCCCACCGAGACCTGCGGGAGGTGCCGATCACCAGCTGGGTGGCGTTGATCTCGCGGGCGAAGTCGAGCAACGCATCGGGCACGTTGTCGCCGACGACGGTGTGCAGCGAGGCGTCCAAACTGTTTGCCAGTTCCCGGATTTTGCTCATCCGGGACTCGGACAGCCCGGCGAGCCCGTCGCCGCGCAGCACGTGCACCACCATCAGTTCGGCACTGGATTTCGAGGCGATCCGCGACGCCCGTCGAACCAGCGTCTCTGACTCCGGGCCGCCGGTGACAGCGACCACCACTCGCTCGCGGGCCTCCCACGTGTCGGTGATCTTGTTCTCCGCGCGGTACTTGGCCAGCGCGGTGTCGACCTGATCGGCCAGCCACAACAGCGCCAATTCCCGCAGTGCGGTGAGATTTCCACGCCTGAAATAATTGGACAGCGCCGCGTCGATCTTCTCGGACGCGTAGACGTTGCCGTGGGAAAGCCTGCGCCGCAACGCCTCCGGACTGATGTCAATGAGCTCGACCTGGGCGGCCTGTCGCACGATCGAATCCGGAATCGTCTCTTTCTGCTCGATCCCGGTGATCTGGGCGACCACATCGTTGAGGCTTTCCAGGTGCTGGATGTTGACGGTGGAGATTACGGTGATCCCGGCGTCGAGCAGTTCTTCGACGTCCTGCCAGCGTTTCTCGTTCCGGCTGCCCGGGGTGTTGGTGTGGGCGAGCTCGTCGACCAGGACTACCTGCGGGTGTCGCGCCAGCACCGCCGGCACGTCGAGTTCGGGAAAGCGGCCGCCACGGTAGTCGATGTATTGCGGTGGGATGACCTCGATGTCGCCAAGCAGCTCAGCGGTTTTCGCCCGCCCGTGGGTTTCCACCACCGCCGCCACCACATCGGTGCCGCGTTCGAGTCGACGGTGCGCCTCGCTCAACATCGAGAAAGTCTTGCCGACGCCCGGCGCCGCACCGAGATAGATGCGCAGCTCGCCGGGCTTGGGACGGTGCACTGTGAAGCCGGGGTCGGTCACATCAACATCATCCACCTTCGGCGCTAACCCGTGGCCGGGTACCTGCGGTCCAACGCGAGATTGAGTTGGACGACGTTGACTGCGGGCTCACCGATGAAGCCCAGCGTGCGATCGCTGCGATACTGCTGCACCACCTGGCGGATCTGATCGGGTGTGGCATGTCTGGCCTTGGCGACCCTGTTCACCTGGATCTCGGCGTAGTCGGGGGAGATGTCCGGGTCCAGGCCGCTGCCGCTGGCGGTGACGGCATCCGCGGGCACCTGGGGCCGGCCGGGCGCGGCGCCGCGGACCGGCACGATCATGCCGCTGGCGTAGTCCTCGCCGAAGACGGCGCATTCGACTCGCACGCCCTGGTAGCTGTCCACGAAGGGCAGCTTGGTGGACGCACAGGGCTCGTTGAGGCTGACCACCCGCGTCGGGTGCACCACCTGGCCGCGCTCGTTGCGGGGACCCAGCACCGCCAGCACCGAACCGACGCCCGCCGCCGTGCAGAACGGACGCGACCCGTCCACGCCCTCGAGTCGCCCCACGGCAACGCTGCGCGAGCAGACCAGGGTGAGCAGGCTGGCCTTGAAGCCGGCGTCGGCCGCACTCTTTCCGGCGGCCATCTTGGCCGGATCGGCCATGGTGTCGATGACGTTCTCGGGTCCCAGGTTGCTGCCGCCGGTGGACATCGGGTCGTATCCGGCGCCTGCGGCCGACGGGCGGGACTGGAAGTACTGCGGGAGCGGGTTGCCGGTTGAGTCGGTGAACGATTGCCCGATCAGCTTGCTGCCGAGCGTTGTACCGCCGACCCGCAGCAGGGACCCTTCTGCTCGGTCGTGCAACCCGGGCAGCAGCGCCACCAACCAGATCAGCAGCGGGTAACCGATGCCGAGCAGCACGGTGAAGACGAGCAACGCGCGCAGTGCGGCCCAATGTTGACGAATCGTGTTGGCGAAGTTCATCTCAGGCGATCCCCGGCAGCAGTTGAACGATCAGGTCGATGAGCTTGATCCCGACGAACGGGGCGAGGATGCCGCCGAGTCCGTAGCGGTAAAGGTTGCGGCTCAACAGCTTTGCGGCCTGGCTGGGCGTGTACCGAACGCCGCGCAGCGCCAACGGAATCAACGCGACGATGACGACGGCGTTGAAGATGACCGCGGACAGTATCGCCGATTGCGGGCTGTGTAATCGCATCACGTTGAGCAGGTCCAGGCCGGGGAACAAGGTGACGAACAGGGCCGGGATGATCGCGAAGTATTTGGCGATGTCGTTGGCGATGGAGAAGGTGGTCAGCGCGCCCCGGGTGATCAGCAGTTGTTTGCCGATCTCGACGATCTCGATCAGTTTGGTGGGGTCGGAGTCCAGGTCCACCATGTTCCCGGCTTCTTTGGCCGCCGAGGTGCCGGTGTTCATCGCCACCCCGACATCGGCCTGGGCCAGCGCGGGGGCGTCGTTGGTGCCGTCGCCGGTCATCGCCACCAGTCGCCCGCCCTGCTGCTCGCGCTTGATCAGCATCAGTTTGTCTTCGGGGGTGGCTTCGGCGAGGAAGTCGTCGACTCCGGCTTCCTCCGCGATCGCCTTGGCGGTCAACGGATTATCTCCGGTGATCATCACCGTGCGGATGCCCATCTGCCGCATCGCGTCGAACCGGCCCCGCATGCCCTGCTTGACAACATCTTTGAGGTGGATGACGCCCAGCACCCGGGCCTCGTCGTCGGGGCGGCCGCCCTGGCGCACCCGGCCCACCACCAGCGGGGTGCCGCCCGCCGCGGAGATGCCGTCGACGATGTTGCCGAGTTCGGCGGGCACGGTGCCGCCATGGCTACGGACCCACTCGGCCACAGAGCTGGCCGCACCTTTGCGCAACTGCCGTCCGTCCAGGTCGACGCCCGACATCCGGGTTGTCGCACTGAACTCGACCCACGAAGCGTTGTCGAGCTCGCCCGGCGTCCGCGCCCGCAACCCGTAGGCCGACTTGGCGTAGACGACGATCGAACGGCCCTCGGGGGTCTCGTCGGCCAGGCTGGACAACTGGGCGGCGTCGGCCAGTTCCTCGTGCGTGATACCGGTAACCGGAATGAATTGTGCGGCTTCGCGATTGCCCAGGGTGATGGTGCCGGTCTTGTCCAACAGCAGGGTGTTGACGTCGCCGGCCGCTTCCACCGCACGGCCGGACATAGCCAGCACGTTGCGCTGCACCAGCCGGTCCATGCCCGCGATGCCGATCGCGGACAGCAGCGCCCCGATGGTGGTGGGAATCAGGCACACCAACAGTGCCACCAGCACGATGCCGCTGATGCCGTCACCGCTCAGCGCCGAGGTGTTCGCCACCCCCGGGTTGTCGGCCTTGGCATAGATCGCCAACGGCTGCAGGGTGGCGACTGCGAAGACGAAGATGATGGTCAGCGCGGCCAGCAGAATGTTGAGCGCGACCTCGTTGGGCGTCTTCTGCCGGTTCGCGCCCTCGACGAGGGCGATCATCCGGTCCACGAAGCTTTCGCCGGGCTTCTGGGTGATCCTGACGACGATGCGGTCGGACAGCACCGTCGTCCCGCCGGTCACCGCGGACCGGTCACCACCGGATTCCCGGATCACCGGCGCGGATTCCCCGGTGATCGCCGATTCATCAACGGAAGCAATACCTTCCACGACGTCACCGTCGCCGGGTATGACCTGACCGGCGGTGACCACCACGATGTCGCCCTGCTGCAGCAGCGGTGCGGCCACCTCCTCGGCCGGGCCGGGACTGCCCGGGGTCCAACTGGTGAGGCGATGGGCGATGGTGTCGGCCTTGGACTTTCGCAGCGAATCGGCCTGCGCCTTGCCGCGTCCCTCGGCCACCGCTTCGGCCAGGTTCGCGAAGACGACGGTGAGCCAGAGCCAGCCGACGGTGATCCAGCTGAACCAGGTCTCTTCGCCGAACGCCAACACCGTGGACCACACGGCACCGATCTCGACGATGAACATCACCGGGTTGCGCCACAGCGTGCGGGGATCGAGCTTGCGTAGTGCGTCGGGCAGCGACGTGACCAGCATGGTGGGGTCGAGCAGGCCGCCCGGCAGCTTTGCGGCCGCGGCGTGGCCGCTGTGCTGGTTCGTCGGTAGTTCGGTGGTGATCGTCACGTCAGTGGATCCCTTCGGCGAGCGGCCCGAGCGCCAGCGCGGGCAGGAAGGTCAGCGCGACCAGGATGAGCGTCACACCGACCACCAGCCCGACGAACTGTGGTCGGTGGGTGGGCAGGGTGCCGCGGGACTCCGGGGTAAAACCTTGGCGGGCAAGCGAACCGGCCAGGGCGAGGACCAGGATGATGGGGAGGAACCGGCCGAACACCATCGCCAGTCCCAGCGCGGTGTTGTACCAGACGGTGTTGGCGCTCAGACCGGCGAACGCCGAGCCGTTGTTGTTGGCTGCGGAGGTGAACGCGTAGAGCACCTCGGACAGCCCGTGCGGCCCGGAGTTGGCCATGCCGGCCCGTTGGCCGGGCAGCGCCATCGCGACGGCGGTTCCGACCAGCACGATGAGTGGCGTCACCAGGAAGTAGCTTGCCGCCAGCTTCATTTCGCGGGGGGTGATCTTTTTGCCGAGGTATTCCGGGGTGCGGCCAACCATCAACCCGGCGACGAAAACCGTCAGCACGGCCAGGATCAGGATGCCGTACAACCCCGAGCCGGTACCGCCAGGCGCGACCTCGCCCAGTTGCATGTTGAACATCGTCATCAGACCGCCCAGGCTGGTGTACGAGTCGTGCGTCGAGTCGACCGCACCGGTGGACGTCAGGGTGGTGGCGTCGGCGAAGATCGCCGAATCGATGACTCCGAAACGCTGTTCGACGCCCTCGCTGGCGGCACCGACGGCCGTCGGGACGGTGCCGTGGTGCTGCAGCTGGAACACCATCATCAGGGTGACGCTGAGCGTGGCCAACGCGCCGACGACCGCGGCGACCGCGTAGCCCTGTTTCTTGTTGCCCACCATCCGGCCGAAGGTGCGGGGCAGCGAGAAGGCGATGACGACCAACAGGAAGATCTCCACCCAGTTGGTCCACGCCGTCGGGTTCTCGAACGGGTGCGCGGAGTTGGCGTTGAAGAACCCGCCGCCGTTGGTGCCGAGCTCTTTGATCGCCTCCTGGCTGGCGACCGGACCGCCGGGAATGATCTGCGGCGCGCCGGCCAGTGTGCTGGCCACCTGGTCATGCAGGTGGAAATTCTGCACGGCGCCGCCGGCGACCAGGACGATCGCGCCGAGGATCGAGATCGGCAGCAGGATACGCACCGTACCCCGGGTCAGGTCCACCCAGAAGTTGCCGAGCTCCTCGGTGCGGTGGCGAGCGAATCCGCGGACCAGCGCGACGGCGACGGCCATGCCGACCGCGGCGGACAGAAAGTTCTGCACCGCCAACCCGGCCGTCTGCACCAGGTGCCCCTGCGTCGATTCGCCCGAATAGGCCTGCCAGTTGGTGTTGGTGACGAAACTGACCGCGGTGTTCCAGGCCAGCGCCGGACTCAGGTGGGTGGCCGGGTCGGACAGGTGCAGCGGCAGTCGGCTCTGACTGAGTTGCAACAGGTACAGAAAGACGACGCTGACCGCCGAGAATGCGAGCAGGCTGCGGGCGTAGGTCTTCCACGTCTGCTCGGCCGCGGGATCGGCGCCGACCATGCGGTAGACGAGAAGCTCTGCCCGAGAATGCTTTTCGGAGCTGTAGACGCGGTACATATAGTCGCCCAGCGGGACGTGCACGGCCGCTATCGCGACCACCAGCAACGCCAGGAACAGCGCACCGGGGCCCATCAGAATTTCTCCGGATAGAGCAGGGCTGCCATCAGCAGCGCCGCGACCAAGACGGCCAGCACCAGGCCCACGGTGTTGGCGAAACTCATCTGTCCAACTTCAGCAATGCCCCGAGCGTGGCGAAGATCGCCACGGTCAGCGCGAGATAGGCCACCACCGACATCTCCGTCTCAACTTTCGCGCACGTGGACCCTCGGGGTGAGGGCCGGATCGAACGTTAGGCGCGACGGCGGCCCGGGGGCCGCGGCCTTGACGGTTTCTTTACGGAGTGGGCCGCGACCTTTACGGCGCAGGCAGCGGCGGCGCGTTAGGTGGCGTCGACCGGCGGATCGATCAGAGGCAGCCGCACCCGGAACACGGTCAGACCATTGGCGGATTCGGCGGCCACCGTGCCCTCGTGCGCCTTGACGATCGAGCTGACGATGGCCAGTCCCAGTCCGTGACCGGAACCGTTGGAACGTGCCTTATCGGCCCGGACGAACCGCTCGAACAGATAGGGAAGGACCTCCGGGTCGATGTCGGGTCCGTCGTCGGCGACCGTCAGCTCGACGTAGGGCCCGCCCGCGCCGTCAGGGTCGGGGTTGCCGGCGGCGTGGCAGGTGATGGCGGTGGTCACCGTGACGTCCGGGGGAGTGTGCACCCAGGCGTTGGTGAGCAGATTGCTCAACAGCTGGTGCAGCCGGGCGTGGTCCCCGTTCACCCACACCGGCACGTCGGGCAGCTTGGTGACCCAGCGGTGCGTGGGGGCGGCCACGGCCGCGTCGTTCACCGCGTTGATCACCAGATCGGCGAAGTCCAGCTCTTCGGTTTGCAGGTCCTGGCCCTCACCCAGCCGTGACAGCAGCAGCAGTTCGTCGACCAGGGACGCCATTCGCCGCGCCTCGGACTCGATGCGTGCCAGCGCGTACTCGGTGGTGGGCGGCAGATCGGAACTGTCCTGGCGGGTCAGCTCGGCGTAGCCCTGGATGGCCGCCAGCGGTGTGCGCAGCTCGTGGCTGGCATCGGTGATGAATTGGCGCATGCGCAAGTCGGATTCGACGCGGTGGGCCAGCGCGCTGTCGACGTTGTCGAGCAACTTGTTCAGGGTGTGCCCGACGATTCCGACTTCGTTGTCCGGGTCGGTGTCCTCCGGACGGACCCGCACCCTGATCTGGTGGTCGTCGTGCGCAAGCGGCATCGCCGCCACCTCCGCGGCGGTTGCGGCGACGCGGCTCAACGGCCGCAGCGCATAGCCCACCACCCACGCCGTCAAGGCGGCGGTGACCAGCAGTGCGGTGGCAACCAGGGCGGCGGTGGTGAGTTGCTTGCGGGAGATGATCGCCTCGGCGATGCTCAGCGAGACACCGACCACCAGGCGGTCAGATCCGGCGATGCGGCTGTCCACCTGATGCGGGCCGAGGGTGCCCAGATTCTCGACGCGCGACGAGCCGTCGGTCCACGACTGCGCTTCGATGGCGCGGATGACATCCGGTGGCGCCGGTCGTGGCTCGTCCTCGGAGAAGACGGCCGACGCGATGACCTTCCCGTCGCGAATCACGGCGATGAGGTTTCCGGGGGTCTGGCCGGTGAACTCCAGCAACGCCTGCGACACCGGCGGTATCCCGTTGTGAACCGAGGTGTGTTCCCCGTTGCGGTACCGCGCGTAGGCGTGGCTGAGCGCGTGCATCGATTCGGCGACTTCGGCGTCGTTCATGGCGGTGACGTAGCCGCGCAGCGTCCACACCGAGACGACGCCGACAGCCACCAGCACCACCGACACCACGCTCAGCACACCCAGCAGCAACTGACGGCGAAGCGAGCGCGGGAACCACCGCGGGGTGTAGCGATCCCCCGTCATGCCGAACTCATTCGGGTGGTCGGAGCATGTATCCAATCCCACGCACGGTGTGGATCATGGGCTCTCTGTCGGCGTCGATCTTCTTCCGCAAGTAGGAGATGTACAGATCGACGATGCTGGTGCGGCCGGCGAAGTCGTAGTTCCACACCCGATCGAGAATCTCGGTGCGGCTCAGGGCACGCCGCGGGTTGCGCATCAAGAAGCGCAGCAGTTCGAATTCGGTCGACGACAGCGACATCGGGGTGCCCCCGCGGGTCACCTCCCGGCTGGCTGCATCGAGCTTGAGGTCGCCGACCTTCAGGGACTCGTCGGCTGGTGGCGCCAGGTGGCTGGAGCGGCGCAGCAGCCCGCGCAACCGGGCGACCAGTTCCTCGAGGCTGAACGGCTTGGTCATGTAGTCGTCGGCGCCCGCGGTCAGGCCGGTGACCCGGTCCATCACCGAGTCCCGGGCAGTGAGGAACAAGGTAGGTGTGTAGGTGTCGGATTCGCGCACCCGTTGCAGGATCTGCAGGCCGTCCACGTCGGGCAGCATGATGTCGAGGACCAGTACGTCCGGGCCGATGCGGTCGAACTTGGCGATGGCCTCGCGCCCATTGTGCGCGATCTCGACATCCCAGCCTTCGTAGTGCAGCGCCATCTTGACCAGATTGGTCAGAGCCGGTTCGTCGTCGACCAGCAACACTCGGATCGGCGAGCCGTCGGCCCGGTTGATTCGCGGCAGTTGCCCAAGAATTGCTTGGCGTGGACGTTGCGCGCGCCCGTATCCCGTCATTGCTGTCATATTCGAGCATTCTTTCAACCGCATATGTGGTTGTCACTGGCTTCATAGATTTCTCAAAACTAATGACCATGGTACGCGGCGGCCGCGGAGCGATCGGATATGCGTTCGATATGCATCGAAGCGGTGCAGGCCATCCGCCGGAACTTCCAAAGACTCTGTGATAGAGCATGATTCATCGGTGGGGCAGGTTTCGCAACGGGCGATCCTGCTCCTTTGGGACCGTCGGCCGGCGACCGCTGGGAGATGTGCGCCGACGACCGGTGCTCGGTGTGCCGGCGGGTGTGGGTGAGTTCTGCCGGCCGGGTTCGGCGGGGCTGGTACGGCTGCCGAAGGAGTCGGTCGAAGCGATGGGGCAGCAGGCCGGGGGCCCGGAAATTGCCGTTGCTGTAGCAAACTAACGACCTGGTCAATACAAACGCGCGTGGCCGCACCCCCGAAGGAATGCGGCCACGCGTCGAAACGTGCCGGTTTGATCTACCGGGATCGTCGCGTCAGCAGACGACCTGTTTGGGCATGACGATCGGCCGGACGCCGTAGCGCGGGCCGGCAGCGGCTCCGGCGCCCTTGGCGGCCGCGGCCATGCCCGGCATCCCAGCCATCATTCCCGGCGCCGCGGCTTCCCCGGCGACGGTCCAACCACTGCCCGCCAGCGCGGTTCCGGCGTTGGCGGCCACCGGAGCGGCCGCGGCCCAACTCGCCGGTACCGACAGGGTGCCCACCAGCGACGCTTCGCCCATGCTGGCGGCGGCGCCGGCTGCCCCCACGTCGCTGATCAGTCCCGCGGCCGCCCCTTCGGCCGCAATGGCACCCACCCCGGCCGCCTCGGCCGCGGCGGCAATGTTGCCGTCGATGGTGTGGGCGGCGAAGATCCCGTTGGGGATCGCGGCGAACATGAACCACGACGCCGTCACGCCGACCTGCTGGATGCCGTTGAAGATGAATGGGGTGCCCAAGAAGCCGTCGAGTGCCGTGATCAGGTCCTGTGCACCGGCCGGCAGCGCCTTATAGATGCCATCGCCGATCCCGGTTGCCCCGGTGAGCAAGTTGGACATTTCGCTCTGCAAACCGGTGACGATGTCGCCCAACCCGGCGGCGGGTCCCACCGCCTGCGCGGCGGCAACGGCGGCAGCCTGAGCTCCCGCGCCGCCGGGGTTGGTTTCCGGCGCCAACGGAGTCACCGGTTCCAAGATTCCCGCGACGGCCGAACTAGCCTGGTAGGTGGTCATCGCAAGGACGTCCTGGACCCACATCTCGAGGTACTGGGCCTCGGTTGCCATGATCGCCGGGGTGTTGATGCCCAGGAAGTTGGTGGCGACCAGGGTGGCCAACAGTGCGCGGTTTGCGGCGATCACCGCCGGGGGCACCGTGGCCGCGAAGGCGGCCTCGTAGGCAGCTGCCGAGGCGGAGGCTTGAATGCCGGCCTGCTCTGCCGCTGCCGCTGTCGAGGTCAGCCATGCCACGTAGGGCTGGGCTGCGGCGGCGGCCGCCGCCGACCCGGCGCCGGTCCACTGCTCGGTGGTCAGCGACGTGATGATCGACTCGTACTGGGTCGCGGTCGTGCTCAGCTCGGCGGCCAGGTTGTTCCACGCCGTCGCGGCCGCCATCAGCGGGCCGGCGCCTGCGCCGGCGTACATCAGCGCGGAGTTGACTTCCGGGGGGAATCCTAAGAAAGACATGTCCTATCCGTTTCTTTTAGTTTGATTCCGATTAGTGGCAGGCTCGGCGTGCGGGGCTTAGACGCTCACCGGTTTCGGCATGACGATGGGCTTGACCCCGTAGCGAGGTGCACCGAAACCGGCGCTGTTGCGGGCCGCCGACGCCACGCCAGGCATGCCGGGATAGAACGCGCCGGGTGCAGCCGCGGGCGCTGCGGTCGTCCAGCCGGCTCCGGAGAGCGCACCCGTGGTGGAACTCGACACCAGGGTGGTGCCCGCGGCCCAGCTCGGTGGCACCGACATCGAGCCGACCATCGCGGCCTCGCCGACCGCCGCGATCGGCGCGCCGCCGCTCACCGCGCTGACCGCTGAGGCGCCTTCGGCCGCGGTTGCGGCTTCGGCTGCCGCGGCAAGTTCTTCGGGGACGCCGTATCCCTCCGGCATCAAGCCGCCGCTGGTCAGACCGAGCATGTTCGACGAGGCCGAGGCGAAGTTACCGATCTCGTAGCTAGCGATGTTGGCCATGTTCCCCGAGAGGCTGAGGGGCTCACTGTTCACGCTTCCGACCGGTCCGCCGAGCAGCGTCGCAAGTTCGGTGAAGATGTCCGAGACGGGGTCGGAGGCCGCCGGGGCGGCGGCGGCGGAGCCGACGGCGTCCGCCAGAGTCGCCGCTGCGGCGTTCGCCGACTCCGATGACTCGTAGGTACCGCTGCTCATGCCGAGGGTCTGCACGAACTGTTCCTGAATTGCCTGAGCTTCGGCGGCAAGTTGCTGATACAGAGCGCCGTAGGCGGTGAAGATCCCGGACTGGATGATCGACACCTCGTCGGAAGCCGCGGGAGAAATGAAGGTGGTCGGGGCCGCCGCGCCCGCGTTCTGCGCCGCCAAAGCACTGCCGATGGCACCCAGCTGTGCCGCTGCGGCGGACAGTTCTGCAGGTACCGCTGTCAGGTATGACATCTGTTGCTCCTTGTATCCAGAAACATGGCCGACCTGTACTGCCCGTCGGCCCTGAGTGTTTGCGTAACGGCTGCTGTGCGTTGGCGTAACGCTAACGAGCTACTGCCCCACAGTTCCCGCCGAAGCGCACAGGGTGACGGACGTTTACGGCCTCTTAACGATCGCGTGGATGCTTTTAACAAGCTCTTGGCGGCTGATACGGCCGTGTCATATGCCCCGACGGGGTGGGCGCGCCTATTTAGATGCGCGGCGCGCGATCCTAGCGGAGTCCCCGCCCCGCCGCACATTGGCGTTGCGCGGCCGACGGCATGCCCGATCGGGGCGCATCGCACACTAGATTCACTCGCTGAGCCCCCATAGCCCAATTGGCAGAGGCAGCGGACTTAAAATCCGCACAGTGTCGGTTCGAGTCCGACTGGGGGCACAGAGAAAGCGCTGCTCAGTAGCGTTTTTGCTCGAATGCCTTTGCCTGCAGTGGAGAAATCGTCCGCAGATCGTCCGCAGCAGTTTGTACGGCAGCGTCGAAAGTGTCCGCGATGCTGCCCAGGTCATCAGGGAACAGGTGGCCGTAGCGGTCCAATGTCAGGGTGGCCGTCTTGTGGCCCAGCAGTGTCTGCAGCACCTTCACATTCGCCCCCGCGCTGATCGCCAGTGATGCGCACGTATGACGCAACTCCTGTGGGGTGATCTCGGGAAACTCCAAAGTGGTCGCTTCGCCTGTTTCCTTGAGCTCTTGCGCGCGTTGCGCCCTCTCGGAGGCGAGGACGGCCTGCACTGCCGGGTCAAATACCCACCGAACTTCTCCCAGCGTGAGATAGCCGCCGCGCCGTGAGAAAAAATCAATCGCTGCGCCCTTGTTGCCCTGTATTTCGGTTCTCAGGAGCGGTGCTAAGAACTTGGGCACCGGCACGGTGCGGGCACTGTGATTCTTGGTCGGCCCCTCAACCAGCCCCGCACCGGGAACGTAGGTCACTGACCGGGTGACCCGAATGCGCCGCGCCTCAAGGTGCAGGTCCCCCACGCGGAGGGCGGCAGCTTCACCGAACCTCAGCCCGCAGTAACCCAGCACCAGGACAAACGTGTGGAACCGGCCCGAGGCGATCGCCAGCCGGTGCAGCTGCTCATGAGTGAGATAGCGCTGCTCTAACTCGGGCAGCCTGGGCAGTTCGATCCCGTCAGCAGGGTTGGCGGGCAGGTGTTTGGCCTTGACGGCGAACTTCAGGACCGCACCGATCAGCTGGTGGGCCTGGCGCACCCGAGAGGCGCTGAGCCCCTTGCCCTCGAAGCGCACCGAGCCGTCTACTGACAGGCCAGTAATCCAGATCTGTAAGTCATCAAAGCTGATCTCTCGCAGCGGTACGTTCTCCCATTTGGGTAGGACGATTGTGTTCAGCAACGAGCGGTAACCGGCGACGGTCTTAGGTGCCCGCGTGGCCTTGGTGGAGATCCACCGCTCCGCCATCACGCCGAAGGTGACGGCTGAGAGTTTGGGGTCGGTCCAGGTGCCGGTGACCTGGTCGCTGACTTGCGAGCATTGGCGCTCCATTCGCCGTCCTGCCGACGCGACCGACGCGACCTCGCCGCGTTAACCCGTGTGCTGAACGTGCACTCCTACCGGAAAGTCGCCGCTCGCGTGCAGCGTTCCCATTCTTGAGCAGCATCACCGTCGGGCGGTGAGTGGTGATCGTCGTTGAGGGCGGCGTATCGACGTTGCTGTAAAGGGGACCTGTTTCTCGCGCAGTTGTGTTCATTGAGGGTGAAGGCGGATGGATCCTCTGTTGGTGTCGAGTGGCCACCTTTGCCTGAAATCTCACGGTATAAGCGGATCAGACGAAACACGAGCAACAAAACCATTCACCAACCACAGCTGTCACACGATTATCTACCAGTCCAAATAAGAGGCCGCCAAACCGACGAATCAATATCACGAAAACGGCCACGCGAATGGCCGCCAGAGATTATTCTGTTCTTGGGGTTTGGGGGCGGAGATTGCCGGGGGGCATCGCGCGTTACCGCTGGTCAATAGGGCACATGCGCCTTTTGGCGTGCTCCTTTGGGGGCGTGCGCACCACACACAACGAGATTGACGCCGACGCGGCCATCGCGGGTCCACCAGTTAACCATCACGCTTGGCCATATCCGGGGACGTGTGTTCTGCAATCGGCTCCAACCTCATATCTTAATCAAGCTAGCAAACCCAAGGAACCCGCATGAACAAGATCGTCACCGCCGCCGCAGCCGCCCTGGCGGCGACCGGCATCTCACTGGCCGCTGCCGCCCCCGCTCACGCCGACTCATTTGTGCGTACCACCGTGACCTGGGTGGGAGCTGACTGCATCCTCATCTACCACGGCTGGAATGGGGTGGCCAAGCCGGTCTGTAATCCCAGCGGCACCTACACCTACACCGAGGGCAACGCCTGGCCGGGGGATCAGATCGGGCTGGATCCGATCATGGGCTCGGCAAGCTACATCGACTGCAAAATGTGGATTAACGGCGTTCTGTCTTGGTCAGACGCCGCCTACGCAGGTGATGGCTCCGACGTCACCTGTCACCGGATCCTAACGGCCTGATCAGGTTCGAGCGGGCGGGCAAGCTCCTCCTGCCGCCAGATACGTGGCGGCGGCGACGCGAGAAGCGACAGCGGGCGATGAGCGAAACATCCCAGGACGGAACTGTGGTCGTCATCGTCGACCCGAAGTCCACCACTGCTGCGCATCTATCTGGCTTGACCCACAAGGCAATACTCACCGGGCCGCTACGCCCCATAGAGCTGAACTGATTCAAGGAACCACTGAAGGAGAAATCGCCATGTCAAAGAAGGCAATCGTCGCCGGATCGGCGGTGGGGGCTGTCGCGGTCACAATTGGGCTAGCGGCACCGGCTCACGCGGACAGTTATCAAGCCCAACAACATCGGATATGGGCGGTAAACAACTTCGGTCCCTCGTTATGCGCCCAGCTTGACGCAGCGCCTACGGCGCTTAACGTTCACAACTTCACCAACAGGCTGGTCGGCGTGCGCCTTTCGGACGGTTGGTACTTCTTCCAAGACGAGGCTGAGCAGATCACAGCAGCGTCCATTAATACCTATTGCCCGCAGCACCAAGGGCTTTACTTCGGTACAAAATTTGGGGAGGGGTTTCTCCAAGGACTCCTCGGCGGATAAGGCCGGGAGGGAGAGGGAGGAAAGAGAACACCATGAAGCGTTTATCACTGATCGTCGCCGCTGTTGTCGGCCTCGGTGCGCTTTGCCTGGCGACGACTTTGGGCCTAGCGCCAGCGTCTGCTGATCCGTCCTGGACGATGCCGAACCTGATTGGCAAGGATCTGCAGGGCGCTCAGGATGCCATCCAGTCATTGACAAATGGTCAAGTGTGGTACTCGGGCTCGAAGGACTTGACCGGTAAGGGCCGTTCCCAGGTCGTCGATCGGAACTGGGTGGTGTGCACTTCGACACCCCCGCCTGGGGCTGCTATTACTACGGGCACCAGTATCACGTTTGGCGTGGTTCGCATTGACACTGAGAAGTGCCCTTAAAGTAATTTATGCACGCCCACTAAAATCGCAGAATATGTCGACGGGCCGTTACATACGCTAGCCCCCAACTCTCTGAAAGCCGAAGCGCTAACAGCTATCTGGCTCGTGTCCCAGGCCGAAGCGGAACCTGACGACAAGCGCTACCGCAGCGGGTTTCTGCGTCATCGACACACACCGGCGCGGTGCTCGCGGGCGCTACCTTCCCGAACACCGGTCCGGGACACCGCCGGGCGCTGTCCTGGATCCGCCGACACAGCCCGGCAATGAACGTCTTGGCTGCGGTCGAGGGCACCAGCTCCTACGGCGCCGGGATCACGGCGGCCCTAAGGGCTGCCGGCATCGAAGTCACCGAAGCTCGTCCCGTGGGCCGGCACCGCGATCGTGCGGGCAAGTCCGATGTGATCGACGCTGAGCTCGCCGCACGATCAGTGCTCGGGGTCGAACGCCAACGCATACCGGTACCCCGCCAGAGCAGTGAACGCGAGGATCTGCGGATTCTCTTGGCCGCACGCAGGATCCTCGATCAGCAGCGCACCGCCAACCGCAACGCATTGACCGCCCTGCTCCGGACAGTCGACCTCGGAATCGATGCACGCAAACCACTGCACGACAACCAGATCCGAGCGATCGCCGCATGGCGGATCAACCAAAAACTGGCCGCCACGAACACCCACGCGGTCGCACGCCAAGAAGCCCGCCGACTAGCCAGAGCGGTCCTGGAACACACGACCCAGCTGCAGGACAATCATCAGCAGCTGCGCGCCCTAGCCGCGCACGCGGCCCCGGGCTCCAAGAGCTCTCCGGTGTTGGACCAGTCACCGCAGCCATCATCATCTGCGCCTACTCCCACCGCGGACGCATCCGCTCTGAGGCTGCCTTCGCCGCCCTGGGCGGCGTGGCACCACTTCCCGCCTCATCAGGCAACACCACCCGACACCGCCTGTCCCGCGCCGGGGACCGCCAACTCAACCGCGCGTTCGACATCATCGTCCGCAGCCGAATGACCAGCGACCCCACCACCCGCCGCTACGTCGCCCGACCGCAGAAGGCATGTCCACCCGCGAAACCCGACGCTGCCTCAAACGCTACGTCTGCCGATCAGTCTTTCGACAACTTCAAGCCGCCACTTGACACCAGACCATATGAGGTGAGCCCCCTGTAGTGGTCCAGTCGTTGTGGGACTCTGTTGCCCGAGTGCTCGGGCAGGAAGAATCACCAACGACATGGCATCGAACAGGCGCCGGCGGCATACGCCGGATCAGATCATCCGCAAGCTCGCCGAGGGCAACAAGCTGCTCGGGACCGGCCAGGAACTCGGTGAGGTGTGCCGGCACCTGGAGGTCGCGGAATCGACGTGGCATCGCTGGGTGGCGCAGTACGGCGGTATGAAGGCCAACGACGCGAAACGGCTCAAGGAACTTGAAGCCGAGAACGCCCGCCTGAAGAAGCTGGTCGCAAACCAGGCCCTCGACATCGACATGCTCAAGGAGATCTCGTCGGGAAACTTCTGACCCCGAACCGCAAACGCAATGCCGTTGCGGCGCTGCGTGAGCGGTTCGGGGTGTCCGAGCGCCGCGCCTGTGCGGTCGTCGGGTTGCACCGCTCCACGATGCGCCTGACACCGGCACCGGTCACCACCGAGGAGGCCGAGCTGCGGGCCTGGCTGCGCAAATTCTCTACCGACCGCCCTCGCTGGGGATGGCGACGGGCGGCGAAGATGGCCCGCCGAGCCGGCTGGAAGGCCAACAACAAACGCATCCGCCGGCTGTGGCGTGAGGAGGGCCTTCGGGTGCCGCAGCGGCGCCGCAAGAAGCGCCTGACCGGGGTCGGTGTCGTCGTGGGTGCGATGTCCCCGATCCGCCCGAACGTGATCTGGGCGATGGACTTTCCGTTCGACACCACCGCTGATGGGCGCACACTGAAGATTCTCAACGTCATCGACGAGTTCACCCGCGCAGCACTCACGATCGAAGTCGATCGATCCATCGACGCCGACGGAGTGGTCGCTGTGCTGGACCGCTTGGCGCTCGTCCACGGGGCGCCGCATTACGTGCGTTTCGACAACGGCCCCGAGTTCGTGGCGTACGCCGTGGCTGATTGGTGCCGATTCAACAGTGCCGGTTCACTTTTCATCGATCCGGGCTCGCCGTGGCAGAACGCCTGAATCGAATCGTTCAACGGACAACTACGCGACGAGCTGCTCAACGCGTGGCGGTTCGATTCGCCGCTGGAAGCCCGGGTAATCATCGAGGACTAGCGCTGCGATTACAACGCCAATCGGCCCCATTCCGCCCATGGCGAACTCACCCCAGCCGAGCTTGCCCTACAGTGGGCCACGACCCACCAACCCCAAGTCGCATAGCGACTGGACCACCAAACGGGTCCCCCTCACAAGCGCGGACCGTCCGGTGAGCAGGTAGTTGAGCTGAATATCCCGCACGCAGTACCAGACATCGCCGAGTTCGTGCAAAAAGCGGAGCTGCGGCATTCCAATGAAGTTATTGCCATGGTGTTCAAGGGTTGACGGAGGCTGAACGCCTGGCGAGGGCCCGGGTGGCCTACCGCGAGGGTATTCGCTGGCGGGGCACCTCGTCGAGGCCGCTAGCGGCTAGCGTTGACGTCATCGCTGCCACGACCTTCTCTGCTGGCCAGTCATCGGGCGCTGAGATGAGCGTGCCACCTGCTAATTCGGTGGCGGTCAGTCCTTGCTCCAGCTGACTGATTGTTCCGACTTGTGCGTCGAACCAGGTTCGGTAGCCGACGGGGATCTTCCAGCCGCCACGTCTGGCCGTGCGGTTCACGAGCAGGTCGGACAGACTGAGGGCCAACGGGTTCCACGTCTCGGCAACCGCTGCGCAGACCGTGTCACCAACGATCGAGGTGACGCCGCCGAACATCAGCTCACGGATGTCAATGGAGACGGTGTGTAGAGGGACCCGTCGGCCTCTCGATTTAGCACCGGCAGAGATGTGCACGTGCAGCAGCAGTCGCTGGTTAGTGCCCGATACGGTGAAGCGATAGCCACTTTCCGGTTCCGGGCCGCCGAATGTGCCTACCGTTACGTGCTTAATCACTATCTCTGCCAACGCTTCTAGCGTTCCCGCCCATAGCTCGCCCTGGGGTGTTTCCCACCCAGGTATGTCAAGCGTCGATCCGAGTGCGATCAGTAACTTGTTGGTATGGCTGGCGATCCATTCTGATGACTCCCGGGCGGTAACCCAGACTGCCCTCAGTGTGGCACCGGGGGCCCAGGCGGGCCGCACCTGAGATGCGGGGGGCATAGCTTCGGAGTGTAAATGACGACCACGTCATACAGTTCTCGAAGATCGAACAATTGCCGAAGGGCCGCTGCGCAGTTCGCCAAGAAACCCGAAGATTGTTTCGCCGATTCTGGGACTTGCCATAGAGTTCACGACGCCGGACGTTGCCAACCGTGGGACGTCCCCGACAGCACTAACGCAAGAGGCCCCTCAATGACTGAATCGGCGCCCCAGAGGCGATCGCAGGTACTGCTGGCGCTGGCCGCCGCGATGGTGTTCGGGTTACTGGTCGGAAGTGTGGCCTTCTGGCGACCATGGACTGACCACCATGACGTGAAGGCCCGTCCAAGCGTCGCGTCGACTGTTCCTGCGGCCGCGTCGACGGCGCCGACGCTGAGTTCCCTGCGCGCAGCGCCCCCTAGAACAGAGGGGCAGCAGGGTGATTGGCGCGAACACCACACCTGGGTGTGTGACACAGCGACGGGAGAGGTCTGCGGCAACTGGAGTCCTGAAGCAGTCACGTTCGCCTGCAAAGCAGTTGCGAGCGGGGCCGACTACACCGCAGGGCTGAAGAATATGCTGATGAGCCGCTACGGGATGAGCGAAATGGACGCCTTTTTCCTCGGCAAGGAGGCGATGTACAGCGTCAGCAGTGGCGGCCACATCAGCACCGGAGGCAATGCCGACGGCCCACATCCGTTGTGCAACGGCATCGTTCCCTGACAGGTCAAATTCGTTGGTCCGCCCCCGGGAGCCGAGCAATCGGTCACTACCACGACGGCATCGCCACGTGTCGCGAACGACGCGGCAACCCGATATGCGTTGTCAGAGAAAGCGACTCAAGCCGCTGATGCACCAGCGTGCGGTTCGTACCTGCTGCTAACCCATCGTCAGGATCGCGATCACGGCGACCGCGATCACCGTCGTGAGCGCTATCAAGATCACCGTGATCGACGCGCGCAAGATCTCTTCTTCGTCGACTTGCCAACGCGCCCGTGTCTCGGCGGTTTCCCTTCCGCCGGCGAAAGCGTTGAGTCTGGCGACCGCCAAGGCGACATCGTCGGGTACGTGTGCTGCATGACCTGCGACTGGATCAGCGAATGCGGTACTCATGTCAGCCCCCTAGGCCCTACACGTGGCGATCGGCGTTGGTTGAGGTGAAAAACCGGATCTCTCGTTAAACCACGATAGGAACGCGCAATCACAATTGCGGTAACGATCATTAACGGTCACAGCACAGTTGCGCCATCAACAGTCGCCGGTGGTCCGCTGCAGAGGCTGCACCCGGACAGTGGTCCTCAGCGGGCTTCGTAAGCGCTGCACCGACGCCGGGACGTTCATCCAATGGGTGTATGACCATGTGCTCGTTACAGGGCCAACGACGAGCGAAAGGTTGACTGTTCCCCGGCGATGGTCATACATTGCAGGCATAAACGTCTGTACCTGATCCCGTCTGGGCAGCCCACGGAAGTTGAGACTCATGAACGCGCACCGCCCCACGCCCAACGTCTTCGACGCCGGTCTCCCGCGGTTCGACTACAGCCTCACCGCGACTCCGCACGACATTCTCGAGGATGTCCGAGCGGCGCAGTCGCGTGCTCCGATCGCGATCGGCCCCCTCGGCCCAGAAATTCTGTCCTACGATCTCGCCCGGGAAATATTGCGCGACAACAGATTCCGCCTGCCACCGGGTATCACGTTGGCGGCCCAGGGCATCACGTCGGGCCCGTTGTACGACAAGATGGCGAACAGCCTGCTCGGCCTCAACGGCCCACCGCATGTGCGGTTGCGCAAGCTGGTCGCCAAGGCGTTCACGCCGCGCGCGACATCGCGTCTGCAGGACACGATCCACGAAGTCGTGAACGGGCTCATCGACCAGGTGATGGACGCCGGACGCTGCGACGTCGTGACCGACATTGCGTATCGGTACCCCACTCCGATCATGTGTGCGCTGCTCGGCGCCCCACGCGAGGACTGGCAGTTGTTCGCGGACTGGACCGAGGAGGTCTTCAAAGCCCTCAACTTCCAGCCCGATGCCAACTTCGACGAGTCCGCGATCATGCGCGCCTGGAGCGAACTGGACGCCTACGTCGACGACATGGTGGCCACCCGCCGAAACAACCTCACCGAGGACCTGCTCTCCGAACTCATCCGAGCCGAAAGCGACGGCGACCGGCTCAACCTCGACGAGCTCCGCATGCTGGTGTCCGGCTTCCTGATGGCGGGAACGGACACGACACGAAACCAGCTGGCGGCGTCGGTCCAGGTGCTCTGCGAACATCCCGACCAGTGGGCGAAGCTGCGCGATCACCCGGAACTTGCCATGCAGGCGGTCGAAGAGAGCATGCGCCACTCTCCGGCGGCCTGCATCGTGCCCCGAGCCGCCGTTGACGATGTCGAGTTCGCCGGCTACCTGTTCCCGGCCGGAACCTTCGTACTCGCCAATACCTTTGCAGCCAACCGGGATCCAGCGATCTACGCCGATGCCGACCGCTTCGACATCACACGCAAGGACGTTCCCGCCATCCTGACCTTCGGCGGCGGCGCGCACTACTGCCTCGGGGCCAACCTCGCACGCCGGGAACTGGCCGAAGCGCTCATCGTCCTCACCCGTCGGCTGCCCGCCCCCCATCGCGCCGGTCCGGCGCCGTGGAAATCCGTGCTCGGGATGACCGGTCCGACGACCCTTCCGATCGAGTTCACCAGCGACAGGCTGGTAGCCGCCGATGCGTAGTCGGGGCTGGGCGGGTTCGACCCCGTCGTCGGACGACGAGGCGATCTCGCGAATTCTGACGGCGGTCGACGCCGAGGTTACCGAGCACGGACCGGGGATACGCCTTGCCGACGTCGCCCGCAGGCTCGGAGTCACCCGCCAGACCGTGTACCGCTACTTTCCCAACGCCGACGCGCTGCTCATCGCCAGCTCGATGCGTGCGGTCAACGGCTTCATCGACCAGGTGGTAGCACACGCCCGCGGAATCGAGGACCCGGCCACCGCTGTTGTGGAGTGCGTCTCGTTCGGAGTGGAGAATCTCTCCGGTGATCCGCAGCTGGAGACCCTGCTGACCCGGAAACACGAGGGGGAGGCCGTCACTTCGCTGACCTCCGACACGGCGATCGCCTTCTGCTTGTCGGTGTTCGACCGCCTCGACGTCGACTGGAAGCTGCACGGCTTCGACGCCGCCGCACGCGGTGAACTGGCCGAAATGACGTTGCGCACAGTGCAATCCCTGCTGATCGACCCCAGGCAGGGGCGGTCGGAAGCCGCCTCCCTCCGCAGCTTCGTCGCGCGGTGGCTTGGTCCGGCGATCCTGTATCCGCGCATGGCGTCGCTGACGCGCTACGAACAACACGCATCGCCGCGCCCGCCCCTCCCGGTATAGGGCTGACGCAACCTCCGACCGACGTCGGAGCGTTTGGTCGGCCCGCCGCCGGGTAGCCCGGCTGCATGACAGCACAGCTGGCCCTGGTGACCGGCGCCTCCAGCGGCATCGGCCGCGAGCTGGCGAAGCTCCTCGCCCGCGACGGGTACGACCTCGTTCTGGCTGCTGACGACGACGGGATTCACGACACCGCCGCAGAGTTGAGCGACAAGGGCGTCGACGTGCGGGCGGTCCGCGTCGATCTCCGCCAACCGGACGAAGTCGAACAGCTGTACCGCGACGCGACCGAAGACGGCCGTCACCTTGATGTTGTTGCGCTCAACGCCGGCACCGGCGACTCCGGACCTTTCGTCGACACCGACCTGAGCCGGGACATGAACGTGATCGACCTCAACGTCCGCTCGACGGTCCAGCTGGCCAAGCTGGCGCTGCGCGGGATGGCCGCGCGCGGCGCAGGCAAGATGCTGCTCACCTCGTCGGTGGTGGCGATGATGCCCGGATCGCATCAGACGATGTACAACGCGTCGAAGTCGTTCATCCAGTCCTTCGCCGAAGCGCTGCACGACGAGTTCCGCAACACCGGCGTGACGGTGACCGCGCTGATGCCGGGGCCCACCGACACGAATTTTTTCCGCAGGGTGGGAATGCTCGACACCGTGCTCGGGCGGTTCATCCCGAAAGACGATCCGGCCCGCGTCGCCGAGCAGGGTTACCGGGCGCTGATGGCGGGCAAGCAGAAGGTCGTGGCGGCATCTCTGTCGTCGAAGGCTATGGGCGCAGCCGGTATGGTGCTGCCCGATTCGTGGAAGGCGGCAGCCAACCGGCTGATCGTCAGCCCTCTCGGAGGACATTGAAGGAGTGATCGGTCGATGAAAGAACCTGCCGAAATTGACAGCGCGCTCACCGTACGGCGCGAGACCACTGCGTCGCGCCGCCAGGTGTGGGACGTGATGGCCGACGGATGGACGTATTCGCAGTGGGTCGTGGGCAACAGCCGGATGCGTGCCGTCGACCCGAACTGGCCTTCGCCGGGCAGCCTCATTCACCACACCATCGGGGTGTGGCCGGTGGCGTTGAACGACGAGACCGAAGTCGAAGTCTGCGTACCGGTCACCGAACTCGTGCTGTTGGCCAAGGGGCGCCCCTTCGGTGGCGCGCGAATCACGTTGCGCCTGTCCGACACCGACAGCGGCGGTTGTCTGATCGAGATGGCCGAGGTGCCGCTGGGCGGTCCGCTGCGGCTGATCCCGCGGCGGCTGGCCCTGGCCGCCGCGTGGCCGCGCAACCGCGAGTGCCTGGCGCGATTGTCCGCGCTTGCCGAACGACGTTCTGAGCCTGAGCAAGGTCAATGACCGTCGCGGACGCCGTGGTGATCGGCGCCGGGCACAACGGATTGGTGGCTGCCGCGGTCCTGGCCGACGCGGGCTGGGACGTGGTGGTGCTGGAGGCTCAGCAGGAGCCGGGCGGCGCGGTCAAGAGCGCCGAATTGTTCCCGGGTTATGTCAGCGATCTGTACAGCGCCTTTTATCCGCTGTCGGTTGCCTCGCCGGGGCTGCGTGACCTCAATCTGGAGGACCACGGGTTGCGGTGGTCACACGCCCCAGCCGTGGTTGGCCATCCGAGCTCGGCAGCCGACGACGACGCGCCCCTGATCTATCGCGATATCGACCGCACCGCTGCCGAACTCGACCGCCGTACCCCCGGGGATGGCGCCCGATGGTGTGAACTCTTCGCCCAGTGGCAGCGCATCAAGGAACCGTTCCTGGGCGCGCTGCTGGCGCCGTTTCCCCCGGTTCGTCCGGCGGTGGGGTTGCTGCGCACCCTGGGGACGGCGGAGGCGCTGCAATTCGTTCATCAGCTGCTGCTGCCTGCCGGCGTCCTGGTGGAGCAGTTGTTCGAGGGAGAGGCCGCACGACTGTTGTTTCTGGGCAACGCCATGCACGCCGATGTGCCCATCGACGCCTCGGCCAGCGGCCTGATGGGCTACATGCTGGTGATGCTGGCCCAGGACGGCGGGTATCCGGTGCCCGTCGGGGGAGCGGGTCAGCTGACCGCCGCGCTCGTCGCACGCGCGTGTGCTGCCGGGGCCCAGATCCGTTGTGGACGAACGGTTGACGCCATCGAGGTGCGGGGCGGTCGCGCGACAGCGGTGCGCTGTACCGACGGCAGTACGGTGCGCTCGCGGCGCGCGGTGATCGCCGATACGTCCGCCCCGATGCTGTTCGACGAGCTGCTGCCCGAAGACTCGGTACCGAGCGCGGTGGCAGCGGCGATGTCGCGGTTCGTCTGGGACACACCGGTGCTGAAAGTCAACTATGCCCTCGACGCGCCGATCCCGTGGCGATCGAAGAGCCTCAACGAGGCGGGCACCGTGCACGTCGGGGCGGATCGCGACGGTCTCGTTCGATGGATGGCCGATCTGAACACCAGGACGGTGCCGCGGAATCCGTTCATGCTGTTCGGTCAGATGACCACGTCCGATCCGAGTCGGTCACCGGCCGGGACCGAAAGCGCTTGGGCCTACACGCATCTACCGCGTGCCCGCGCCGATGACGCATCCGCCGACCAGCTGGCCGAATCCGTGGACCGCGTTCTCGAAGAGTATGCGCCGGGTTTCGCCGCCCGCGTGGTCGGTAAGACCGTTCAACGTCCGTCCGACCTGGAAGCCGGCGATGCGAACCTGCACACCGGCGCTGTCAACGGTGGTACCTCACAATTGTTCCAGCAGTTGGTGTTTCGTCCCGCACCCGGATTCGGCGGGCCGCACACGCCGGTGCAGAACGTATTCCTGGGCAGTGCCGGCACGCACCCGGGTGGCGGCGTGCACGGGATGTGCGGCTACAACGCGGCCAAGGCCGCCCTGGCCGGCGACGGCGCGCTGAACTGGCCGCGGCGCCGGCTCAAACAGGCGGCCCTGGCGTTGCTGACCCGCTGATTGCCTGGCCCCCAACACTTATCGGCCCGGCGGAGCCACGCGGTAGACGGCGCCGGCGGCGTCGTCGGTGACGTACACTGCGCCGTCCGGTCCGACTACCGCGGCCACCGGGCGGCCCCACCGCGATCCGTCGCCGCTCTGGAAGCCCCCGACCAGCGTCTGTTGATTGCCGAGAGTGCCGTTGTGCCAAGGGAAGAATGACACCTCCGGCGCTCGCGGCGGCTGCCGGTTCCACGAACCGTGGATACCGACCAGCGCGCCGTCGGCATATGGTTGCGGCAGCACGCCGGCGGTGAAGGCCAGACCCAGCGGAGCCGAGTGCGCGCCCATGCTCTGCTCGACCGGAGGCAGTGCGGCGCAGTCCAATCGGGATCCGTCTGTATTAGTCGTCAAGTCACGGATGAACGGCACGTTGGCCGGGCCGCCGTCGGGATTGCAGAACGGCCAGCCCAACTCGCGGCCCGACGTCAGGCGGGCCAGCGACTCAGGCGGATGGTCGTTGACGTACCCGGCGTCGACATGGCCCGCCGGGTCGGGTGCATTGTCGCGGTTGTTGACCGCCGTCCAGACGGCACCGTCCGGGGCGACGGCCAGGCCGGTTCCGTTGCGCACGCCGGTCGCGAACGGCTGTGCCGGGCCGCCGCCGGGCGCAACGCGCATGATCGTCGCCCTGGGCGGGGTGGCCGCGCGATCCTGCGGTGAGATGTTGGCGGTCGAGCCGATCGAGAAGTAGACCGCACCGTCGGGTCCCACGGCCACGCTCTTCAACGCATGCGCGTAGGCCCCCTGCAAATCGGGGCTGCGCGCGTCGGGAAGGCCGCCCGCGACGACCCGGGCGTGGACTGCCCGCCCGTCGACATAGTCGTAGACAGCGATCCGGTCGCTCTCGGCGACATACAACGCCGAGCCGGCGAACGCCATGCCGTGCGGCTGGTGCAGCCCATCCAAGAACGTCGATTGGTGCGGCGCCGCCCCGGGTTTCGGGGTCAGCTTGACGATCTGCCCGCTCGCCGGAACCGACACCAGCAGCGCGCCGTCCGGAGTCCAGGTCTCCAGCCGCGCCTTCGGTACCCGCGCCCACACCGACATCGTCCAGCCGTCGGGAACCAGCGCCTGGCGCGGTTGGTCCAGCGGTGCCTGCGCCAGCGCGGCGGGCACGCCCACCGGTGTGGACACCAGCGTGCCGGCAGCCGCAGCAGGGGGCGCAGACCCGACAGCAGGATGCGGAGGATCAGCCGAACACCCTGCCGACAGCAGCACCGCGAACAGGACCCGCCCGAACGGCCCGAGTCGGCTGCCGGCCGGTTGCTGGTGCGTGCCGATCATCACGTCGGCACGCATACCCGAGGGTGTGGTGCTCAACCCGAACTGCGGAGAGCGAGGCGACTCACGTGTGAACACCAGGCGCCCGGGTATAAATGCGAGCGTATGACTACAGCACGGACGCAACCGGATCAACGCGAAATCGACAGCATCCGGCCGATCGTCGATGCCGTCTCACAGGCGTTCGACGCCAAAATCGTCGGGCAGCGCAACCTGCGGGAATCGCTGCTGATCGGCCTGCTCGCCGGTGGCCACATCCTGCTGGAGAGCGTGCCCGGCCTGGCCAAGACCACCGCCGCCAAGGTGCTCGCCGATTCGGTCCAAGGGCGGTTCCGGCGCATCCAGTGCACCCCTGACCTGTTGCCGAGCGACATCATCGGCACCCAGATCTACGATTCGTCGACCAGTTCGTTCGTCACCCAACTGGGTCCGGTGCACGCCAACTTCCTGCTGCTCGACGAGATCAACCGGTCGAGCGCGAAGACCCAGAGCGCGATGCTGGAGGCGATGGAGGAGCGGCAGACCACGATCGGCGGGCAGGTGCACCCCATCAGCGAGCCGTTCCTGGTGATCGCCACCCAGAATCCCGTCGACCAGGAGGGCACCTATCCGCTGTCCGAGGCGCAGACCGACCGGTTTCTGCTCAAAGAGATCGTGCGCTACCCGTCTCCGGAGGAAGAGGTGGAGATGATGGCGCGGATCGACGGCGGTCTCTACGATAAGCGGCGGCCCGCCCAGCCGGTGGTCAATCTGGAGGATGTGCTGCGCCTGCAGGACGTGGTGCGCCGCGTGCACATGGACCGTGCGCTGATGCTCTACGCCAGCCAGCTGGTGGATGTCACCCGTCACCCGGCGCAGACGCTGCCCAAGCAGATCGCGCGCCTCGTCGAGTACGGTGCCAGCCCGCGCGCCACCATCGCGTTCTGCAAGGCGGCGCGGGCGCGGGCGGTACTGGCCGGGCGGGCGCACGTGCTGCCCGAGGACATCGCCAAGCTCGCCCACCGGGTGTTGCGGCACCGGCTCATCCTCGGCTTCGAAGCGGCCAGCAACAACGTCACTGCCGAGTCCGTGATCGACGCCGCGATGCGGACCGTCCGGGTCCCCTGAGCTGCCGGCGGTTCATCGTGGGCAAGCATCTCAACCAGGCCAAGGCGCACTTCGGCACAGACACCCGCGGCCTACTCGAAGGCGGCCGCTACACCCTGTTGCACACGCGCAGCATGGAATTCGACGACCTGCGCCCGTATGTCCCCGGCGACGACGTCCGGGACATCGACTGGAAAGCCTCGGCACGTTCGGGCAGCGTGCTGATCAAACGGTTCGTCTCGGAGAAACACCATAAGATCCTGCTCGTCGCCGACGCCGGCCGCAACATGACCGCACTCGCTCCGAGTGGGGAGTACAAGCGCGACGTGGCCGCGCACACCATGGGTGCGGTGGGACTGATCGGCCTGCGTCGCTCCGATCAGATCGGCATGGTCTACGGCGACCGGCGCGGCTCGGTGAACATCCCCCAGCGGCGCGGCGAGCCGCACATCGAAGGACTGCTGCACCGGTGGTATCAGCACACCATGACCGACCCCGGCGCCAGCCGCATCACCGCCCAACTCGACTATGTCGCAACGCATTACCGACACAGCATGCTGGTCATCGTGGTGTCTGACGAACCCGAGGTCGACGATCAGCTCGATAGCCTGCTGGCCGAGCTGAGCGCGCGGCACGACATCATGTGGGCGATGGTGGCGGACATGCCCGCCGTCGGTCCGGACAACACCGACGGATTCGATGTCGCCACCGGACGATTCGTGCTGAACGGCGCCGACCTCGGCCCGCGGGTGGTCGCCGCCTACCGCCGTGCCGAGCAAACTCGCCGGGACCGCCTCGATGCGTTCCTCACCGGTCACGCGATCGCGCACGCGACGATCGCCGGCAGCGACAACATCCGGCGCGAACTCGTCGCCCTGTCCGAGACGGCCGCCCGTGCCGGATGACCTGTTACGCCACGTCTTTGGCCCGCAGCCCTACTCATCGTGGTGGCTGTGCTGGGCCGTGTTGCTGATCCTGGCCGTAATAGGTTGGTATCTGGGCATCTTCGTGTGGACGCTGCCTGCGGAGCGGCTGCGGCGGATCCCGTTCGTGCGCGAGGTGCATGCGCGGCTGATCCGTCACCGGTTCGCCCGACGGGTGCGGGGCATCGGTGACAGGCACGTTGCCGGGCGGCTGCCCGCCGCGGCGGCATGTGCGGCGATCAGCCGGACCGTCCGCAGCTTCCTGCACCAAGCGACCGGCGACCGGGCCCAGTACCTGCACGTCGACGCCATCGCCGCCGGCGAGCTGGCACCGGCGGCGCCGTTGCTGATCCGGCTCGGTGATGCGCAGTTCAACGCCGAGTCCCAGATCGACGTCGCCGAGGTGAGCGCCCAGGCGCAACAGTTGATTCGCTCGTGGACGTGAGGTGGTGGCCGGTGGCCGCTGTCGGCCTGGCCGGTTTGATCGCCGCAGTGGTGCTGGCGGCGCTGCTGCCGATGACCGCTGCCCGCGGCCGGCTGCGTCCACTGGCCAACGTCGCACGACTGACCCGGCTGCCCGAGTACGCGAAGGTGGCCCGGCTGCGTTCGCTGTCGACCGTTCTGACGTTGCTGCTGCTGACCGTCATGTTCGGCGCCGCCACCTGGACATCGGCCCGTCCGACCGGAGCGGGACAGGGTTTCGACGCCGCTCATCCCGAGGACATCATGGTGTGTGTCGGCCAACCCGTCCCCGACGCGGCGACGGCCGAACTGCTCGATAACTTCGCCCGGCAGATCTCGACGTATCAGACTCAACGCATCGGACTGACCTCGATCAACCGTCGCCTGGTGCCGCTGACACGCGACTACGCCTACGCCGCCGAGCGGTTCGCGGAGTTCGCCCGCGCGCGTCAGGCGTCGTTCACGGCACCAGTGCCCTACATCGATTACGCCCCCAGTATGGAAGATGTTCTGGCGCTGTGTATCTCGGGCTTCCCGACGCTCGAGGAACGCGGCCTGCGGCGACGGTCGGTGATCTACCTCGGCCCCTCCGATCTGCGGGCCGCGGGCGAACCGCGCGCCGCCCTGTTCACCGCCGACGGGGTGCGCGGTCTGGTGGAGCGGGCGGGCATCCAGCTCAACGTGATCGACACGGCGCCGTCGCGCTCGAGCGGTTCGCTGCTCGCGCTCACCCAGCAGACCGGGGGCCGTTACCTCGTGCCGGGACCGGGCTCGGTGAGCGAGATTCCCAAGGTGCTCAACCAGATTCGGTCCAACACCCCGCCGGCGCGGCTGGCCGACGGCACGGTGGTGACCGGAGACTTTCCGGACGCACCGGTCGTGCCGCTGGTGATCGCCATGGTGTCGGCGGCCGCACTCTCGGTGGCGTTGTTGGTGTTGCGCCGATGACGTTTCAGCCGGTGCTGCCGTGGGCGATCCTCGCCGTCGTGATCGCGGCGCTCGTTCTGGCCCGCGCGGTGGCACTCCGGTTGGTGCTGAGCGTGAGCTATGGAACCCGTCGATCCGCAATGTTGCGCTGGAGCGCTGTGACGTTGGCCGTACTGCTGATCCTTGCGGCGACAACCCGCCCGGGAATCCGCGGCGAGGAGACGCACCGCGGTCCGGGCGCGGCCGGCGCGAATCTCAACGTGTTCCTGGTCGTCGACCGGTCCGTGGACTCCAGCGTCACAGGGATGCACAACGACATGGCGGCGCTGATCGATCAATATCCTGCGGCACGGTACGCGCTGATCACCTTCAGTTCCCGGGCCTCGCTCGATTGGCCACTGTCGCAGGATGTGTGGAGCCTGCGTCCGACGATCGCGGCGCTGGATTCCGTGCCGACACCGGACGGGCAGGGCGTAGCCGCCGGTGCGGCCCGAAATGTGCTGCGGTATCAGCTGTTGCAGGCGGCGCAGCAGTATCCCGGTTCCCGGAACGTGGTGTTGTATTTCGGTTCTGGCGGAACACCCGCGGCACAGGCCGACTTCGACCTCGCCCGCGGGTTGGTGGACGGCGGGCTGGTGTTGGGCTACGGCCGCAGCGCCGCGATCGACGAAACAAAGCTGCGGCAACTCGCTGCGCAGCTCGGCGTGCTGTATGAACACCGGGAACCCGGTCAGCCCTTCCGGCCCACCCTGCCGCAGACCGGCATCCGGCCGGCGGCCGTCGACCGGATCGAACTGTACTGGCTGCTGACGATGCTGGCAGCGGTGCTGCTGCTGGGCGAGATCTATCTATCGGTCCGCGACTTTCGGCGCAGCCGCATCGCCCGACGGGATGTGTCATGGTGAGGCCGGCCCGGCTGCGGCTGCGGCGACGGTTGCTGATCTGTTCGGCACCGCTGACCTTGCTGGCGCTGCTGATCGCCGTCAAGCTGATATCGGTTGTCGTGCTGGGTAATTCGGCTGTGTCGGATTACGCGAGCCGGAACGGGAATGCGGTGCGCACCGATGCGGAGGTGCTCGGCGTGGCCAACATCGTGGAACCGGCCAAGGCGCCGTTTGCCGCGGGCGCCGCCGCCGTGCTCGCCGGCCGTCTCGAGGACGCCGACCGCCACTTCAGCGCCGCCCTGTCCCGCGCCGATGCCGACGATTCCTGCCCGGTGCGGGTGAACCTCGAACTGGTCCGCGAGACGCAGGGTGATCGGGCCGCGGCGGCGGGGGACCGGGCCCGCGCCGAAGAACGCTATGCGAGCGCGTTGACCATCGTCGAAGGTGCGCCCCAGGGTTGCTTTGCCGGGAACAGCGACGTGAACCTGCAGCGGCAGGCCATCCGCCACGACGCTGCGAGCCGGCTGGCCGCGAAGCAGGCTGCATTGAACGCCCCGCCGCCGGCGGCACCGCCGCCACCGCCACCGCCGCCGCCGCTACTGCCCCTGCCGCCACCGCTCGCGCCCCTCGCGGTACCCGACAGTCGCGACACCCCGGCACGTCGGCTCAATCCGACCGAGGGAGATCCACTCAACAAGTTGCAGCAGGTGTTGCAGGACGCTGCGGGTGTCGCGTCCCCGTAGCCGCTGCTCGGGCTAGGGCCGCGAATTACGCACGCCCACAGCCAAACCCGCGAGCGTGAAGACTGTGGTGAGCACCGACGCGGCGCGTACCCAGCCGGCGTCTTTGCCGTCCCGGCCGGCCAGCAACCCCGACGCGGTGTCCAGGCCGTCGCACACGACTCCCATGCACAGCGCGGTATGTTGCGCCGGTCCGGTCACGGTCGCGGCGCCGATCACCATGTCGCGGGCGCCGAAAAGTCGGGTGACATACCGACTGTCGGTGCTGGCGCCTGCCCCGGTGATCTTGCCGTGTCTGGCGAAGGCCGTCGGCCAGAAGTAAGCGGCCGCGCCGCCGGCAGCCCGGCATACTCCGATCACGGCGATGATGGTCCGGGTAGACATCCTCACTCCTGTCCGGGTGGTGTGCGGTGGTTACGAACTCTGACGTACGAACCGGCGTGGTATCCGCCGTCGCACGGGGTGGTGAGCGCGCTCGCGTCGGCGGCGCGAACAGTGCGTCCGACGCAGCGGCACGGTCGTCGCCCGCCACGGCCAGCTGGACACGCCGGGTGCCGACAGCGGCACGGACGGCGACCAGGATCGGGATGGCGAGCACCATGGCCAGCGCCACCAGCGTGAGGAGCAGTTGCTCGCTGTGATCGGGAGTGCGCGATGCCGGGGTGGGCGTCGGCGGGGCCGGTGCCCGGCCAACCGGCGGGACCACCGGATCCAGGGCGGCCGCGGGCGCTGCGGGCGGAGCCGGCTTCTCGCTCATGGCCGCGATCACCGTCTGCGCGTAGAGGTCGGCGCCGGCACCCGGCTGCGGATGGACGTGGTCGGCGTAGAGCAGGTCTTCGTGTCCGCTGACGGCGCTCTGCCAGTCGATCAGGCGGACATTGGCGCGGTGCGCGAGCGCCACCTCGGTCAAGGTCCGATTGACCTCGTCGGTCCACGGTCTGTCCTGCAGATACAGGTTGACCAGGAACAGTTTCCGCTCCGGGCCGAGCTCGTCGACGATACCCTCGAGCAGGTCGCGCGGGAACGACCCGTTGCTGCCCAGACCCAGCAACACCACCGGGCGCAGCGCACCGCCGGCATCGAGCGCGCTGAGGATGCCGGGCGCCGCCTGCATGCTGCGGTTGGTCACCGCGTCGATCCGGATGCTGGGTAGCCGGTCGCGCAGCGCAAACGACGACGCCAGCATCACCGAGTCGCCCACCGCGCTGATCTGGTCGCCGGGCGGCGGCCCGACCGACTCAGTTGCCGCCGGGGACGCAGGTGGGGCGTCGACGACGGGCGCCGGCGGCTGCGCACCCGGCGCCGCAACAGCCGCTGCTTGTTGCGCGGCGAGCGCCTCGGCCAACTGCTTGTCGAGCCCCGTCAACGGCGGTGCAGGTGCGAACACCAGCGCACCCAGGACCAACACACCGCCCGCAGCCGTCGCACCTGCCACCCAGATTCTTCCCGTGCGGCCGCCGCGCACCGCGCACCAGCCAGCCTGCCACGCGCGGCGGTAGCCGAGCCGCAGGACAGGCTTCTCGATCCATCGGTACGAGGCCGCGGCGAGCAACACGGCAGCGGCGATCTCGACGCCGGCGACCAGCAGCGTCCGGCGCCCCAGCAGGCGATCACCCAGCACCAAAACCGGCCAGTGCCACAGGTACAGGCCGTAGGACCGGGCGCCGAGCCAGCACAGCGAGGGCCGCGACAGCAGCCGCTCGACGGAATTGCGGCCGAGGCCCAGGCCGCTGATGAGCAACGCGCAGGCCGCCGAGACGGCGAGGATGCCACCCCGATAGGTGGCGGACCCGTCCTCGTCCAGCAGCCAGTAGCCGATGGCGATCCCGGCCAGGCCCGCGCCGGCCAGCACGCTGCTGCCGAAAGACGAACCCACGCGCGCCGCGACGGCCGGCCACACCACGGCCAGCACCGCACCGCCGAAAAGGCCGGCGCTGTGGGTCGCGGTGCTGTAGTAGATCGGCGAGGGATCGGTGCCGGGTTGATAGAGCACGGCCATGGCCGCGGCAGCGGCGAGCGCACCGGCACCCGCGACGATCGCGACCGCGGTGTTGCGGCCCCACCAGCACAGCACCGCGATGACGAGCACGGGCCACACCAGGTAGAACTGCTCCTCCACCGCCAGCGACCACAGGTGCTGCAGCAACGAGGGTGGCCCGAATCTGGTGAAGTAGGACTGGTGTTCGCTGATCTGCACCCAGTTGCTGGTGAACGTCACCGCGCCCAGCACTTCGTTGCGCAGCGCATGCAACATCGTCCGGTCCACGAGAGCGGTGACCGCCACGGTCGCGAACAGCATCGGCAGCAGCGGCGACAAGATGCGCCGGGCCCGACGAATCCAGAACTGCCGCAAGCTGATCCGACCCGAGCCCGCGCGTTCGGCGATCAGTAGCCGGGTGATGAGGAATCCGCTGATCACGAAGAACACGTCGACGCCGAGGTAGCCGCCGGGCAGCCACGCCGGGTTCACGTGATACAGCACCACCGCGCTCACCGCGAGCGCGCGTATCCCGTCGATTCCCGGGAGTCTGCCCAGCCGAGCGCGTGTCGACGCGGGCGTGCAAGAACTGGCTCGCACCCCCGTCGAGCTCGTGATCGTTGCCAAAGTTGGTCGGCTCCCCGCTGCCGCTTACCAATCCGAAGTTGTCGTCGAGTCAGCTACGCTAACCGATCCAACGCGCCGGGGACAGACGATTTGTCGTGTGTCAGCTCGACGGTTCGATGTCCATCTCGGCCAGGACCCGACGTAGCAGCTTGCCGGTGGCATTGCGCGGTAGTTCGGTGACAAACACCACATCGCGCGGCACCTTGTGGCGCGCCAAATTGTCCTTCACGTACTGCTTGATCTCGGCGGCATCCTGGGCGGCACCGGGTTCGGAAACGATGTAGGCGCGCAACCGCTTTCCGAACTCCACGTCGTCGACACCGACTACCGCCACTTCGTCGACATCCGGGCGCTCCTCGAGCAGGTTCTCCACTTCCTGCGGGAAGACGTTCTCCCCGCCGGAGACGATCATGTCGTCGTCGCGGCCGTCGACGAACAGCAGGCCGTTCTCATCGAAGTGACCCATGTCACCGCTGGACATGAAGCCGTCCAGGATCTGCTTGTTGCGGCCGTCGGTGTAGCCGGAGAACGGCGCCCCGTTACGGACGAAAATCCGGCCGCGACGGTTCGCGCCCTCGAGACGTCGGTCGTGCTCGTCGTACAGGACCACCTCGCAGGTCAGCGGGGCCCGGCCGGCGGTGCCGGGCGCCTGGCGCAGTTCGGCGGGGGTGGCGACGCTCGCAATCGCGCACTCGGTCGACCCGTACATGTTGTAGAGGACGTCACCGAAGGTGTCCTGCACCCGGTTGGACAGTTCCGGACTCAGCGCCGATCCGGCAATCAGGATCACCTTCAACGACGAGGTGTCGTACTTGGCGATGACGTCGGGTGCGAGTTCGACGATCCGGTGCAGCATGGTCGGCACCGCCACCAGCATGTCGGCGCGGTGCTCGGCGATCAGTTTCAAGGTGGCTTCCGGCTTGAACCGCCGGGCGGTCACCACCTTGTTGCCCAGGGCGGCGCCCACGGTGTACGTGGCCCACCCGGTGCTGTGGAAGATCGGCGAGACGATCACCATGGTTCCCTTGCGGGGGAACGGGATCCGGTCGACGATCTGCGCGGTCGCCAGCGGCGACACGGTGTCGCGCGGCGCGCCCTTGGGGAGCCCGGTGGTGCCGCTGGTCAGGATGACCGACCCACCGGCTTTGCTCGGCGGAGGTAGCGGCTCGGTGGAGTTGGCCGCGACGATGTCGTCCAGCGTGTGCGCCCCCGCGGGCACTTCCGCGTCGTCGTCGACCCAGACCAGCACCCGCGGCAGGTCGGCGGGCAGCGCGTCGAGCAGGCCGAGGAACTCGCTGTCGTGCAGCACCACCTTGACGTTCTCACGCTTGCAGACCTCGGCGAACTGCGGTTTGGCGAACCCGGTGTTCATCAGCACGAGGCGGGCGCCGAGCTTGCCGCAGGCGGCCATCGCGATGACCAGTCCCCGATGGTCGCGGCACAGCAGCCCGACGACAGAGCCCGCGTTGACGCCGAAGGATTGCAGGCCGTGCGCCAGCGCCCAGGACTGGTCGTCGACCTGCCGGTAGGTCAGAGTGCCGCGCTCGTCGACGATCGCGGGCAACGCCGCATACCTGCGGCCGCCCAGGATCGTCATCGTGGCCTGCGGTCCGTAGACGCGGGTGAGCTTGCCGGCCTGCACCGTCGAATTGAGGTCCCGCAGGTCGATGATGCCGGTGTCGGCGAGGCGCTTGACCGCGCGTCCCGCTTCGGTGATGTGCTGCAGCTTCTGCTGAATGCCGTTCAATGCACTGGCCATCGGGGCTCCTCGACGTCGAGTTTGCGTGGTCACGGTAGCAGTCGTCGTCGCGTGCAGTGCCGCCCCCGCCGCCACGGCATCCGGCCCAGCCATACACTGACCCCTCGTGGGCATGCTTTTTGGCTTTGCGCCGTGGATCGTCTACTGGATCCTGGTCGGTAACGTCCCATTCATCACCGCCGTGTCGGTCGCGCTGCTGATGGCGGTCGCGGTGTTCGCGGTCGGGCGGGCCTCCGGCAAATCCGGGCAGACGCTCGAAATCGGTGCTGTCACAATCTTTGTGGCGCTCACGGTGTTGACCCTGGCGGTCAGCGACGCGTTCATGACGCGCTGGATCCAGCCGCTGAGCAACGCCGGGATCTTCCTGGTGGCGCTGACCGGTGTGCTGATCGGGAAACCGTTCGTGCGCGAGTTCGCCGCCGCCGAGCAGCCCCCCGACGTCGTCAACACCGAGCTGTTCCGGCGCATCACCGGCATCCTGACCTGGGTCTGGGTCGCTGCCTTCGCCGGCATGACGGTGTCATCGGCGATCCCGCCGATCGTGGAGGGTGACGCGACGATCCTGGAGACCAGGAAACCGCTGTCGTTCGTCTTCTACTGGGTGATCCCGTTCTCGCTGCTGGGTGTGGCCGCCTTGATCTCGCGCTTCCTGCCGGAACGGATGCTCGCCGGGATCGACGACGTCGCCCGGGAGACGTCGTTCGTGGCGTATGACGAAGCCACCATCGACGAGCTCTACTTCCTGGCCCAGGAGCACGCCAACCGGGAGGTCGGTCCGGGTAAGGAGGCCTACGCCGTCAAGGTCGGCGGCATGGGCACCCCGCTGACCGGCGACGAATCCCGAAAGTCGTGGCCCTCGACCTACAAGGTGCGGGACAAGAGGGGCTAGCGGCGCCGGCCTGCGTACACCGCGGCGTCAACTTGGCTTGCTATGCACAGCGAATGGCAGACAGCGTGAGAACGTCGATCGTGCTCGCGACGGTGCTGGCCACCGTCGTGGCCTGTTCCTCGCATGGGTCACCGTCGACCGCAAAATCCGAATTCCGCACGGCCGCGGGACAGCCGCTGACCATCGCACCGGGCCGCATGCTGGCGGCTACCGGCGGCGCCACGCCCGTCGCGTTCGGTAAACCCGCCCACGGCAAGATCAGCTACGGCGACAACGGGAGCATGGTGTACGCGCCGGATCGCGGCTTCACCGGGACCGACCACCTCGATGTCACCGTCAGCCGCGCGGTGCAGGTCTACGCCGAAGATCAACTGCCGCTGGCCACGATGGGCGGCGTGACGATCAAGGCCAGTGCGCACGGGTCCAGCATCGCCGCGGTGCCGGGCAGCGCCGACGAGATCTACGGACTCACCGACCGCGGACCCAACGTCGACGGGCGTGGCCCCGGCGAGAAGGTGTTGCCGCTGCCCGACTATCACCCCCAGATCGTCAGGCTCAAGCTTTCCGCCGGCGTCGCGACGGTCCAGCGGACCATCCCGCTGCAGGCCTCGGACGGTGTCCCGCTGGTGGGGCTGATCGACCCGCACGCGAGCACCGGCGAGTCGCTGGTGGACCTCGACGGAGTGCCACTGCCGCCGTCGGACTACGGCGTGGATCCCGAAGGGTTGGCCGTCACCCGCGACGGCACCTTCTGGGTGTCCGAGGAATACGGCCCCTACATCATTCATTTCGACGCCAACGGCAAAGAGCTGGAACGTCTTTCGCCGTCCGACGACACCCTGCCGCGGGAGCTGTCCCTGCGCACGCCGAATCAGGGGCTCGAGGGGCTCACCCTCACCCCGGACGGCAACACGTTGGTGGGGGTCATGCAGTCGGCGATCCAGACACCGGGGCTGTCGGGTTCGGCCAGGGACGTCCCGGTGACCCGCATCGTGACGGTCAACCTCGTCGACCGCAGCATCGTGCACGAGTATCTGTATCCGCTGGCCAATCCGCGGGAGTCGAAGGTCGGGGTGTCGGAGATCACCGCGCTGAGCGCCACCACCTTCCTGATCGACGAAGGTGACTCCAAACCCGCCCCGAAAGCCAGCAAAAAGATCTATTTCGTCGACGTGGCCACCGCCACCGACGTCGGGCCCCGCGCCACGGTGCCCGGCGCCGCGTACGAGGCCGACGCGGGCGGCTTGTTGATCGACCGGGTGCCGATCGAGACCCTGATCGGTGCCGGCACCGACACCGACGCCGTCGCCAAACTCAAGTCCGTCGGAATCGCCGTTGCCACAAAGACTCTCAAGCTCGATCTCGGTGCGCTGGTGCGCTCGCTGTCCGGTGACGGTGACTTCTTCGGTCACAGCAAGGTCGAAGGCCTGTTCACCCGCGACGGGGGGAACACGTTGGTCATCGCCAACGACAGCGACTTCGGGTTGGCCGGCATCGCCTCGGACGCTCCGCCGTTTCGGCTCAAACCCAAGGTGTTGCCCAACGGCACCCAGGACAGCGGCGAATTCCTGATCGTCGACACCACCAAGCCGACGGCCACGACGGAGACGGTGCAGGTCTCGTTCCGGGTCGGTTGAACCGCCGCAGGCCTCTGGCGCCGTGGCAAGCCGGCACCGAAGCGGAACCACCCGACGCAGTCGGGTGCGCCCGGGCGGGCGACAACACGGCCACCGGCGCTGTGATATGCGCCTCTTTTTGCTGACGCTTAAATAAGAATATTCTTATTTAACGGTTACCACACATAATGGTAAAAACTTAGCCGCTGCGCGTAAAACCGTGCGTGAACACGGCAAAACGATTTGCTGAGCAGCGAATTTCCGAGTCGGCGAATTTGCGAACCTGAGGGCAAGCTGAGTGCGCGACGTGACGTGGGTAACACCAATAGTTTTACATTCTATTTACCCGGAATTATGCGACTAAAATTGTCGGTTAAACGCACGGAATGGCTGTGGTGCGTGTGAGCCGGTTACCAATGTCGTGCAACGTCGCGCGGGGTACATCCGGGAGATCCGACGATCGACATTGAAGGCGGTGCCAGGTGAGCCTCGTGATTTTCGACAGCAAGATGAACGGCCCCGATCTACGGGATGTGGAGACCGCTCCCGAGCCAGTGGCTGTCCAGATTCCGGTCAGCGACGGACCCATCAGCGACATCGCCGTCAGCCCCGACGGCAGCCGGCTGCTGGTCACCAACCACGGCGGCGACAGTGTCTCGGTCATCGACACCGCCGCCTACCGGGTGGTGCAGACCATCGCCGGTCTTGAGGAACCTTTCGTCATCGCCACCGATGCGACCGACCGGGCCTACCTGAGCACGGTGTCGAATGCTTACGACGCGATCCAGGTCCTCGACACGACCACCGGCGCCGTCATCGAGACACACCCCGTTGCGCTCAGCGTCAGCGACCTCGCGGTCAGCGCAGACGGCAAGCACGTGTACATCGGCCGCAACGGCGTCCGCAACGCCGATATCGCCGTGCTGGACACCGCGACCGGCGGCATCCAGGTGGTCGACATCGCCACCGACCCCGGCACCACCACCGACTGCGTCCGGCTCAGTCCCGACGGCACCCGCTTGTATGTCGGGGTCAACGGACCGGCCGGGGGGCAGTTGGTGGTCGTGGACACCGGCGTGCCGGAAGAAACCGGACGCCGTTCGCGCTGGCGTCGCAGGAACGCCCACCCGCACGCGCCGGCCGTGATCGCGACGATCGGCACCGGCCTGCCCGTGCGCGACGTCGCGATCAGTCCCAATGGGTCACTGGCATACGTCGCCAGCACCGGCCCGGACTTCGCGGTGATCGACGTCGTCGACACCCGCACCACCAAGATCACCGGCACCCGCAAGATCACCGAGGTCACCGGCATCCTGACCCGGCTCACCCTCAGTGGCGACGGCGACCGGGCCTACCTGGTCAGCGATGACAGCGTCACGATCCTCTGCACCCTCACCCAAGACGTCATCGACTCGGTAAACGTCGCGGCCGAGCCGTCCTGCGTGGCCGAAAGCCGGGACGGGCGCTACCTCTACATCGCCGACTACTCCGGTGTGGTCCTGGTGACGCCGCTGGCGGCGAGCCTGCACTCCGACGTCGAGCCGGCGGCCCTGGAAAGCAAGCGGTCGGTGGATCTGTTCGTCCCCGACGTGCTGCAGTACGACCCGGCGCTGGTGTAGCCCCGCCCGGGGCGGGCGTTCCTCGTCGCACGGTTCGGCGCTAGCATCGCGCAGGAGGCCATGATGCTCAGCCGCGACGCGTGAGGCGGTACATCGATGTACAGCACGATGCAGGACTTTCCGCTGACGATCACCGCGATCATGCGGCACGGCTGCGGTGTGCACGGACTGCGGGAGGTCGTCACCGCAACCGGTGACGGCTATCGCAGCACCACTTATCGCGAGGTAGGCCAGCAGGCTGCCCAGTTGGCAAATGCGTTGCGCCGCATCGGTATCACCGGTGACGAGCGGGTGGCCACCTTCATGTGGAACAACGCCGAACATCTGACCGCCTATCTCGCGGTGCCCTCGATGGGCGCGGTGCTGCACACGCTGAACATTCGACTGTTCGCCGAACAACTCAGCTACGTCGCCAACGAGGCCGAGGACCGCGTGGTGCTGGTCGATGTGTCTCTGATCAAGCAGCTCGCCCCGGTACTGGGCGATCTCGAGACCGTGCACACCGTGATCGCGGTCGGTGAGGGCGACATCGCGCCGCTGGAAGAATCCGGCAAGACGGTGCTGCGCTATCGCGACGTGATCGACGGCGAATCAGCCGAATTCGACTGGCCGCGACTCGACGAAAACTCCGCGGCCGCCATGTGCTACACCAGCGGCACCACTGGCCATCCCAAAGGTGTTGTGTACAGCCATCGTTCGAGCTTCCTGCACACGATGGCCGCATGTACCAGCAACGGGATCGGGGTGGGTGCCAGCGACCGGCTGCTGCCCATCGTGCCGATGTTCCACGCCAACGCCTGGGGCCTGCCGTACGCGGCGCTGGCTGCCGGCGCCGATCTGCTGCTGCCCGACCGGCACCTGGACGCGCCGTCGTTGATTCATCTCGTGGAGACCCTGCGACCCACCCTGGCCGGGGCGGTGCCGACGATCTGGAATGACGTCATGCATTACCTGGAACGCGAACCCGACCATGACGTGTCCTCGCTGCGGCGGGTGGCGTGCGGTGGATCGGCGGTGCCGGAGTCGTTGATGCGCACCTTCGAGGACAAACACAACGTGCAGATCCGCCAATTGTGGGGCATGACCGAGACCTCGCCGTTGGCGTCCATGGCCTGGCCGCCGCCCAAGACCCCCGACGATCAGCACTGGGCCTTCCGCGTGACCCAGGGTCAACCGGTCTGCGGCGTGGAGACCCGCATCGTCGACGATGAAGGCAACGCGCTGCCGCACGATGGTGAAGCGGTGGGAGAGTTGGAAGTTCGCGGTCCGTGGATCACCGGCTCGTACTACCGGGGGCAGGACGAGTCCAAGTTCGATTCTGGTTGGCTGCGTACCGGCGACGTCGGGCGCATCGACGAACAGGGCTTCATCACGTTGACTGACCGAGCCAAGGACGTCATCAAATCCGGTGGCGAGTGGATCTCCTCGGTCGACTTGGAGAACTGCCTCATTGCGCATCCCGATGTGGTGGAGGCCGCCGTCGTCGGAGTGCCCGACGAGCGTTGGCAGGAACGGCCGCTGGCCGTCGTCGTCGCCCGGGACGGGGCCGACGTCAGTGCCGACGGGCTGCGAAAGTATCTGGCGGACAAGGTCGTTCGCTGGTGGTTGCCGGAACGGTGGACGTTCGTCGAGGAGGTTCCGCGCACCAGCGTGGGCAAGTACGACAAAAAGACCATCCGGTCGCGCTACGCCGACGGCGAGTATGACGTCACCGAAGTGCACAGCTAGGACTCCGCGAGCGCTCGCCGTCGGGAAGAGAGAGATATGGCCAGGTCCGTGACCGTCGAACAGTCGCGCGCAATACCCGTCTCCGTCGAGGATGCGTTCGCGCAGACGATGCCGATATCGCTGCCGAAGACGATGTCGCAGTGGTACGGCGTGATCCCGCCGATCAGGGAAGTGCGGGATCAAACGGGCGCCTGGGACGCGCCCGGCCAGACCCGCACCATTCTGATGGTGGGCGGCGGTCGGGTACGCGAGCAGCTGACCGCGGTGGACCCGCCGCACTCGTTCGCCTACACCCTCTCCCAGCTCACCGGCCCGCTCTCGGCGCTGGTCAGCTCGATCGACGGTAAGTGGTCGTTCACGCCGGCGGGCACCGGGACGCGGGTGAGCTGGCAGTGGACGCTGCACCCCAAGTCTGCGACGGCGGCGTCGCTGCTGCCGGTCTTCGCCAAGATGTGGAAGGGCTACGCGCGGGTGGTGCTGGAGAAGCTGTCCGCTGAGCTGGTGGGCTGAGTCCCGCCATGTGTCGACTTTTCGGGTTGCACGCCGGGACGGAAGTTGTCACCGCCACGTTCTGGTTGCTCGACGCGCCCGACAGCCTCGCTGCGCAGAGCCGCAAGAACCCGGACGGCACCGGCCTCGGGCTGTTCGACGAGCGCGGCCGGCCGCACCTGCACAAGGAGCCGATCGCGGCCTGGCAGGACGCGACGTTCGCCACCGAGGCGCATGAGCTGACCGGCACCGCGTTCATCGCGCATGTCCGGTACGCGACGACGGGGTCCCTCGACGTGCGCAATACCCACCCGTTCCTGCAGGACGGCAGGATTTTCGCGCACAACGGCATGATCGAAGGTCTGGACATCCTCGACGACCGGCTGCGCGAACTCGGCACCTATGACCTGGTGCTGGGCCAGACCGATTCCGAGCGGGTGTTCGCCTTGATCACCGCTGCCATCCGGGCCCGAAAAGGGGACGTGACAACGGGTTTGGTCGATGCGGTGAGCTGGTTGGCCGCCAACGTGCCGATCTATGCCGTCAACATCCTGCTCTGCATGGGCACCCAGATGTGGGCACTGCGGTACCCGCAGACGCATCAGTTGTTCATGCTGGATCGTCGTCGCGACGGTGAACCCGACTTCGACATGTCCACCAGCAGGATCCACGCCCGATCCGAGACGCTGACCGACAGCTCGGCGGTGGTGTTCGCGACCGAACCGATGGACGACGATCCCCGCTGGCTGCTGCTCGACCCGGGCGAACTCGTCTACGTCGACGCCGACCTGCAGATCAGCCGCTCGGTGGTGCTGCCCGACCCGCCCAAGAACCTGGTGCGCCGAGACGATCTGAGTCAGCCGGTCTTCCGTGCCCAGCACGCCCTGCCGGGCACGCGGCACCTCCCATAGCGGCGACTGGCAGAGTAGTCAGCTATGCGTGCACTTGTCCTGGCCGGTGGTGGAGTAGCGGGAATCGCTTGGGAGACAGGCATTCTGCGTGGGATTGCCGACGAGTCGCCGGATGCGGCGCGGCTGCTGCTGGAATCCGACGTGCTGGTCGGCACCTCCGCCGGCTCGACGGTGGCCGCGCAGCTCAGCAGTGGTTGCACCCTGGATACGTTGTTCGAACGGCAGACGGGTGAGGCGTCGGCCGAGATCGACCCCGGCGTCGACATCGAATCCATCACCGAACTGTTCCTGGACGCCCTGCGCGAGCCGGGCATTCCGAAGCGGGAACGCCTGCAGCGGATCGGTTCGGTGGCGCTGGGCACCCACACCGTGCCCGAGGACGTGCGACGCGGCGTCATCGCCCAGCGCCTGCCGTCGCACGAGTGGCCGGACCGCGCGCTGCGGATCACCGCAATCGACACCGCCACCGGGGAATTGGTGGTCTTCGATCGCGCGTCCGGTGTCGGCCTGGTCGATGCGGTGGCATCCAGCTGCGCGGTGCCGGGGGCGTGGCCGCCGGTGACCATCGGTGGGCGACGCTACATGGACGGCGGGGTGAACAGCGCGGTCAACGTCGATGTCGCCGCCGACTGCGACGAGGTGGTGGTGCTGGTGCCCGCCGCCGCGGATGCCCCGTCGCCGTTCGGTGCCGGGCCGGCCGCCGAGATCGCGGCGTTCGCGGGCACGACGTTCAGTGTGTTCGCCGACGAGGAATCCCTGGCGGCGTTCGGGGCCAACCCGCTGGATCCGCGCTGCCGGGTCGGGTCGGCGACGGCGGGCCGGGCGCAGGGGCGCCGCGAGGCGCGGGCGGTCGCGCGCTTCCTGAGTCGTTGAGCAGGGGCCCTACTCGTCGTCGCCGCTGTCCTCGAAGTCGTCCAGTGCCCGGTCGGCCAGCGCGCGTCCCGCGTCGATCACCTCCACGGCCCGGTGGAATTCCAGACTGCGGCAGGTGCTGCGCGGCACCTCGATCAGCACGTCCGGCGGATAGGCCGCCAGAATGTGCCGGGCCAGTGCGGACTGCGCGATGTCTATCGTCCGATTCATCACGTCGAAGCCGCCGAGCTTGGGCAGCTCGGGCAGCTCCCCGTCTTCTTCGGCGCCGGAGTCCGACCCCGACTCCTGCTCCTGCTCCTGCTCCGGGACGGTCGCGCCGAAGCGTCCGAGGACCGCGCGGGCCGTGGGCCGGTCCAGCAGGGCCTTGGCGGCACTGATGTCGAACAACGCGGTGGTACTGCGCACCATGCGGTTCATCCATTCGGTCGTCATCCCCGGTTCCGCGTCGCGGGTGGCGCCCGGCTCACTTCCGTTGAGGCTGACCGCGATCGTCAGGTCGGCGTTGATCGCTGCGATCGGTGCCATCGGCAGCGGGTCGAGGATGCCGCCGTCGGCGAGCAGGCGGCCGTCGAGCTCGTGCGGTGCGATCACCCCCGGAATGGCGATCGATGCGCGGATGGCTTCGTCGACGGGACCGCGCTGAAACCACACCGACTTACCGGTCAGCAGATCGGTGGCCACCGCGGTGAAGGGGACGTCCAGTTCCTCGATGGTGACCGGGCCGAGGATGTCGCGTACCGCATCCAGAATCTTCTCGGCCCGCAACACCCCCGCCGCCGTCAACGACGGGTCGAGCAGCCGCAGAATGGTGCGCTGGGTCAGCGACTTGGCCCAGTCGGCGAGTTCGTCGAGCCGCCCGGCGGCCTGCACGCCGCCGACCAGGGCGCCCATCGAGGAACCGGCGATCCCGGCGATCTCATAGCCACGTTCCTGCAGCGCCTGGATCACTCCGATGTGGGCGTAGCCGCGGGCGCCGCCGCTGCCCAGTGCCAACGCGACGCGGGCACGCGGGCGAACAGCTGAGGGACCGGCCATAGTTTTTTGCACCCCTGATCGCAATTGTTAAGGCTGCCGTCAGCCGCACTCGCCGCGGGCGGCCGCCTGCGCCGCGACGATCACCGCGGCCTGGCGAGCAGGGCCCAACTCGCTCCACCGCTTGTTGAAGCTGCCGGCAACCCCGGCCGCAGCCGTCTGAACCATCTGCAGATACGGCTCGACGGCCGCCTCACCGGTGGTCGACCGCTCATCCATCCACACCTTGGCGGCATGGCAGGCCTGGAAATACTCTTCCTCAGTCGATTCGGCGGGAGCGTCCACGCGGGTCGTCACACCGGCCGGGGAGACGCCGATCGCGCCGGGTGCCAGCGAACCCGTCGCCGCCGACGACTGCGCCGACGTGGACGCGGGGTGGCCGCCGTGGTCACCGGACGAGCAGCCGGCCAGCACCGGCAGAATTGCCGCAATCATGACCGTTCGGCAGGTCGCGTCCGGCCGGGGCAGCTGAGATCGGGATCGGCGCACGCCACCCAATCTATGCAACACTTTCCCCGTGCTGGAGCGGTTCGGATTTTGCGAGTGTTGTCGGCCCTGACGCCGCCGCTTGCCCTGACCGTTTCGACTCCGGAGTTCCTCATGGCTCACCCTGTTCTGCAGCCCCTGTCCCGGCCCTATCCGACGCTGACTGCCCCCTACCCGGGGCCCACCCGGTTGCGCGTGCCCGATCTGTTGCACGCCACCGATCAGGCCGCCGACGACGTGCTGAGCGGACGCTGCGACCACCTGCTTCCCGACGGCGGGGTGCCCGAGCAGCAGCGCTGGTTCGCCCGCATCCACGGCGACGAGGAACTCGACATCTGGTTGATCAGCTGGGTTCCCGGGCACGCCACCGAACTGCACGACCACGGCGGTTCACTCGGTGCGCTGACGGTGCTCTCCGGTGCGCTCAGCGAGTTCCGTTGGGACGGAAGGAAATTGCGTCGCCGTCGGCTCGAGGCCGGCGACCAGGCGGGATTTCCGCTGGGCTGGGTGCACGACGTGGTGTGGGCGCCCAGGTCGGTGGAGGGACCGGTCGACATCGGCACCGGTGCGTCGGCTCCGACCCTGAGCGTGCACGCCTACTCGCCGCCGCTTACGGCGATGTCCTACTACGAGGTGACCGAGCGAAACACGCTGCGCCGCAATCGAACCGAGTTGACCGACCAGCCGGAAGGCCCGTGATGAGCCGGATCGACGCCGTGCTGGACGCGGCCCGGGACCGATACCGCCGGCTGCCTGCCGAACACGTGCCCGCGGCGGTTCGCGGCGGCGCGTTGCTCGTCGACATCCGGCCGCAGGCTCAGCGTGCCCGGGAAGGCGAGGTGCCCGGTGCGCTGGTGATCGAACGCAATGTGCTGGAGTGGCGCCTGGACCCGACCAGCGACGCCCGGCTCCCCGCAGCCGTCGACGACGACGTGCAGTGGGTGATCCTGTGTTCGGAGGGCTACACCTCGAGCCTGGCCGCGGCCGCGCTGCTGGACCTGGGCCTGCACCGCGCGACCGACGTGATCGGCGGCTATCACGCGCTGAGCGCCGCCGGCGTGCTGGGCGACCTGGAACCGGTCAGCCGCTAACCGGTGGCGTCCTGATCGTCGCCCGAGCCCAGCGGCATCGCGTTGGCGTTCAGCATCGGCCGTAGCCGTTCGGTCTTTTCCGGCGTCCACCCCGGCGGCGACAGCACCGCGGCCCAGCCGTCGGCGCAGTTGGCCACGTAACGGTGGCCGTGGCCGTCGGGAACGTCGACCGCAACCGCCATGTCCGCCGACACCTGCAGGAACGTCACCAGCGGGATCCACCGCGTCTCGGGTAACACGTCGTAGCCACGCTTCTCGCGCAGCCAGTCCGGTTTGTTGAACAGCAGGTCCGGTGTCCACCAGGCGATCGGGTCGGAGGCGTGCTGCAGATACACCACCCGGGGTCTGCTCCACTCCCGGCTGGGACGGTTCAAGTCCTCCGGGCGCGCGACGAAGCGGACGTTGTGACCGCCGTCGAAGATCGGCAACCACTCCGGCGAACCGCGGTCCCGCGTCGCGGTCAGCTGCGTCCAGATGGTGTTGTTGAACGTCGGCCCGCTGAACAGGGCGCCGTCGGTACGGGCCAGCACGTTGTTGAGGCTCATGAACGGCGCCTCGCCGCCGAACGAGCCCAGGCTCTCGCCGAAGACGACGAGCTTGGGACGCTTGAATTCCGGCATCTGCCGGATCAGCTTGTCGACGGCCTCGAACAACGCCTGCCCGGCGTGCCGGGCGTTCTCCTTGTCCACCAGGAACGACAGCCAGCTCGGCAGGAACGAGTACTGCATGCTGACGATCGCGGTGTTGCCGTTGTACATGTATTCCAGTGCCGAGGCCTCCGCCTCGTTGATCCACCCGGTGCCGGTGGTGGTGCCCACTGCGACGACGGCGCGCTGCAGGCCTCCGGTCCGCAGCAGCTCCTGGGCCGCCAGTTGGGCGGTCGCGTCGATGTCTGCCGCGGATTTCAGGCCGGCGTACGCCCGGATCGGCTGAAGCGCCGCAACGCCGTTGAATGCGGTCAGCTTCTTCACCGACGGTCCACCCCGGACGAAGATCCGGCCCTGATGGCCCAGTGACTCCCACGACACCAGCGACTCCGGACCGCCGGAGCGCAGCCTGGTCTTCGGCGGTGCACTGTCGGGGTCCATCTCGTTGTTGAGCGAGGCGAACGAGCCGTTCATGGACCGCATCGCGAACTTGAGCACCACGCCGTTGAGCACAGTGATCGTCAGCGCGGTGAGCGCGATCACCACGATGGCCGCCGAAACGCGGAACGGGGCGACCCGATCCACCTGTGCCACCAGGCGAGTGACGATCCAGCGGATGAACTTGCCGATTTCGACAAAGGTGAACAACACGACCATCGACAGCGCGCCGGTCAGCGGGTAGTCGTACCACTGCAGGTGCTCGACGCCCATCATGTCGCGCACGTCGTCCTGCCAGACATGGAATCGGATCGCCATCACCACCACGCCGATCGCGCCGACCACGATCAGCGGCGGCCACGCCCACGGCGGCGCGGGGGGAGTGGTGTTCTGCGAACGCATGTAGCGGACCAGCCACACGGTGAACACACCCAACCCGTATCCGGTTGCGCCCGAAGACCCGCTGACCACTCCCTGGAACAGCGGCCCGCGGGGCAGCAGCGACGGGGTCAGCGACAACCACACGAAAATCAGGCCCAGCATGGTCCCGGTGTAGGTGTAATTTCGCACCCACCAACGGCCGTGGACCAGGGGTGGGGCCAGATCCTTGTCGTCAGGGCGCGGCTCGTCGGCCGATTCCTCGTCGGTGGTCAGGGCCGCCGAGCCGCTCATCGGTGGGTGAAGTCAGGCGGGCGCTTCTCCACGAAGGCAGCCATGCCTTCGGATTGGTCGTCGGTGGCAAAGGTCGAGTGAAACAGCCTGCGCTCGTAGAGAAGTCCCTCGGCCAGGGTGGACTCGAAGGCGCGGTTGACGGCTTCCTTGGCCATCCGGGTGGCCGACAGCGACAGCTGCGAGATGGTGCTCGCGACGGCTTTGGCTTCAGTCAGCAGGTCGTCGGCGGGAACCACCCGCGACACCAGTCCGCTGCGTTCGGCCTCGGCCGCATCGATGGTGCGTCCGGTCAAGATGAGGTCCATCGCCTTGGCTTTGCCGATCGCCCGGGTCAGCCGTTGCGAGCCGCCCATACCGGGGATCACGCCCAGCTTGATCTCCGGCTGACCGAATTTCGCGGTGTCGGCGGCGATCAGCAGATCGCACATCATCGCCAGCTCACAGCCGCCGCCGAGCGCGTAGCCGGCCACCGCCGCGATCGTCGGGGTGCGCACCGCGGCCAACTTGCCCCAGGTGACGAAGAAGTCGGCGCCGAACGCGTCGGCGAAGGACAGTCCGGCCATCTCCTTGATGTCGGCGCCCGCGGCGAACGCCTTGGCCGAACCGGTGATGATGATCGCCCCGATGCCGTCGTCGGAATCCAGTTCTGTTGCGGCATCAGTGACTTCGTGCATTACCTGGCTGTTCAGCGCATTGAGGGCCTTGGGCCGGTTCAGGGTGATGATGCCAACTCGTTCATCACGCTCGACCAGGATGGTTTCGTAGGACATGCGATTGCCTCCCTAGAACGTCAGATCGTCGTCCACTGGTGCGAAATATGCGTCGACGTCGGCTGCGGTGACTTCGTCCAGTTGCGCCGGGGACCACTTCGGGTTGCGGTCCTTATCGACCAGTTGGGCGCGGATGCCTTCGACGAAGTCGTGCGAGCGCAGCGACGCCGACGACACCCGATAATCCTGCACCAGAACATCTTCCAGCGTTTCCAGCTCGGCGGCACGGCGTACCGCCTCGAAGGTCACCGACAGTGCGATGGGGGAGCGGGTGGCGATCAGGTCCGCGGCGTCGTGGGCCGGCTCCGCGTCGTGTGCGCGCAACGCGGCGATGATGTCCGCGACAGTGTCGCCCGAGTAGCAGTCGTCGATCCATTCACGTTGCGCCGCAAGCTTACTCGGTGGCGGTTCGACGGCGTAGTGCGCGAGCGCGCCTTCGACGCCTTCGGTGGCGACCGCGGCGGTGAAAGCATCGAGTTCGCTGTGTGGCACGTAGTGGTCGGCGAACCCCAGCGCGATGGCGTCCGCACCGTCGAACGGTGCACCGGTCAGCGCGGCGTGCAGGCCGAGCTTGCCGGGCGCCCGCGACAACAGATAGGTCCCGCCGACGTCGGGGATGAAGCCGATCCCGACCTCGGGCATCGCGACCTTGGAGGTGTCGGTGGCCACCCGGGTGTTCGCGTGGGCGCTGACGCCGACCCCGCCGCCCATCACGATGCCGTCCATCACCGCGACGTAGGGCTTGTCGTAGCGGCCGATCTTTCCGTTGAGCAGATACTCGTCGCGCCAGAACCGCCGCGCCTCGGCGCCGTCGCTGCGGGCGGAGTGATACAGCGCCACCACGTCACCGCCGGCGCACAACCCGCGCTCGCCGGCGCCGGTGAGCACCACCGCACGCACCGCGTCGTCGCGCTCCCACCGGGTCAGGACCGTGCTCAGCAGGTCGATCATCGTCTGGCTGAGCGAGTTGATCGCCTTCGGGCGGTTCAGTGTGACGTAGCCGACGTTGTGGTCCACGCGGGTCAGGACCTCGTCGGATTCCCCAGTCACGGCGCCAGTCACGCGCACGTCTCCCCTCGTCGTGAAGCACCCCTGGCCGCTGTGACCATGAGTTTGACCAGCAATCTAGATCGTTACTCGCTCGGCGGTGCCCGCGGGTCTAAGGTTTATGGTTATCCGGACCTTCATCCGGACCAGGTCGATAAGCAGCTCCGCGGGAACCCGCGCGGACCGCCAAACGTTGAGTAACTGTTTGCACAGCTCGAAACCACAGCATTTCAGAGAGGATCCGACGGTGCGGGAGACAAGCAACCCGGTATTCCGCTCGCTGCCGAAGCAGCAGGGCGGATACGCGCAGTTCGGCCCCGGCGTCGCGCCGGGCTACCAGGGCGACCCATACGCCCCCTACCAGCCGTCCCAGCCTTACCAGCCGCAGGCGGGGACTTCTCGTCCGGTGACCATCGACGATGTCGTCACCAAGACCGGCCTGACGCTGGCCACGCTGTCGGCGACCGCGGTCGTCTCCTACTTCCTGGTCGCGGCGAACAACAGCCTGGCGATGCCGCTGGCCATGGTCGGCGGGATCGGTGGTCTGGTAATGGTGCTGATTGCGACGTTCGGTCGCAAGCAGGACAACCCGGCGATCGTGCTGAGCTACGCCGTCCTCGAGGGTTTGTTCCTGGGCGCCATCTCGTTCCTGCTGGCGCACTTCACTGTGGGCTCGGCCAACGCGGGTTCGCTCATCGGCCAGGCCATCCTGGGGACTCTCGGCGTGTTCTTCGGAATGTTGGTCGTCTACAAGACCGGTGCTATTCGGGTCACGCCGAAGTTCGTTCGGATGATGACCGCTGCGATCTTCGGTGTGTTCTTCCTGATGCTGGGCAACCTCGTGCTGAGTTTCTTCACCCACTCGGCGGGCCCGCTGCGGGGTGGCGGCACCATCGCGATCATCTTCTCGCTGGTCTGCATCGGCATCGCGGCCTTCAGCTTCTTGATCGACTTCGACGCCGCCGACCAGATGATTCGCGCAGGGGCGCCGGAGAAGGCCGCGTGGGGCATCGCGCTCGGCCTGACCGTGACCCTGGTCTGGCTGTACATCGAGATCCTGCGTCTGCTGAGCTATCTGCAGAACGATTGATCCCTGGACGGGCAAAGCCGGCACGCCATGGCGTGCCGGCTTTCTCTTTTGTGTGCGCCCTCTTTCGTGTGGCGCCGCGCGGGTGGCGCCGCGGGTGTGCGGCGTTGACGCTGCGCTGGCGGCGCGGTGGGTGGCTTCCCCGGGCGTGACTCTGCGCTGGTGGCGGGGGGTCCTCGCAGTTTTGCGCCCTGGACGCAGAGTGAATTGCGGTGTCGGTGCCGGCTGCCACCATGCGGGGTATGTGGTATGCACAGCAGCCCTTTATCGGCAGCGAGGCACTCACCGACGGCCGACTCAGCCGGCACGAGCTGCGCACTTACTACCGCCCGATCATGCCGAATGTCTACCTGGACAAGCGTGTGGACCCGTCATTGCGCGACCGCACCGTCGCCGCGTGGTTGTGGTCGCACCGCGAAGGTGTTCTGTCCGGTGCCGCCGCTGACTTTGCGCTGAGGGCGCTGCGCTCTCGCACTCTGTCGCCCTGGACGCAGAGTGACCGGGTGGGCCGACGCAGAGTGAACGGCGGAGGGGCGGCGCAGCGCCGACGAAGCGCAGCTAGGACAGCCGCTCGACCACCATCGCCATACCCTGCCCACCGCCGACGCACATGGTCTCCACGCCGAACGTCTTGTCGTGCGTCTGCAGATTGTTGAGCAGCGTCGCGGTGATGCGGGCGCCGGTCATGCCGAACGGGTGACCCAACGCGATAGCACCGCCCGACACGTTCAGCTTGTCCTCGTCGATACCCAGCTCGCGCGCCGACCCCAGCACCTGCACCGCAAACGCCTCATTGATTTCGAAGAGGTCGATGTCGGTGACCGACATGCCGGCGCGGGCCAGCGCCTTCTTGACCGCCTCGATCGGGCCCAGCCCCATGATCTCCGGGGAGAGCCCACTGACGCCGGTGGACACGATGCGCGCCAACGGCGTCAGGCCCAGCTCCTTGGCCTTGGTGTCGCTGGTGATGATCACCGCAGCCGCGCCGTCGTTCAACGGGCAGGCATTGCCCGCGGTGACGGTGCCGTTGGGCCGGAACACCGGCTTGAGCTCGCTGATCTTCTCGTAGGTGGTGCCGGCGCGCGGGCCGTCGTCGGTGTCGACGGTGCTGCCGTCGGGCAGGGTGACCGCAGAGATCTCGCGGGCGAAGAACCCGTTCTTGATCGCTTCTTCAGCGCGGTTCTGGCTGCGCACACCCCAGTGGTCCTGGTCTTCGCGGCTGATGCCCGTCATCGCAGCGACGTTCTCGGCGGTCTGCCCCATCGCGATGTAGATGTCAGGCACATTCCCGTCGGCGCGCGGGTCGTGCCATTCGTCGGCGCCGGCCGCCGCCGCGGCGGTGCGCTGTTGCCCCTCGTCGAACAGCGGGTTCTTGGTGTCCGGCCACGAGTCGGCGCTGCCCTTGGCGAAGCGGGACACCGTCTCCACACCGGCGGAGATGAAAGCGTCACCCTCACCGGCCTTGATCGCATGAAACGCCATGCGGGTGGTCTGCAGCGACGACGAGCAGTACCGGTTGACGGTGGTGCCGGGCAGGAAGTCGTAGCCGAGTTGGACGGCGACGACCCGCGCCATGTTGAAGCCGGACTCACCGGCGGGCTGTCCGCATCCCAGCATCAGGTCGTCGATCTGATGTGGGTTCAGCTCCGGCACCTTGTCGAGTGCGGCGCGCACCATCTGGCTGGCCAGGTCGTCGGGCCGCATGCCGACCAGCGACCCTTTCATGGCACGGCCGATCGGTGAGCGGGCAGTTGAGACGATGACGGCTTCGGGCATGTCGGCTCCTCCGGTGGGCGGTGGCCATTCGAATCTGGCAGGCCGAGCCTAGTCCCGCGGCCCAACGCGCCGGAGTCAAGGTAGGGCGACGGCTTCACCTTCGGCCGCACGCGCAGCCGACGGGCGCGGCCAGAACCGGGACACCAGTGCGCGTCGGGTGGCACTGACCTCCGGGGTGACGATCTCGGCTGAAACCGGCGGCGGAACCGGCGGCAGGTCCAGCTTGTCACTGAGCGCGCTGCGCAACGCCGCCAGCAACTGCTCGGCCGCGACGGCATACCCGGCCGCCGAGGGGTGGAACTGGTCGGCGGAGAACATCAGCTCCGGCATCTCCCGGAATTTGGGCGCCACCAGATGCGCGATCGACACTGGCACACCCCCGGCCGCGCGCACCGCGGCGGCTTGTGCGCGGGCCAGTTGCAGACCCCGGGTGCGCGCCAGCGAACGCAACGGCTGGGGGATTGCCGTGATGACCCCCAGGTCTGGACAGGTCCCCACCACCACGACGGCGCCGCGGTCATGCAGCCGGCGCACCGAGGAGCCGAGTCGCTGGGCCGACGGGCTGACCCCGTTGAGCGCGGTGATGTCGTTCGCGCCGAGCATGATGACCGCGGCGTCGGGTGGCGGTCCGGCGACGAACATCGCATCGACCTGACCCCAGAGGCCTTTCGACGTGGCTCCGACAATGGCCTTGGTGCTCAGGCGGATTCGCAGCCCGGTCTGCTCGGCCAGCCCGCGGGCGATCACCACCCCGGGAACATCCTCTGCGGTCACGCACCCGTACCCGGCCGCCGTCGAGTCGCCGAAAATCATCAGGTGCAGGTCCACGGGCATGCCGCGCTGCCAGCGTTGCACGGGACCGCCGCCGCGGGTGTAGACGCCGTCGGCGCGGGGCGGGATGTCCCACGACTTGGGGATCACCGTGCGCGCATGCATGGCCTGGCCGACCAGCAGGTTGCGTGCGCCCAGATAGGCCGAGCCTGTCGAGGCGAGTGCACCCGCGGTGGCCAGAGCGATCGTCGAACGACGTGGCACGCGCATGCTCACGGCAATCAGTTTAGGACGGTTGTGCTGATTTCGTGGGTAGCTGAAGAACAAAGCGATTACGGTGTGAACCAGAAGTGATATCGAACTGAATAATCGAGTGCCGAGTGGGTAAACGGCTGCCAAGCTAAGTTGGCGAGGTTGGCTGGAGTCACTGCTCAGCGTCTTCGTCGCATGCTATCGGACTACAACGGCGTAGGAAGTAGTGAGCAATGACCGCTCCCAGTAAAGTATCTGGTTCCCCCCGGGTTCACATTCGGCCGCGCGATGTGCTGAAGTCTCGTAGACTTGAAGCCCGCAGGTTTGCGATCAGTGACGGTGCCCCCGTTCAGGTGGTCGAGTCTGGTCCAAGTGTCTCTGCGCGAATAGCTACGCTTGCTTCGCGTGTCACGATCCGTCCGTTTCTGGCGGTCGGCAGCTACGTTCCACAGTTTCCCTGGCCGTGGGCTCTGATCGACCACGCCGCCCGCGTGCTGCTGCCGGCCACCAACACCGTCCGGGCCGAAGTCGACTTGCCCAATGCCTCAGCGCAATTGGTGCGGGCCACCGGCGTCTTGCCGGCCGACGGTACCCGGCGCGTGATTCTGTATCTGCACGGCGGAGCCTTTCTCACCTGCGGAGCAAACTCGCACGGTCGCCTGGTCGAGACGCTGTCGAAGTTTGCTGACGCCCCAGTTCTGGTCGTCAACTACCGGCTGATGCCCAAGCATTCGATCGGGATGGCGCTCGATGACTGCTACGACGGCTACCGGTGGTTGCGGCTGCTCGGGTACGAACCCGAGCAGATTGTGCTTGCCGGCGACTCGGCCGGCGGCTACCTCGCGCTGTCCCTGGCGCAACGTCTGCTGCGGGAGGACGAGGAGCCCGCGGCCCTGGTGGCGATCTCGCCGCTGCTGCAGCTGGCAAAGGAAGAGAAGCAGGCCCACCCGAACATCAAGTGCGACGCGATGTTCCCGCCGCGAGCATTTGACGCGCTCGGCGAATTGGTTGCTAGCTGCGCCGCCAAGAACAAGAAGAACGGTGCGCCCGAGGAGATCTACGAGCCGTTGGAGCACATCGAGCCCGGCTTGCCGCGGACGCTGATCCACGTTTCCGGCTCCGAGGTGCTGTTGCACGACGCCCAGCTGGCCGCGCAGCGGCTGGCGGCGGTGGGGGTGCCCGCCGAGGTGCGGGTCTGGCCGGGCCAGGTGCACGACTTCCAGGTGGCCGGACCGATCTTGCCGGAGGCCGAGCGTTCGTTGCGGCAGATCGGCGAGTACATCCGCGAGGCCACCGGCTAGACACCCGAGTGCACCGCGCGGGACCGCCTGAGACCATAGGCGTATGCGAATCGCGCAGCACATCAGTGATCTCATCGGCGGCACTCCGCTGGTTCGGCTGAACTCCGTCGTCCCCGAGGGTTCGGGCATCGTGGCCGCGAAGGTCGAATACCTCAACCCGGGCGGCAGCTCCAAGGACCGGATCGCCGAGCGGATGATCGACGCGGCCGAGGCCAGCGGCGCGCTGCGGCCGGGCGGCACCATCGTCGAACCCACGTCGGGCAACACCGGTGTCGGCCTGGCGTTGGTGGCCCAGCGCCGCGGTTACAAATGCGTATTCGTGTGCCCCGACAAAGTCGGGGAGGACAAGCGAAATGTGTTGCGCGCGTACGGTGCCGAGGTGGTCGTCTGCCCGACGGCGGTGCCCCCGGAGGACCCGGACAGCTACTACAGCGTGTCCGACCGGTTGGTGCGGGAAACCGAAGGTGCCTGGAAGCCCGACCAATACTCCAACCCCGAGGGCCCGGCCAGCCACTACGCCAGCACGGGTCCGGAGATCTGGGCCGACACCGACGGCAAGATCACGCACTTCGTCGCCGGCATCGGCACCGGCGGCACGATCACCGGCGCCGGTCGCTACCTCAAGGAGGTGTCCAACGGGCGGGTGCGGATCATCGGCGCCGACCCAGAGGGTTCGGTGTACTCCGGCGGCACCGGCCGGCCGTATCTGGTCGAGGGAGTGGGCGAGGACTTCTGGCCGGCGGCCTACGACCCTTCGGTGCCCGACGAGATCGTCGCGGTCTCCGACTCCGATTCCTTCGACATGACCCGGCGCCTAGCCCGCGAGGAAGCCATGCTGGTCGGCGGCTCCTGCGGGATGGCCGTTGTCGCGGCGCTCAAGGTGGCCGAGCAGGCCGGGCCCGACGCGCTGGTCGTCGTGCTGCTGCCCGACGGTGGGCGCGGCTACATGGCGAAAATCTTCAACGACGCGTGGATGTCGTCCTACGGGTTCCTGCGCAGCAGGCTCGACGGGTCATCGGCGGAGTCCACCGTCGGAGATGTGCTGCGGCGCAAGTCCGGTGCGTTGCCCGACCTGGTGCACACCCACCCGTCGGAAACGGTGCGCGACGCGATCGGGATTCTGCGCGAATACGGGGTGTCGCAGATGCCGGTCGTGGGCGCCGAGCCGCCGGTGATGGCCGGCGAAGTCGCCGGCAGTGTCTCCGAGCGCGAACTCCTTTCGGCGGTGTTCGAGGGCCGCGCCAAGCTGGCCGACGCGGTGTCGGAGCACATGAGCCCCCCGTTGCGACTGATCGGGGCCGGCGAGCTGGTCAGCGTGGCCGGCAAGGAGCTGCGCGACTGGGACGCGTTGATGGTGGTGGAGGAGGGCAAGCCGGTCGGGGTGATCACCCGCTACGACCTGCTGGGCTTCCTGTCCGAAGGAACGCGACGACGCTAGCGGGGTCCCGCTGGTTCCGGCGCTCCGGTACTCTAACCGGCTTAGTTCAGCAAACTCCGTATCGGAAGGTTGTCCATGACCGATCAGCCGCCCGGTGGGCCCTATCCGTCCGCGCCCCCGCCCCCGCCGCCCGGTGGCTACCCGCCGCCACCCCCGCCGGCCGGCGCGGTCGCGCCGCCACCGCCGGGACCGGCCGTGCGCCAGTTGTCGACGGAGTCCTACACACCGTGGGTCTCCCGCGCGCTCGCATTCCTCATCGACTACGTCCCGGTGCTGATCATCGTCGGTATCACCACGGCCCTGTTGATCGCCGTCCCGGACGACTCGATGGCCGGCACTTTCCTGAACATGCTGGGAAATGGGTTGGTCGCGGCCTACGTCGTGTGGAACTACGGCTACAAGCAGGGCACCACCGGATCGAGCATCGGTAAGTCGATCCTGAAGTTCAAAGTGGTGAGCGAGGTCTCCGGCGCTCCGTTGGGATTCGCCATGTCACTGGTGCGTCAACTCGCGCACTTCGTCGACGCGATCATCTGCTACATCGGATTCTTATTCCCGTTGTGGGACAAGAAGCGCCAGACCCTGGCGGACAAGATCATGACGACGGTCTGTCTGCCGCTGCAAAGCTGAGGAGGGAGCCCACCGGGTAGGAGCGATTAGGCTGGCCGTCGATGAACCACGACCACAGATTCACCGGCCAGGCCACCAAAGCGATCCACGCGGGCTACCGCCCCGATCCGGCGACCGGCGCCGTCAACGCCCCGATCTACGCCAGCAGCACCTTCGCCCAGGACGGGGTCGGTGGGTTGCGCGGCGGCTTCGAGTACGCCCGCACCGGCAACCCGACCCGGGCCGCGCTGGAAGCCTCCCTGGCGGCGATCGAGGAGGGTGCGTTCGGCCGCGCGTTCAGTTCCGGGATGGCCGCCAGCGATTGTGTGCTACGCGCCGTCCTGCGCCCCGGCGACCATGTCGTCATTCCCGACGACGCCTACGGCGGCACCTTCCGGCTGATCGATAAGGTCTTCACCCAATGGGGCGTCCGGTACACGCCGGTGCCGTTGTCCGATCTGGACGCGGTGCGCGCGGCGATCACCCCGCAGACCCGGTTGATCTGGGTGGAGACGCCCACCAACCCGCTGCTGTCGGTCGCCGACATTGCCGGCATCGGCCAGCTGGGTGCCGATGTCAAGGCAAAAGTATTGGTGGACAACACGTTTGCCTCGCCGGCGTTGCAGCAACCGCTGACGCTGGGTGCCGATATCGTGCTGCACTCGACCACCAAATACATCGGCGGCCACTCCGACGTCGTCGGCGGCGCGGTGGTCACCAACGACGAAGAACTGGATCAGGCGTTCGCCTTCCTGCAGAACGGCGCGGGTGCGGTACCGGGGCCGTTCGATGCGTACCTGACCATCCGCGGCATTAAGACGCTGGTACTGCGGATGCAGCGGCACAGCGAAAACGCCGCTGCCGTAGCGCATTTCCTGGCCGAGCTGCCGGCGGTGAGTGCCGTGCTCTACCCGGGTCTGCCCACCCATCCCGGCCATGCGGTTGCCGCGCGCCAGATGCGCGGCTTCGGCGGCATGGTGTCGCTGCGGATGCGCGGGGGACGGCAGGCGGCCGAGAAGTTGTGCGCCAGGACCGAAGTCTTCATTCTGGCCGAGTCACTGGGCGGGGTGGAGTCACTGATCGAACACCCCAGCGCGATGACGCACGCATCGACGGCCGGCTCACAGCTGGAAGTTCCCGACGACCTGGTGCGGCTGTCGGTGGGCATCGAGGACGTCGCCGACCTGATCGCCGACCTCGAGCAGGCGCTGGGCTGACCGACCGGCCTGACGCCGACTGTGCGTCTCACGACGCGACACGCCGCAGATACGTCGTGCCGTGCACACTGGGCAGGAACTACGAGTGGTACGGCTCCGCGCTGACCAGCGTCACCTCGACGGTGTTACCGCTGGGCACCTTGTAGCTGCGGGTCTCGCCGACCTTCGCGTCAATCAGCGCACCGCCGAGCGGGGAGTTCGGTGAGTAGACCTCGAGTTTGCCGTCGTTAACGCCTTCTTGGCGGGTGGCGATCAGGAAGGTCTCGCTGTCCGACTTGTCGCCGTTGTAGTAGACCTTCACCACCGAGCCGGGCAGCGCGACCCCGGACTGCTTGGGGGCCTCGCCTACCTTGGCGTTGTTGAGCAGATCCTGCAGCTGCCGGATGCGGGCCTCCTGCTGACCCTGCTCCTCCCGCGCAGCGTGGTACCCGCCGTTCTCGCGCAGATCGCCCTCTTCGCGGCGATCGTTGATTTCCGCGGCGATGACCGGACGATTCGCGATCAGCTGGTCGAGCTCGGACTTGAGCCGGTCATGTGATTCCTGGGTCAACCAGGTCACCTGAGTGTCCGTCATCTCGTACCGCTCCTTGTGTTGTCGTTCCGCGTGTCGCGTAAGTCCTCTGATCCGCTTGCTGACGTAAGCGGCTTCCCCCACCCCGGTTGCTGCCAAGTCCCGCGTGCCGAAGGCCTCTAATGCAGCAATACACGGTCCCAGGCAGGACCGTGCATTCACCTATGTTACCACCGCGCTAACAACTGATGACCTGCATCGCCGCAGTTCGGCGTTTGTCGCGCGGTCAGGACGGGCGCAGATACGCGGGTACGTCTGTGCCGCAGCCATATACGTCGGCCATCATCGGCGGCTTGCCGGATTTCAGGGTGGTGGTCACCTGCACCGTCGCCTGGTCGGCGGGAGGCACCAGCACCTCGCGCCGGCCGGTCTCGCTGCCGTCCCTGGCGCGCACCCGCACGATGCACGCCACGGCCCGGGACGGGTCTTTGCGGGTCACGCTGATGATCACCGAGGCCGTTTCGTCATCGATCACCTGGTAGCCCGCCAGCGTGCCGGTGACCGGGGCGGTGCCGATCCGCTGGTAGCCGGCGACGGCGATGCCGATGCCCGCCGCCAGCACCGCCGCGGCGAGCCCGATGACGACTCGGCGCCGTGCTTTGCGCGAAAGCCGGGACCGTCCGTAGCGTGCCTCGGGACGCGGAATCGATTCGTCAGTCAAGCCGTCAGTCTTGCCCTGGGGAGTTGTGGGGTACAGCAGAACTGGAAGTATAGGGAGCACTGAGCAGGGCCGGTGGACGGACTCGTACCCACAGACACAAGGGAGCACGTGAGCAAACTGCGGTTGATGGCGGTGCACGCCCACCCCGACGACGAATCCAGCAAGGGCGCCGCGACTCTCGCCCGGTACGCCGACGAGGGTCATCAGGTGCTGGTGGTGACGTTGACCGGCGGTGAGCGCGGCGACATTCTCAACCCCGCGATGGACCTGCCCGACGTGCGCGGACACATCCATGAGATTCGCCGCGACGAGATGGCCAAAGCGGCCGAGATCCTCGGTGTCGAGCACACCTGGCTGGGCTTCGTCGACTCCGGACTGCCCAAGGGCGACCCGCCGCCGCCACTGCCGGAGGGTTGCTTTGCGCTGGTGCCGCTGGAGGAATCGGTTGCAGCGCTGGTGCGGGTGGTCCGCGAATTCCGCCCGCACGTGATGATCACCTACGACGAGAACGGCGGCTACCCGCACCCCGACCACATCCGCTGCCATGAGGTGTCTGTCGGTGCCTACGAGGCGGCCGGCGACTACCGCCGCTTCGGCGACGCCGGGGAACCCTGGACGGTGTCCAAGCTCTACTACGTGCACGGCTTCCTGCGGGCCAGGATGCAGCTACTGCAGGACGAGTTCGAAAAGCACGGGCAGCAAGGGCCGTTCGACAAGTGGCTCAAGCACTGGCTGCCTGAGCACGACCAGTTCGAGAAGCGGGTCACCACCCGCGTCGAATGCTCGTCGTATTTCGGTCAGCGCGATGACGCGCTGCTCGCGCACGCCACCCAGATCGACCCGAATGCCGAGTTCTTCGCTGCGCCGATCGCCTGGCAGCAGCGGCTATGGCCGACCGAGGAATTCGAGCTGGCCCGGTCGCGGGTGCCGGCCACCCTGCCGGAGACCGATCTGTTCGCCGGAATCGAAGCCGACCGATGAACGCTCTTGTGCTCACCGTGATTGCAGAAGGCGGAACCCGCAACCACGGGCCCGATTTCGGCAAGGCCAGTCCACTGGGGTTGTTGATCGTGGTGCTGCTGGTTGTCGCCACCATCTTCCTGGTGCGGTCGATGAACCGACAGCTCAAGAAGGTCCCCGAATCGTTCGACCGGCAGCACCCCGAGGCCGACCAGGCAGCGGACGAGGGCACCGACGCATTGGACGACCCGCCCGTTCCGCCAGGGGGCGACGGGTCCGCGCGGCCGCCGGGATCGGCTCATGACCCCGGCTGAGGCCGGCCGCAATACGCTCGCGCTCGCCACCAGCCCCTACCTGCGTCAGCATGCCGACAACCCGGTGCACTGGCAGCAGTGGACACCGCATGCGCTGGCTGACGCAGCCACCCGCGACGTGCCCATCTTGCTGTCCATCGGCTACGCCGCCTGTCATTGGTGTCACGTCATGGCGCATGAATCGTTCGAAGATCCCGGGGTGGCCGAGGTGCTGAACGCCGACTTCGTCTGTATCAAAGTGGACCGCGAGGAACGCCCCGACATCGACGCGGTCTACATGAACGCCACCGTCGCGCTCACCGGACAGGGCGGCTGGCCGATGACATGCTTCCTGACCCCGAACGGCCGGCCTTTCTTCTGCGGCACCTACTACCCGAAAGACAGCTTTCTGCAACTGCTTTCGGCGATCAGCGAGACCTGGCGCGAACGCCGTGGTGAGGTGGAGGAGGCCTCGGACCACATCGCCGGTGAGCTGCGCTCGATGAGCGCCGGGTTGCCGGGCGGCGGCCCGGCGGTGGCCCCGGAATTGTGTGATCAGGCGGTGGCCGCCGTGCTGGGTGACCAGGACGTCGAGCACGGCGGTTTCGGTGGCGCTCCGAAGTTTCCGCCGTCGGCGTTGCTGGAGGCGCTGCTGCGCCACTACGAGCGCACCGGGTCGCGGGCGGTGCTGGCCGCGGTGACGCGCACCGGCCGCGCGATGGCCCGCGGTGGCATGTATGACCAGCTGGCCGGGGGCTTCGCCCGCTACAGTGTCGACACCGCCTGGGTGGTGCCGCATTTCGAGAAGATGCTGTACGACAACGCGCTGCTGTTGCGCTGGTATGCACACTGGTTCCGACGCACCGGCGACCCGCTGGCCCGGCGGATCACCGCGCAGACGGCGCGGTTTTTGCTCGACGACCTCGCCGACGGCGACCTGTTCGTCTCCTCGCTGGACGCCGACGCCGACGGCCGGGAAGGCTCGACCTACGTGTGGACGCCGGCCCAGCTGGCCGAAATTTTAGGTCCGGACGACGGCCGTTGGGCGGCAAGGGTTTTCGGTGTCACCGAGGCCGGCACCTTTGAGCACGGCACGTCGGTGCTGCGGCTGTCGGTGGACCCCGACGATCGCCTGGACGAGGTCTGCGAGCGGCTGCTGGCGGCGCGGCGTACCCGGGTCCAACCTGGACGCGACGACAAGGTGGTCACCGCCTGGAACGGGCTGGCCGTCACCGCGCTCGCCGAAGCCGGCGTCGCGTTGAGTGACCCGCAGTTGACCCGGGCCGCGCAGCGTTGTGCGGCCGCGCTGCTGGACTGTCACCTGGTGGACGGGCGGCTGCGCCGCGCGAGCCTGGGCGGGGTGGTCGGCGACAGCGCGGGGATTCTGGAGGACTATGCGATGCTGGCCACCGGCCTGCTTGCGCTCCACCAGCTGACCGCGGAGCCGGCGTCGCTCACCGCGGCCACCGGTCTGCTGGACACCGCGATCGGGCATTTCGCGGATGCGCAGCATCCCGGCCGGTGGTTCGACACCGCCGACGACGCCGAGCAGTTGTTGCTGAGGCCCGCCGACCCGCTGGACGGGGCCACGCCGTCAGGAGCCTCGTCGATCGCCGAGGCGTTACTGACCGCGGCTCACCTGGTGGCTGGCACCCGCGCCGAGCGATATCTACGGCTTGCCGGCCAGACACTGGACGCGCATGCGGTGCTGCTGGCCCGGGCCCCTCGGTCGGCCGGCCATTGGCTGGCGGTGGCCGAGGCGGCGGTACGCGGGCCACTGCAGATCGCCGTCGCCTGCCAGCAGCCCGCATCATTGCTGGCCGAAGCCCGTCGGCTGGCCCCCGGCGGGGCGATCGTTGTCGGCGGCCAGACGGACTCGTCGCCGCTGCTGACCGGGCGGAACCAGGTGGCCGGCGCCGACGCCGCCTACGTGTGCCGGGGCCGGTCGTGTGACCTGCCGGTGACCGACGCGGCGGCACTGGCTACCGCACTGAACGTACCCGGGTAGTAGCGTGCGTCACATGCCAAATGCCGAGCGGGTGCAAGCAATCACCGACACCGTGCATCGCTACATCGCCACGGTGAGCGACGGCACCGCCGAGGACCTGGCGGCCTTCTACGCCGACGACGCCACGCTGGAGGATCCGGTGGGTGGTGAGGTGCACATCGGCACCCGTGCTATCCACGGCTTCTATTCGGCAGTGACCGGCGCGCAACGCGAATGCGAATTGGTCACGCTGCGGGTATCTGGCAACGAAGCGGCCTTCCACTTCCGGCTGACGGTCGCGATGGGCGACAGCAAGATGCGGATCGAGCCCATCGAGACGATGGTGTTCGACGGCGACGGCAAGGTCACCGCGATGAAGGCCTACTGGTCAGCGGCCGACGTGACCCAGCTCTAGAAGACGACGAACCACATCGCGATGTAGTGGCAGATCGCCGCCACCGCGGTGCAGGCGTGGAAGAACTCGTGGTAGCCGAAGGTCCGCGGCCACGGGTCGGGCCACTTGATGGCGTACAGCACGCCGCCGATGCTGTAGAGGGCGCCGCCGACGAACAGCAGCACCATGGCCGTCACGCCGGCGTTGTGCAGGATGGTGCCGGTGTACCAGACCGCGACCCATCCGAGCAGGATGTACAGCGGCACGCCGACCCAGCGCGGCGCCGAAGGCCACAGCATCTTGAGCAGAATGCCGCCGGCCGCACCGCCCCAGACGATCCACAACATCAGTTTCGCCTGGTCGGGAGGCAGGGCCAGGAGCGCGAACGGCGTGTAGCTGCCCGCGATGAACACGAAGATCATCGAGTGGTCCGCGCGCTTCATCCACATCCGGGCGGTCGGGGACTTCCAGTTGACCCGGTGGTAGGTGGCGCTGACCGTGAACATGATGATCGTGGCGAAGGTGTAGAGCATTGTCGCCAGACCGGCCCTGGTGGAATCCACCGCCCACGACACCGCCACCAGCGAGGCGCCCGCGGCGACGGCGGTGCCGGCTGAGTAGACGTGGATCCAGCCGCGGAACCGGGGCTTGGTCAGGACTTTGGCGACGCCCTCGGCGATCTGGTGGGCGGCGCCCTCCACGGCGTCCTGGGCGGCCTGGACCGGCGAGGAGTCGTCCTTGTCCGGCTCAGTGTTCTTGTTCGGCTCAGCGTTGGTGAGCGTGCTGGATTGGCTGCTCATCTGTTCTGCCTCGTCTTGTGTTCGGCCGTTGGGGTCACGGATCAGGGTAGCGAAATCAGCTGAGTGAAACCTGATGACATGACGTGATATAGCCCGAATTCGCCACCGGAAACTGGTGCGGTTCACAGTAGTGTGGATCTTCGTGGAGATCGTCCCGCCGCGGATCAAGGAGCCGTTGTACCGGCTTTACGAGCTACGGCTCCGGCAGGGCCTGGCCGCGTCCAGATCGGAGTTGCCACGGCATATCGCGGTGCTGTGCGACGGGAACCGGCGGTGGGCGCGCAGCCTGGGGTACGACGACGTCAGCGTCGGTTACCGGATGGGGGCGGTGAAGATCGCCGAGATGCTGCGGTGGTGCCAGGACGCCGGCATCGAGATGACCACCGTCTATCTACTTTCCACCGAGAACCTGCAACGCGACCCCGAAGAGCTCGGTGCGCTGATCGAGATCATCACCGATGTGGTCGAGGAGATCTGCGCGCCGGCCAACCGCTGGAGCGTGCGGACCGTCGGAGACCTGGAGTTGCTGGGTGAAGAACCGGCCCGGCGGCTGCGCGACGCGGTGGATTCCACCCCGCAGAACGCCGCGTTCCACGTCAACGTGGCGGTGGGGTACGGCGGCCGGCAGGAGATCGTCGGCGCGGTACGTGCGTTGCTGAGCAAGGAACTCGCCAACGGCGCCTCCGCCGAGGAACTCGTCGAGGTGGTGACGGTTGACGGGATCTCGGAGAACCTCTACACCTCCGGGCAGCCGGACCCCGACCTGGTCATCCGCACCTCCGGGGAGCAGCGGCTGTCCGGCTTCCTGCTGTGGCAGAGCGCCTACTCGGAGATGTGGTTCACCGAGGCGCACTGGCCGGCGTTCCGGCGAGTCGATTTTCTGCGTGCTCTGCGCGACTACAGCATGCGGCATCGCCGGTACGGCAAGTAGCCGACGCCGGCAAATCAGAAGACCGGTCGGTCTACTTCCAGCAACCGTTTGGCTGGCTCTGCGTCGTGCCGTTGCCGTGACACTCCCGAGAAAATTTGTCAATCGCCACTTCGCAATCCCAAGGCGGTAGTGCGGCACACAGCAAACTTTACGCCCGGTCACGGCGGTGTCAGACGAGTCGCTTTCCCTGCTGGTTTCTGACGCTATTGACAATAATTATTCAACTGGCGTCAGTAGGCCGCTCGGTACTGCGAGATAACTGATGAACTGAAAAGTGTTGGCGTACAACACTTTATCGCTCACGTCAGTGACCGTGTGAGTCGACCCACCAAGATGGATAGCTGAAGGTTGAATCCTTCAGGCTCCCGCAAACATCTGCGCGGTTGGCGCGCAGGGGCGCGGAGGCAGTCGTCGAATCGGCGAGATAGAAAAATCTGGAAATTCCCGTTTCAGCATCTGGTGTTTTCGCTTACCGAAGATGTACATTCCCAAACCGAGTGACCTCGTCGGCTATGAACCACAGGAGTTTCAGCGATGTCGTATTTGGTGGCTGCCCCGGATCTGTTCGCCCTCGCCGCGACGAACCTGGAGAGTCTGGGCACGTCGATGTCCGAGGCCCACGGTGCGTGGGCCAGCCCCTTCACTTCGCTGCTGCCGGCGGCCCAGGACGAAGTGTCGGCGGCCATCGCCGCGTTGTTCGGGACGCACGCGCAGGGGTATCAAACGCTGAGCAACCAAGCCCAGGCGTTTCACGAGCAGTTCGTGCAGGCGTTGAACGCCGCAGGTAGCTCCTACGCAAGCGCCGAGGCGGCCGCCGCCAGCCCGCTCGGGCTCGTCGGAGACCTGATCAACGCACCGTCGCAGGCTTTGCTGGGTCGCCCACTGATCGGCAACGGCACCGACGGTGCGGCGGGCACCGGCGCCAACGGTGGTGCCGGCGGATTGCTGTGGGGCAATGGTGGTGCCGGTGGGTCCGGTGCTGTGGGACAGGTCGGCGGTAACGGCGGGGCCGCCGGGTTATTCGGCAGTGGTGGCATCGGCGGTACGGGCGGCGCCGGCGCCCAGGGCGGTAATGGCGGCTCCGGCGGGATCTTGTACGGCAACGGCGGTATGGGCGGTGCCGGCGGCATCGGTGCCGCCGCCGGTCTGACCGGTGGTATCGGAGGCATGGGCGGAAACGCCGGCTTCTTCGGCGCCGGTGGTGCCGGCGGCGTGGGCGGTGCCGGTGGTGAAGGTGACCCGTCGTTGGCCATCGCCGGCGGCACCGGTGGAACCGGGGGACGGGGCGGCAACGGAGGGCTGGTATTCAGCACGGCCGGTGCCGGTGGCGTCGGTGGTGCTGGTGGATTCGGTGGTGACGGTGCGGACGCCGTCGTCGCCGGCGCGACGGGTGGCGGCGGAGGCCAGGGCGGTAATGGCGGTGCGGGTGGTGCCGCCGGTGGCACGGGCATCTTCGGTGCCGGCGGTGTGGGTGGCGCCGGTGGCGTGGCCGGGCTCGGTGGCGAAGGTGGTGACGGCGGCGCTGGCGACATCGGCACCCCCAACGGCGGTGCCGGTGGTGTGGGTGGCAACCCCGGCATCGCCGGTGCAGGCGGGGCGGGTTCACTCGGTGCGGCAAACGGCGCCGCCGGTGCTGCGGCAACCGGCGGCGGTAACGGCGGTACGGGTGGAGCGGGTCTCACCGCCGCCGGTGGCTCCAACGCGGCGGGCGGCAACGGCGGTGTCGGCGGTAATGGCGGGGCGGTCGGTCACGGTGGCGCCGGTGGTGAGGGCGGTGCCGGCGACGGCAGCGGCGCGGGCGGCAAGGGCGGGAACGGCGGCGTGGGTGTGGTCGGCGGGACCGGTGGTGCCGGTGGTGACGGCGGTGCGACCGCGAACGGTGGTGCCGGCGGTGACGGCGGCGCCGGCGTGGCCGGCGCCGCGGGTGCGAACGGGCTCGCCCCCGGTAGTGCAGGCGGTGCTGGAGTGGTCGGTGGCACCGGCGGTGTCGGCGGGGCCGGTGGCCACGGTGGCACGACATCCGGCAACGGCGGTGACGGCGGAGCCGGCGGTGCCGGAGGGCTCGGCGGAGCCGGTGGGACCGGCGCCAAGGGCGCCGACGCGACAGTCGCCGGTGCTACCGGTGGGGCTGGCGGTCTCGGCGGTTCGGGTGGCGCCGGCGGTCAGGGTGGGGCAGGAGGCGCCGCGGGTACCGCGCTGGGTTCCGGCACCGGTGGCGTCACCGGTGTGGGTGGAATCGGTGGTAACGGCGGTGCTGCGGGACTCGGTGGTGACGGCGGGACAGGTGGCGCCGGTAACGCTGCCGTCCGCAACGGCGGCGTAGGCGGCCAGGGCGCCAACGCCGGTGCGCAAGGGGCCGGCGGGGCCGGCGGACTGAACGGCACCGGGACCACCGCCGCAGCAACAGGTGCCGCAGGCGCCGCAGCCCTGACTGGCGGCAACGGCGGCACCGGTGGCGCGGGCTGGAACGCCGTCACGCCAGGGGCTCATGGCGGTAACGGTGGCCGTGGTGGTGCCGGTGGTCTGGTAGGCAACGGCGGCGCGGGCGGCGCCGGCGGCAACGGTGCCATCGGTGCAACCGGCACCGACCCAACCCAAACCGGTGGTGCCGGTGGTACCGGCGGCAACGGTGGTACCGGTGGTGCCGGCGGTGACGCCGGTACGAAGGCGGGCTCTGGCGGGACCGGCGGCCAGGGCGGCATTGGCGGGCAGGGCGGCACCGGCGCAGTCGGCGCCTACGCAGCTGACCCGTCCCAGATCGGCGGTACCGGCGGGGTCGGCGGAGCCGGCGGCCAAGGCGGCGGCGGCGGTCGTGGCGGCCTGGCACAGAACCCGCTCGGCAACCTGGGTGCCGGCGGTGCCGGTGGTGCCGGCGGTGACGCCGGCCTCGGCGGTGACGGCGGTCACGGCGGTAATGGCACCATCACCAACATCCATGGCAGCGCAGGCGGGCTCGGCGGTAACGCCGGCACCGTCGGGGCCGGCGGGGCCGGCGGATTGAACGGCAACGGGACCGTCGCTGCCGCGAATGGCGCCGCGGGCGCCGCGGCCACCAACGGGGGCAACGGCGGTGCCGGCGGCGACGGGTACAACGCCGCCGCGGGCACGGTGACCGGTGCAGCCGGCGGTAATGGTGGCGTGGGTGGCGCGGGTGGCTCGGTAGGCAACGGTGGTGCCGGCGGTGCCGGCGGGGCCGGTGCCGCGGGCGCCCAGGGCGCGACCGGTGGTACGGGTCTGGTTGGCGACACGGGCCAGGCCGGCGGTATCGGCGGTAACGGCGGCGCCGGTGGTGCGGCCGGGTCGCTGGCGGGCAACGGCGGTGCCGGTGGTGCCGGTGGTGCCGGTGGTGACGGCGGTGTCGGTGGCACCGGTGGTGTTGGCGCGGACGGCGCTGACGGCGGAGGGACCGGCGGTACCGGCGGCCAGGGCGGCATCGGCGGGCAGGGTGCCGCCGGCGGTAACGGTGGTATCGGCGGTGCCTCTGCCAAGGGGGTTGCGGGTGCGCTCGGCGCCGGAGGCGCCGGCGGTGACGGTGGCGCGGCCGGTGTCGGTGGCACCGGTGGTCTCGGTGGTGACGGCAACTCGGGCAGCGTCAACGGCGGCACGGGCGGTCAGGGCGGTAACGCCGGTTCCGGTGGGGCCGGCGGGTCAAAGGGCAGCGGCGGCGCCGGTAGTGGTCCGAACGGCGCTACTGGCGCTGCCGCCACCAATGGCGGCGACGGTGGTGTCGGTGGCGACGGTTATGCCGCCGACGCCGGGTCGAACGCCGCCGGTGGTGTGGGCGGCACCGGTGGTGCCGGCGGTGTGCTGGGTAGCGGTGGTGCCGGTGGCCACGGTGGTGCCGGCGACGGCACCGGCGCCGGAGGCGCAGGCGGCCACGGTGGCGACAGCGGGGCGCAGGCCGGCAACGGTGGTGCCGGTGGCACCGGTGGCGCCGGCGGGGAAACAGGTACCGGCGGCATCGGTGGCGAGGGTGGCCTCGGTCGATCGAAGGCGGGTCTCGGCGGTGCTGGCGGTCACGGCGGTGCCGGCGGTGCGACATCTGGTGACGGTGGCGCCGGCGGTGTCGGCGGTATGGGTCAGGCCGGCGGTGGCGCCGGCGGTCACGGCGGTGATGCGGGGGCGAGTGGCAACGGTGGCGCGGGCGGCACCGGTGGTGCGGGTCTGACGGGCGCGGCCGGCGCGGCCGGGGTCGGCTCGGGCGGCGCCGGTGGCGCCGGTGTTGGCGGCGGTTTCGGTGGTGCCGGTGGTGACGGCGGGGCCGGCGGCTCGGTGTCTGGCAATGGCGGCGCAGGCGGTACTGGTGGCGCCGGCGCACAAGGCGGAACCGGCGGTACCGGCGCCAACTCGACGAACCCGACCACAGTCGGTGGCGCCGGTGGTGCCGGCGGCGCCGGTGGTGAGGGTGGCGCCGGCGGTAACGGTGGTACTGCCACGGCGGGAACCCAGGGTGCTGCCGGAGACGGCGGTGCCGGCGGTGCTGCGGGCCTTGGCGGTGACGGCGGCGACGGCGCCAACGGCACGGCGGGCAACATCCACGCCAGCAATGGCGGTAAGGGTGGCGATGCGGGCGCGGTCGGTACCGGTGGCGCGGCGGGCACTGGCTCGACCGTCGGCAACGACGGCGTTGATGGAGCCGATGCCACCAACAGTGGGCACGGCGGTAACGGTGGCAATGGCTTCGACAACGGCGCGAACACCAACGGTGCGGCCGGCGGCAACGGCGGCAAGGGTGGCGCCGGCGGTTCGCACGGTGACGGCGGTAACGGTGGCAGCGGTGGCAACGGCGCGACCGGCACCGCCGGTACTACCAGCGGCACCGCCGGAACCGCTGGCGGTACCGGCGGCCGGGGCGGCGACGGTGGTGCGGGCGGTACTGGCGGATCCGTCCTTGGTGACGCGGGTAATGGCGGCGAGGCCGGAAACGGCGGTAAAGGCGGCCAGGGCGGTAACGGTACAAACGGAACCAGCGGCACCACCGGTGGCGCCGGCGGTAACGCGGGCGGCGGCGGCAAGGGCGGAGACGGCGGCAACGGCGGTGCCGCGGGTACGGCCCTGGGGGCTGGCAACAACGGCACCGCCGGTAATGCCGGCGACGGCGGCGACGGTGGTAACGCCGGGACTGCCGGCATCGGCGGTAACAGCACCGGCAACCGCACCGTCGGCGGTGTCGGCGGTAACGGGGCCGCTGGTGGGGATGCCGGCCACGGTGGTACGGGCGGTACCGGCACCGCGACTACCGACGGTGGCGTTGGTGGTAGCGGTGGCAAGGGTGGCATTGGTTCCGCCGGGGGTACCGGTGGCAACGGTGGCGGTACGACTGGTGGCGCTGGTGGCAACGGTGGTACGGGCGGCAAGGGAGGCGCCGGCGGTAACGCGGGTGCCGGTGGCGATGGCCAGAATGGTGGTCACGCGGGTAGCGCCGGGACCGGTGGCGCCGCCGGCAACGGCGGTACCGGTGGAAATGCCGGTGCTGGCCAAAACAGCAACACGGTTGCTAACAACGCGGGACGAGACGGTGGCGTCGGCGGCAACGCTGGTGCGGGTGGTGCCGGTGGCGATGGCGCGTCCGGTGGCACCGCGATCGGCGGCGGCACCAACGGGGCGGCGAGTGCCGGGGGCAACGGCGGTGCCGGCGGCACCGGCGGGGGCGGCGGTACAGGCGGCAACGGCGGCAACGCATCCAGCGGGTCCAACCCCGGCGGCATCGCCGGCAACGGTGGTGCCAGCGGTGCCGGCGGCGCCGGTGGTGCTGGCGGTAACGGTGGTGCCGGCACCGACACCACCGCAGGCGCAGTCGGTGGCAATGGCGGGCAGGGCGGCTCAGGCGGCACGTCGGGTACCGGCGGTAAAGGCGGCAATGGCATTGGCACCAACCAGAATGGTGGTAAGGGCGGCAATGCCGGTACGGCCGCCTCGGGCGGCATCGGTGGTGCCGGCGGCGACGGCGGCGACGGCAACGGCGGCGGGATCGGTGGAGACGCCGGAAACTCCGGTGCCGGCGGGAACGGCGGTGCCGGCGGCGGCGGTGGCAACCCGACGGGCACCGGCATCGGTGGAGGGGCCGGCAACGGCGCCAACGGTGGCGCGGGCGGCAACCACGCCAGCGGCGGCACGGGCGGAACTGGCCTGGGCGGCGGCACCGACGGCACGGGCGGCACCGACGGTAACCCTGGTACAGGCGGTACCGGCGGTCTCCCGGGCACTCCGGGTACGGGCGGCGTCGCAGGCGCTCCGGGCAGCAACGGGCCGAACGGCACCTAGCAACCAAGCGATATCGGCCACGCGTGCGCGGCCCTCCCAGGCAATATTCCACACACGTCGAACAGCGAACGTCTGACTCTGTAAG